>NZ_CP095413.1:2443636-2749090 GCF_023016285.1 Muricauda sp. SCSIO 64092
ACGTTAATGCAGAATATAACATTAATTTGACATTGGGGTTCTGCCCGGGCAACAGCCAAGAATAGGACCTATAGTATTGTGGTAGCGGAAAATAAATAGTAGTTTTGCATCCTTCTTCGCCACTATAGCGCATGAAATTTGGCAATAGGGGACCAGAAGAAGGAAATATTGAAATACGGATAGTTGATTTTGGAGATTTTCCATCATCAATTATCCATTGACAACGGTCCAATACCTGTCCATTTAGCAGATGGTAGGCGGGGCTCAGTTGGTTACCTGCCTACCTGGCGCCCGCCTACTGGCCGTAGGCCGGCAGGGTAACGGCAGGCAGGGAGTAGCTGACGTTCATTTAATAAAATGGTTTTTGTTTACGTTCTTAAAAGCGAAATTGACAATAGGCTTTATGTTGGGTTGACCCAAAATGTTGAGAAGAGGCTTAGAGAACATAATAGCGGAAAAACAAGAAGTACAAAGGGATATCGCCCCTGGCAATTGATTTATGTCGAGGAATATCCCGATCGACCCACTGCGAGAAAACGAGAGAAGTACCTTAAATCGGGGTACGGCAAGCAGTGGTTAAAGAATAAACACAACTAGGTCCTATAGCTCAGTTGGTTAGAGTAGCTGACTCATAATCAGTTGGTCCCTGGTTCGAGCCCAGGTGGGACCACGACAGTGGTAAGAAAGCCTTCACGAAAGTGAGGGCTTTTTTCATGGAATGAACCTGGGTGAGAAGTTCATGCCGAGCGGAGCCGAGGTAAGCCCAGGTGGGACCACGAAGTGGTGGAAAAGCTGCAACGATAGTTGTAGCTTTTTTTGTGCAACAAAGACCGGGCGAGAAGTTCATGCCGAGCGGAGCCGAGGTAAGCCCAGGTGGGACCACTTTAAAAATCCGTAATTCATTGATAAAAAGATGATTGCGGATTTTTTGTTTCTTTGTTGTACGGCAATTGTATTGTAAGTCTTTTTAAGAGCAATGATTTAAGTTACTTTATTGGAAAAGCTAAAAGTTATTCAGAAAATCTAAATAATTAGGACCCCCCGGGTTGGAATAATTCAATTTCTTTTTCAGTGGATAAGGTTATTGTAATGTAGGTCCTTTTTCAGAAAACGAAAAGAAAGCAATACCGCCGTTTTGCAATCATGATAGGTTTTATAACTATTCAACAGAGTTAAAAAAATTGTAAAAGCAATGGTATCTTGACGCATATGGCCTTAGGATAAGTATTATCTTAGTTAAGAAGGAATATTATTCAGACTGAATGAGCAACAATGTAATTTATGAAGAACGAGCATGTCTATTCCTTGACATTTTAGGTTTTTCTGAGCATGTGAGACAAAGTACCGATAAAAACAACCTTGAAGTCACTTCAAAAGCAAGAGAAATTTCTGAGCTTTTAAATCTTCTACCGATTAAAATGCGCTCAATTGGGGAGTCCAATAGGAATAGAAGAATTACTCAATTTAGTGATTCCATTGTTGTTTCATTTGCACTATCCGACAAAAATGCCTTTGTAGAATTATTGGATGATATCATGAGGATTATAATAAATTTTATCCTTAAAGGATATTTGGTTAGAGGTGGAATTTCTTACGGAAAATTGTTCCATAATGATAATCTTGTCTTTGGCCCGGCAATGATTACTGCATATGAACTGGAGTCCAGAATAGCAATATACCCTAGGGTAATATTTGATAAAGAACTGGTTGACACATTGATCCAAAATGGAGATACAGATTTAAAATCATTGCTTCTTAATGATGTAGAGTCATCTTATTTTTGGAAGGAGGACTTCGATGGTAAGTATTATTTGAATTTTTTCAAAGGCTCTGAGTTTTATATGGATGAACACGAATATTACCGTACTTTTCTTAGAGAATTAAGAATATTTATTACCAAAGCACTAAAAAATCGCAGCTCACAAACTGTAAGGACCAAGTATGGATGGTTACGTACCAAATACAATGAGTTAATAGATAATCTAAAAGAGAAAAGTAGCTATTATGATATACCCAGGAAGATAGCATAGAAGTATTTTCCTAATTGTTTTCAAAAATTTCCTACATTGGGTTTTTTTGTTTCAAACACGGCAATCAACCTAATTAATTTTTTCAAATTTGAAGTCTAGGCGTAAGGCATAGAAGTCATTTTGACATATTTCCAACAAGACCAATGAAGCCATTTAATTTTCCTGTAATAAGAAAAGTTATTATCAATGACTTCAGTTTGTATAGCAAAAATAACGTCATAGAACTCGAAATGGACAAGCAAGTATTTTGCTTGGCCGGGGCCAACGGTCTTGGGAAATCAACCTTTGTGACCATTCTTAATTATGCTCTTACGGGAATCGTTAGGAATCCGCAAAGAACGTTTAGTGCTTACAATTCAATTCCTGCTTTTTACTCAAAAAATAAAAACTTCGCCAATAAGTTTTTCGAAGGAAGAATTGATGAATCTTCTAGGGAATTAGCCAGTGTTGAGGTTCATTTTGAGCTAGGAGATTTTAATTATAAAATAGAGAGAGGATTCTTTGAAGTCGAGGAACTCAGGCTGTTTTCTAGGACTAGGAAAAGTAAAGACGAAGAGGAAGGAAGCCAAGTTGATACGCAACATGACCTTAATGAGGCTTATATGAACAATTTGGCGGATGATGCAGGTCTGCAAGAGTTTTCCCAGTACGTATTTATACAACATTTCGTTTTAACGTTCGATGAGACTCATCAACTTCTTTTTTGGGATAAGGAAATGATGGAAAGAGTATTGTACCTTTTCTTTGGTGTAAACCCGGAGGATGCAAAACTAGCTGATGAGTTGAGAAAAAAGGTAAAAAAGTATACCTCGGACTCCAGTAATTTGCAGTGGGACATTACCCAGGCTACCAAAGAACTGGAAAATCTAATTTCTCTTGCAAACGCCGATGATAACAAAGGTAAAGTTCCTGAGGAAGTTTTAAACGAATATCAGGCCCTAACCCAAGACTTAAACGAACAAATAGACAACGTTGAAAACAACAGGAAAGAATTAAAACAAGTTCAGCTGGAGGTAGCCGACTATTCTCTTAATCTTAACACACTTAAAAGAGATTATGAAGAGTTGTTTAAGCATACGCTAAAACCGAAAAGCAACATTGAATCCGACCCGAAAATAATTGAAATAATCAAATCTCTGCAATATGCCATCAACACCACAGGTAATTTTCAATCAATTCTTGATTCTTTAGTTAAGTACATTAAGGAAAATCATAGTTTAAATAATAACAAAAGTTCGACTGAATTGCAAGAGGTTTTGGACAATCTTAAAGCCTTAGATGTGCAAATAAAGGAGCTAGGTGTTAAATTGAATAATTCAAATATTAGGGAACTACGGCTGAAAGAGGAAGGTTTGGTGCTTGAAAAAGCGATTTCTGAAAACAAAAATAAAATCTCGGAGATCGAAAACAAGAACGAGGAGTTTCTAAATAGCCTTTATAAAAAGAAAGGAGATGACTTGACTGATTTGGTGACTAGATTTCGGAAGCAAATAGAGAATCTTAAGGAAAAGAAACAGGAAGCCATTGACAATAAAAATACCAAAAGACAGGAATTAAAGGAACTTGAGCGAAGGCTAAAAATACAGTATCAAGGAGCAGAGGAACAATTCATTCCAAAATTTATTGACTATGCTCAAAGTTTTATTGGCTTAGAACTAAACATTCGATTGCAGACTTATGCCAAGGGAACAACTCTAGATCTTGAGATTAATGATTCTTTTCGAAAAGAGGTATTTCAGCTTTCTGAAAGCCAGAGATATTTTCTAGACATAGCCTTAAGAATGGCACTTATTGAACACGCAACGAATAGCTGTTCTCTTACAGTTGATACTCCTGAAGGATCACTTGATATTGCCTATGAAAGTAAAGCGGGAAAAATGTTTGCGGACTTTTCAAAACGCAGCTATCAACTAATTATGACCGCCAATATCAACACCTCAGAACTTCTTAAAGAAATTGCTAAAGAATGCAAAAGTCAAGGTATGAAATTGGAAAGAATGATTAATTGGACCACGCTTTCAAAAGTTCAGATTGAACTTGAGTCAAGAATAGAAGAGGCTTATTTGGAAATTGAAACAGCACTTAACGAATAATGGCACTTTCAGAGGGAACATATGATTGCCTTTATATCGGAAATAAGCTTCAATCAAAAATTGGAGACTTTTCCGAGGGAGAACTTCAATTATTTGCCTATTTGGCCTGTTTGTTGGCTCTATATGATGGCCAAGATGTTTCTTCTTGGGGTTACCTATTCATAAAGAATGAAAATGGCAGTCCCTACAGTAATGATGTGTCAAATTCAATGGGTTTTTTGGCAGAGGCCGAATTTCTAAATGATTCTGATAAGGATAATTATTACACTATAACCACTGAGGGGGCTTTTTTGTTGGCTCAGCTAGCAAGTCATTCAGGCAATTTGTTCAGAGAAAAGTATTTGAAGGCTGCGGTCCTAATGGTCGATTTTTTCCCATATGGGTTATTAACAAAGGCAATTAATGAAGAGCCTATATTACGTTTGTCACGTTCTGTGAATGCAAGAAGAAACTTGCTCGATTCCGACGGCAGCGGACATGCATTACTATATCAACAATTTAGTATTCTTAAAGAAGCGATAAGTGAAGAAAGCAAAGAGCTTATAATGCCCGCCTATTTATGGGTTAATTCTCTTGCTTTTTACAAACCTAAGTTGTCTGTTGCTAATGAATAGTCTTGAAGGGTTAAGTAAGTTTTTAAAGGAAAGCGCTGAAAATGCCTTTGTTCCAATCGTGAAGAGAGATTTTGGAGAAGGCGCCTTACTAGTTCTAGGTGCTATGAATGACAACATAACCCTTATATATAAAAACCTTAGACTAAGAGACTTTACTTCGATAACGGTTTTTGCTCCTTTGGTTGAAGATGTAAGACTTTCTGAAATTGCTCCAAGCGTAAATAAGGCAGCCACAGTTGATATTTTTGCTTCTGTATCCTGCAAGCATTTGGTTATTGAGGTGCTTGAAGGCCAGATATCATATTGCACAGATTGGGTTCCTGACATTGAGGAAATAAGAAATAAGGCCATTGTTTATTGTCTTAACAAAGACGGGGAGGTATTTTATGGTAAAACCGAGGTTTCGACTCTTCCAGAATTGATGGATACTGAAAGCTATTTCCAACATCCAACATATAAAGACTTAGAAGAAGCATTTGAGGAATATGAATTGAAAAGAGCTAAAAATTCAAGCGGGCCATTTCTAAAAAATGCATGGCATGAAGAAAACCGAATCTTCTTTGTCCCGGGGCCAGAAAGCATAATGCGTGATTGTCTACATGATTTCTTAAGTATTCGGCTTAGAGGGAGTCCCGAAGTAATGCCAGAGCAATATGTGGACAGATCTCGTCCTGTTGACATCAAAGTTACGTGGACGTACAGCTCCCATGTTGCGCTCATCGAAGTCAAATGGGTGGGAAAGTCTTATGACTCAGTTAAAGATAAACTTACTGCAAAATCTGATACCCACGCAAGAAGTGGAGCTGATCAATTGGTTCAGTATTTAGATAACAACAAAGGATTTGCTTTTACTAAAATAGTATCTGGATACTTGGTCGTATTCGATGGCAGAAGATGGAATACAAATAAAAAAACCACAGAGATAAGTGCTGCCGATGGAGGTTACTACCGAAATAAGCCACTAAAATTTGATCCAGAATACGAAAAAGGAAGAACTGACTTTGAAAAGCCTATAAGGTTTTTTATGGAACCAATTGTAAAATGATAAATAATAACTTTGGACTAAAAAATTTAGGATATTCGAATTTCGAAGCCACCGGTATTTTGCCCCGCCAACGGTGGTATTACTACAAAGAGGGGTTTTCTTCGGAATTAGTAGAATTTGCTATTAAACAGCTTGATTTGGGACCTGACAAGCTGATAATTGACCCCTTTAATGGTAGCGGAACAACTACATTAACAGCTTCGCTACTTGGAATTGATTCAATTGGGGTTGAGGTTAATCCATTTACATCTTTTTTATCACAGACCAAACTTGTTTCTATTGATTCCAAAGCATTGGAGAAGCACTTAGGTCCAGTTAAAATGGGCATAGAAAAAGGCAGGAAGTCAGAACTTGAAGGGTTTTCCACATTTACAAAAACAGATAAGCTAGACAAATGGCTTTTCAACACAACAGTTATCAGGGGGTTTGAAGGAGGCTGGACCGAAGCGCAAAAAATAGAAAGCATCCCAATAAGAAGCGTTTTCCAGCTTGCATTGATAACTGCCGCAATGGAAAACTGTAATGCCAAAAAAGATGGGAAGGGACTCAAATATCGGAGTAGTTGGTCTCAATTGGATTACAAGCTAGAGAATTTTCAGGAGTCTTTTCAGACCAAAATTGACCATATTAAAGAGGATTTGGACTTAAGTCAAATTATAACCAAAGCAAAAATTGTCAATCAGGATGTGAGGAGCTATCTATCGGACACCAACAAGAAGAAAAAATTCAATCTTTGTGTAACATCTCCACCATATTTAAACACTTTTGATTACACTGATATCTATAGACCCGAACTTTTTTTAGGGAAGTTTTTATCGACTAAGCAGGATTTATATAATCTACGCACTCGAACTTTACGCTCTCATATTCACGGAGCTATTTGGAATAACCCAAAGAGCAATGACTTTGGAGTAATCTACAAAGAAAGTATGGCCCACGTAATTAACAATCCAACTCAATTAATGCATAAAAAGATACCTCTAATGATTCAGGCATATTTCGAAGATATGAAAGTACTTTTTGAAGAATTAAAGTTGTCGGCCGCATCAGGGTCTCAAATATGGATTATAGTATCAAACTCAGCTTATGCCAATAAAGAAATTCCCGTGGATTTGATATTGGGAGACATCGGGTCTCAGGTAGGACTTTCCCTTAAAGAAATAGGAGTATTAAGGCATATTCAAAAAAGAAAAACAAAGCATAGCCCTGATGTAAAGAAACTTCGAGAGAGTGTAATAATATTTAACAAGTAGGTTTTTGCGAATAGCTCTGTGGACTACTTTTCACCATTCGAAGCTCCATTTCATATCGATTGTATTATTAAACCCCATTTGGTCTAAATGTCCAATCTTATGCTTGAGGGAAGCATCAACATTATCGATTTCCATATCATTTGAATAATCGCCACTAGATTGTATATAGATTTATATAGTATTAGAACTTCTCAGAATAGGTGCTAAAAGAACTTAGCAAAAGGCGAAAATCTACGTAAAAACTGCTAAAACCACCTGAAAATCAATACTTAACATTTTCAGTGTTTTATGTTTATTCTTGGCACAATGCAAATTTTCCAATTATATTCCTGGACAGGTTTTATACCGTTTTTTGGTTCTATCTTGATGATTCACAAATCACTGAAAATGAGTCAAATAAAAGAATAGTTCAGTCCCAGGTGAAACCACATCAAGTAGAAAACCCGCACAACAAGGTGTGGGTTTTTGCATTTCAACAAAAGAAACGGACTCGATGGCATTTCCGAACCAGCGCTATTCCTTTTTGAAAACAGTATCTTCGGTAAAATCAAGTAAAGTACTATGCCCAAAGGCAGCAAATCCAAATCCTGGATAGCCATTTTAATTGAAATTGTCGAGGTCTTCTTTAAAAGTGCACGTCAGGGAAGTCGGGGAAGAACCTGGAACCAGCACGTAGTACCCTATGATAACGGTTGGGCTGTAAAGAGAGCGGGAAATAAACGCATCACCTCCAAACACCGACGTCAGGATACGGCCATAAGAAAAGCGAAACGTTTGGCTAGAAAGTATAAGGCCGATGTGATTATCCATAGACAGGATGGTACCATTCGGGATCGAATCAACTATGATTGACAAGAAAGGAAGGTAGTTTTGTTTGCCATAGGACATTGATAGAAAGCTATTTGTGATTTTTCGGAATCCAATGCTTTAGACATCCTATTCAGATAAATAAACGGAATCTATTTTCTTCTTCTTCTAACATTTCGTTATCTTACTCTGTCATTTGAAATGAAGGTATTGGGGTCCCTGACCCCTTCAAACTAAATCCACCAACCCATGAAAACCAACATTATCCCATCTTTGATCTTCACGTGCATTGTTACACTTTTAAGCGGTCAAACAACCATCGCCCAGGCGTCAAAAGAACTCCCCATCGACGCCGGTTTCTACGAAGGGTTGGAGTGGCGGAACATTGGACCGAATAGGGGTGGACGATCCCTGGGATGTGCCGGAAGTCCGGCCAGGCCAAATGAATACTATTTTGGGGCTACTGGCGGGGGGCTCTGGAAAACGACGGATGGCGGAAATGAATGGAAGCCCGTGACGGACGGACAGGTGACCAGTTCTTCCGTAGGTGCGGTGGCGGTGTCCGAATCCAATCCGGATGTCGTTTATATCGGTATGGGGGAGGTACAATTACGTGGAAGCATTACCCAGGGAGATGGGGTGTACAAAAGCACGGATACCGGGGAAACATGGACGCATCTTGGCCTAAAGGAAACCCAGGCAGTGGCACGCATCCGCATCCACCCTACAAATCCCGACCTGGTCTATGTGGCGGCCCTGGGACATCCTTATGGAGAGAACGAGGAGCGTGGGGTCTTCCGCAGTTCGGATGGAGGCACAACCTGGGAGAAAGTATTGTATGTGAGCCCTAAGGTGGGAGCGGTAGATTTGATCCTAGACCGCAATAACCCGGAGGTAATCTACGCCACTACATGGGAAGTCTACCGAAAGGCTTGGAAAATGTGGGGCGGAGGTGGCGATAGCAAGCTGTGGAAATCCACGGACGGGGGCGACACCTGGACGGATTTGACGGGCAATTCTGGCATGCCGGAAGGGCCTATCGGAAAGATTGGGGTAACGGTATCCCCGGCAGATTCCAACCGCGTGTGGGCCATTGTGGAGGCCAATGAAGGTGGGGTTTTCCGTTCGGACGATGCCGGAAAATCCTGGGAACGCACCAATGATGAGCGTAAGCTGCGACAGCGCGCCTTTTACTACTCCCGTATCTATGCCGACCCGGTGGATAAGGAAACAGTCTACTGTTTAAACACAGGTTTTTATAAATCCACGGACGGGGGCAAAACTTTTGACATCACGATTAAGGTACCGCATGGGGATAACCACGACCTCTGGATTGACCCGAACAATCCCGAGCGGATGATCAACTCCAATGACGGAGGTGGAAATGTGAGTATCAATGGCGGTAAATCCTGGACCTTACAGGATTTTCCCACTTCGCAGTTCTACCATGTGATGGCGACCAGTGATGTGCCCTACCATGTGGCCGGGGCCCAGCAGGACAACTCAACCTTGGCCATGCCCAGTGACGGCTGGAGCCATATGCAGGCTCGTGGACCGAACCACGGCTGGTGGTATCCCGTGGGCGGTGGTGAGAGCGGCTGGATTACCCAACACCCGAAACACCCGGATATCTTTTATGCCGGTAGCCAGGGGGCATTGTTAACACGCTACGACCGCAGCAACGGACAGATTCGCGATATTCAGGTATATCCGCGTTTCTTCTCCGGGGAACCTGCCGATGCCCTGCCGGAACGCTGGCAATGGACCTTCCCGATTATGTTTGCAAAACAGGATGCCAGCGTGATGTATACCTGTTCGCAACATGTTTGGAAGACGACGAATGATGGGCAATCCTGGGAGAAGATCAGCCCGGACCTCACTTATGCGGACCCCAGCACCCTTGGCAAGACCGGGGGAGTGATTACCATGGATATGAATGGGCCGGAGATTTACGCTACGGTCTTTGCCCTGGCGCCTTCCTGGCACGACATTGGTACGATCTGGGCCGGTTCCGATGATGGGAAGATGCACATAACGCGCGATGGCGGCGGCACCTGGGAGGACATTACCCCGGAAGGCCTACCGAAGTTTTCGCGTATCAGCATTATTGACGAATCCCGGCACCGTCCGGGGACATTGTTCCTGGCAGCCAACCGCTATCAGGTGGACGACCGCCAGCCTTACGTCTTTAAAACACATGACTATGGGAAGACCTGGACGAAAATCATAAGCGGTATTGAAGACGGACATTTTGCCCGGGCCGTTCGGGAAGACCCGAAGCGGGAAGGCCTCCTGTATTTGGGAACAGAACACGGGGTGTATTTCTCCCTGAACGATGGGGCCCTCTGGCAATCCCTGCAAGGCAATTTGCCGGACACGCCCATTCGGGATTTGGTGGTGAAGGACAACGATGTGGTAGTGGGCTCCCACGGGCGCGGCTTTTGGATCCTGGATGACATTCGTCCGCTACGGCAGTATACTCCGGAAATGAAAGAAAAGGAGGCTGTTTTATTTGAACCGGCCGATGCAATTCGTGGGGTCTACGATGCAAATGTGCAGTATTACCTGAAGCAGGAACTGGACACCATCACCTTTGAGATCTTGGATGCGGAAGGCAAACTCATCGATACGTTTATGGGGAGCAAGCCAGAATATGAGGAAGATCCAGATCTTCCCTGGTGGAAAAAAGGCGGGTCTACCAAGCCGACAACTGCACAGGGGCTGAATACATTTTCCTGGGATCTGCGTTATAAGGGAGCTACGGATTTTGAAGGGATGATCATCTGGAGTGCGAGGCCCAAGCGGGGCCCAAAAGCCCCATTGGGCACCTACCAGGTGCGGATGAAAGTGGGAGGAGAAAGCCAAACACATTCGTTTGACGTTTTGATGGATCCCAATTTAAAGGGGATCACCGAAGCCGATTTGCAGGAGCAATTCGACCTTTCCCAGCAAATCGTTCAAAAAACCAGTGCCACCAACGAAGCAGTAATCCATATTCGCAAGATACGGGCACATTTGGAGGCAAATAAGGATGCGCTGAGTACGGCCACTTACCAGAGCACGGCCCAACCCTTTTTGGACAAGCTTGCTGCGATTGAGCAGGAACTTTACCAGGTGAAAAACCAATCCAACCAGGACCCCTTGAACTTCCCTATAAAGCTTAATAACCGCCTGGCTTCCCTACGACGCAGTGTCGAGAATGGAGATGCCCGACCTACTGATGGGGCTTACAAGGTATTTAAGGAGCTCTCTGCGGAATTGGACCGGCACCTTGGGGCGTTGGAGCAGATCATCGCCAAGGAGGGAGCGAAGGTCAACCGTGCTTTGGGAAAAGCCGGGGTAGCAGACTTTTCGGATTTTGGGGAATAGCGGCTTGGGAGGTGAAGCTGAATTGATTCGAGAAAGCAAAATAAGGACAAATATGAAAATGGACCACTTTGCATCGCTTTATAAGCCCTTTTTGATGGTATTGATTTTTTTGTTCTCCAACCCTTTGTTTATTATGCAGGACATGAAGGCACAGACAACCAAATCCGAAATTCGGATGACCGACGATGGCTACCGCCTCTTTTTAAATGGGGAACCCTTTTACGTAAAAGGGGCTGGTGTCGACAACGGGGATATAGAAGCCCTGGCCAGGCATGGCGCAAACGCCCTTAGGACATGGAGCACGGAAAACGGAAAGGAGGTCTTGGACAAAGCCCATGAATTGGGGTTAAAGGTGATGATGGGGATTTGGGTAGGCCTGGAACGCCATGGCTTTGATTACAACGACAAAAAGGCGGTCAAGATGCAATTGGAGCGTATCCGTAAACGGGTCCTGGCCCTTAAGGACCATCCGGCACTCATGTTATGGGGCATTGGCAATGAAATGAATTTACAATCCCAAAACCCCAAAGTTTGGGATGCGGTGAATGAAATCGCCAAAATGATTCATGAAATCGACCCAAACCATGTAACAACGACTCCTTTGGCCGGTATCGATAAGGAACTCGTAAGCCTAGTGACCAAAAAAGCACCGGAGGTTGATTTTTTGAGTATTCAACTCTATGGTCCCATGGATGTACTTCCCCAGCTCATTCGGGACTCGGGTTATAAGGGACCCCTATTGGTCACCGAATGGGGTGCCACCGGTTATTGGGAGGTGGAAAAAACAGATTGGGGGGCTCCCTTGGAAAATAATAGCTCTAAAAAGGCAAATCTTTATTTACAGCGCTACCAAAAATCCATTTTGGGGCTACCAAAACAGGTAATGGGCTCCTTTGTCTTCTTATGGGGCCAGAAACAGGAACGCACTCCTACCTGGTTTGGCATGTTCCTGCCCAACGGGATGGAAACGGAGTCAGTGGATATGATGCATTATGCCTGGAATGGCGAGTGGCCCAAAAATCGAAGCCCGCAATTGGAAGACTTTACTTTGGATGGAAAGAGGGCTCAAAATAGTATTGGATTGACGGCCAATAGATCTTATAAGGCACGGGTAGTTGCAAAAGATCCAGATAAGGATGAATTGACCTATCGGTGGGAAATTATGCGGGAGAGCCAATCTTCAAAAACCGGTGGGGATGCAGAATACATTCCTGAAAAAATAGACGGGCTATTTGCAGGACCTTTGGCGGATTTTGCCACTTTTCGTGCTCCGGAAGAAAAAGGGGCCTATAGATTGTTTATCTACGTGGAAGATGATCATGACCATTCGGCACATGCCAATATCCCTTTTTGGGTAGAAGATTAACGCTTCTAATTGGTTTTATACGTAAGAAAATACTATCTTAAGGGTTAAAGCTACCGCTATGAAAAATACCACAAAAATTCTGCTTATTCTAGGATTAGTACTTCTGGGAAGTTGTGCAACAAACATCAAAACAAAAAAAGCCATAGAAGGTAACTTTAATGAATTCCAAACCTTCGCTTATTTGCCAAATACAACTTTTGACATCAATGCGTTCAATAGTGATGCCGACAATTCCGTGGAACCCGCTTTAGTTTCATCCCTGAACAACGAAATGATCAAAAAAGGGTATTCAATCAATAACAAAAACCCGGACCTATTGCTTTTATTGAGGACAAATAGGGAAATAAACAGTAATGAAAATACGAAGAGCAAATACGAACAGGCCTCTTCGGGAGGTTCTGCCGGGAGCAGTCCAAACTACTCCGCAACAGGTGCATCAGGGGGCCAGAGGTATCTTTCAAGTGATGAAAGCACAACCAATAATAAGCCCTATAAAAAGGGAAGTTTAGTCGTTGAAATGTACGATAGCTCAACCAAGGAATTGGTTTGGGTGGGTATCGCAGAAAATATCAAGTCCCACATATCCGATCAAACGTTAATGGATCGAATGTTAAAGGAAATTTTTAAGAAATTTCCGGAATAGTACTTTTTCTTTAATCTTACTGAGACTGGTCAAATGGGGATTTCTTGTCCCTAAGCCTAGCGAACTGGCGCGGGTGGGACCATGACGGTATTGGAAGATCTCAGCGCGAGCTGGGGACTTTTTTTGCAACACACTTGGATTCTTTTGGAAAACCCAAAAAAGCTATATTTGTGTAAAATGTACGCATATGGTAAATACCATTCAACTCACTGTAGACGCTGTGGTGTTCGGCTATGACTCAGGAAAAATATCGGTATTGTTGGTGAAGCGGAAATTCGAGCCTTTTAAGGACGCATGGGCACTTCCAGGAGGTTTTGTGTTGGAAAACGAGAGCTTGGAACAAGCGGTAGGGAGAGAGTTGGCGGAAGAAACAGGCGTCAAGATAAATTACTTGGAACAGCTATACACCTTTGGTGAATTGGAGCGGGACCCCAGGGGGCGGGTGGTCTCAGTGGCCTATTTTGGATTGGTAAAGCCCAATGCCTTTAAATTGAACGCTTCAACAGATGCCGAGGAAGCCAATTGGTTCAATATTGAGAAGTTGCCGAAATTGGCATTTGACCATAAAAGAATTCTCAAAATTGCAATCGAAAGATTGCGGGGAAAAATTACTTACGAGCCCATTGGGTTTGAACTGCTCGATAAAAAGTTTCCTTTTTCCGATTTGGAAAAACTGTACACAACCCTTTTGAATCGGGAAATTGATAGAAGAAATTTCAAAAAGAAAATTAATAGCCTGAAAGTTTTGGACGAGTTGGATGAGAAGGTTTCTGTTGGCCCAGGAAGGCCAGCAAGCCTTTTTAGCTTTAATAAAAAGCGCTATTTCCAGTTGAAAAAAGAGGGCATTATCTTCGAAATCTGACATTGATATATTCCATTAAAATATAATTTGTGTAAAAAAAACGCAAAATATCTTGCGGGGCTTCAAAATACATTTTATATTTGCGTAATAAATACACAAATTAAATCTAAAACCCTGTCGTTATGTTCGGAATAAACTATATCAAATTCGATTCGATGAATTATGTAATCCATTTCAAAAATGGAAAAACAAAAAAAGAAGGTAGGGGGCTCTCTTTCTTTTATTTTGCTCCCAACTCTTCCATAGTTTCAATTCCAATGGAGAGTAAAGACTTTCAGTTCATTTTTAAGGAAACTACAAAGGACTATCAAGAAGTATCCATCCAGGGTCAGATTACCTATAAGGTCAAGGATCCAAAGCAATTGGCCGAAGTTCTTGACTTCACTGTTGATAGCAAAGGATACTATATAAAGGATGATAATGAGAAAATTCAGCAGCGTATCATCAATGAGGCCCAAACCGCAAGTGCCGGAGTTATACAAAGGTTAAGTCTTAAGGAAGCTTTACGTCAATTGCAGCAAATTGAAACACAGATAATGGAGAGTGTCCAAAACTCCAAAACGGTCCATATGCTTGGCCTTGAAATTCTAAGTGTGAATGTTTTGGGGGTAACCCCAAACCCTGAAATGGCCAGGGCTTTGGAAGCACAAATGCGGGAATCGCTTCAAAAAGAAGCGGATCAGGCTATTTATGAGCGGAGAAATTTTGCCGTTGAGCAAGAGCGTATCATAAAAGAAACTGAGCTGAATACGGAAATTGCGGTTGAGGAAAAACAAAAACAAATTGCTGAAAAGCAAATGGAAACCGAATTGGTAAAACAAGAAAATGAACAGAAGCTCAAAGAAATGGATATGGCTTCCAATATCTCCTTGGAGGATAGCAAACAGCAACTTATTGACTTGAGAGTTGAAAACGAAAAGAAAGAAGCAGATGCTAAAGAGTATGTTTTGCATGCCAATCTTCGCCCATATAAGGAATTGGACTGGAAGACACTCATGGCCATCAATTCTAAAGGTATCGACCCAAGGAACCACATTGCACTTGCCTTTAGGGAATTGGCTGAGAATGCCGATAAAATTGGCAACCTCAATATTTCACCCGAATTGCTGGAATCCATTATGGGTACAAAGACAGCCTAATATGGAATTGGATAAAATCATTATTGTTAGGGATAAAACTAGGCTTGAGCAACTCATAGAGCGTTTCAATTCAAAAGCCCAGGCCAAGTTTTATTTGGAGCGTTCAGGGGAGGATTTCGGTTTCTATGAACAAGAGCACAATAAATTTTATACCTCCCTTGGCCATGTTCAAAAAGCAATTTCCCCTTTGTTCAAGAGCAAAGTCCTTTTTCGCTCTTATTTGCCAACGTATATGTTCGCAGAAGGAGATGTGATAGTGGTCATTGGTCAAGATGGGCTGGTTGCGAATACGGCCAAATATGTCAAAGGACTTCCTATAGTAGCCGTAAACCCGGATGAGGAACGCTACGATGGTATTTTGTTGCCTCATGGTCCACAAACGTTTCTGTCCGCAATCAAAGGTTTTGTCAATGGGACATATGAATCAAAAAAAGTGACTATGGCAAAAGCTGCTATGAATGACGGTCAGACTTTGTTGGCATTCAATGATTTCTATATTGGTGTAGCATCCCATGTTTCGTCACGATATAACCTTGAGTTCAAAGGAAAAAAGGAAAGTCAATCCTCCAGTGGAATTTTGGTGTCCACCGGAGCCGGTGCTACGGGTTGGATCAGTTCGGTTTTTAATATGACCAATAACATCAATCAATACTTTTATAAACAAAAGAGAGCGTTTGATGCTCGTATAAATTGGGAGGATGAAAAACTGTTATTTGTGGTTCGCGAACCCTTTTTGAGCAAAATGTCACAGATAGATTTGGGGTATGGGACGATTACGAAAAACCAACGACTAAAAATTGAATCCAAGATGCCCCAAAACGGAGTGATTTTTAGCGATGGAATTGAAGCTGACTTTTTGAATTTTAACTCGGGGAATACGCTCAGTATTGGAATAGCCGATGAGAAGGCAAATTTGATTATTTAGAACAATAATATTTGTAGGACTACAAATAAAGTTGTTATTTTCTTACGAGCTAATAGCTACAAACAGGATGGAAGAAATAAAATTAAATTTCATAAATCTCCTCAATGAAGAGGGAACAATTCAATTGTTTAGAACGGAATATAATCAACAAGCCATTGAAGAGGAAGCATTACATGTTTATAGTTTAGTGCCAAAAGATAATGAGGAATATCAAAAATTCATTGTATCCTTTGATAATAGAGAAGGCTTTGAAGAATACACTTGCTCAATATGGGAAAATGTTGAGCTTACCAAAAGGTGGTTGTCCACTTTACTTAGAAATAAACTAGAAACAATTGAGGACGATTCCCTTACCTTCAATATACGCCGTAAAAGATTTGAAACCTCCTTTGATTTCATTCTCAATGAGACGGATTACGGTAATCAAGTAATTAATGTTGCCCCATACTACTTAAAAGCAAAAAAACAATTTGGATTTCTAATTGATTTTCGATTTAGAAAAAAACAAGGTTTAGCGTTTAACAAAGAGGTGCAACGATTAAGCTTGAGCTTAGATAAAAATTATAGAAGTAATAAGAACTATTACGCAGACAAGTATCAAAAGATAAGAGGATTTATAGATTATAAACTTAAAGACTTGCTTGTTTTTAGAACAGAAATGGATGAGCTTAAATTCAATAATGATTTAGTAAATCTTACAGCAAATAAGCTGGAAAAAAAGCAATATGTTTTTGGAAATGGTAAGATTGGTTTTTCTCAGTTTCAAGGGGTCAAAAACTATGGCCCTTATAGAAGCGTTGATTCAGATATAACATATTTATTCATATTCGAGGATAGTTTTAAATCATTTGCAAACGACATTTATCTCAGTCTGATAGGCAAGACTAACCCTGGGACTTTCCCAGGAATGTCAGAAATGTTTGGGCTTCCATTGTCTAAAGAAAACGTCAAAAGGGTTCCCATAAAAGAAATTAGCTTAGATAGTCTAAAGGAGTCAATATCCAAAATTCTTGATTACAAAAAAAAGCATATCGAAAAGAGAATAATTGCTATACTCTTGGAAGAAAGTAGTGAAGACAATAATCCCGAAACAGACTCCCCGTATTATTATTTGAAGTATAATCTACTCCGAGAGAATGTACCGGTACAAGTTCTAAGCAAAGAACGAGTAGGGTCGCAATATTCCTTAAAATGGTCAACCTCCAATATTGGTTTACAGATTTTTTCTAAACTCGGAGGAGTTCCTTGGTTAGTCAAACCCAGCAATCACGATTGTTTAATTTTAGGAATTGGGAGCTCTCACAAATACGATGAATCTACCGGGAAAATACACAAATATTTGGCGTACTCAATTTGCCTAGATTCATCAGGTATTTATAAAAAACTATCTATTCTTTCAGAGTCTGAAGATGAACAGTCCTATTTAGAAGAATTGAAAAAGAATTTAATGTCTCTTTTAGAACAAGAATTTACAGAATATAGGAAAGTAGTTTTGCATGTTCCATTTAAGATTAAGCAAAAGGAAATTGATTCAATGGACGAAGCTCTCAGCCAATTTAAAGACGTGGACTTCAAAGTTATTAAGATAAATACGGACAACAAATTCTTTGGGTTCAGTCGTCATAATACACAAGTGCCTTATGAAAGCAGTTATATCAAGTTAGCCAAAAATGAATATTTGGTTTGGTTTGAAGGTTTGCAATATGGGAAAGAAATAGTTTTTCAAAGAATCAGCAACCCAGTTCATATAAAGTTCTTAAACTCAAAGTCAACTTCAAAAGCAGAGGATAAAACCTACCTGCAGGATGTACTCAACCTATCTGGTGCAAATTGGAGAGGATTTAATGCCAAATCAATACCGATATCTGTTTATTATTCAAAGATTATAGCAGAATATACCAAAGCCTTCGAAGGTTTTGACGGTTTTGAAAAGGGAATTTTTTCTACTAATAAACCATGGTTCTTATAAACTTTTAAGATGGAAATTGCAGGAGAGAACATACTGTTTTTGCTAGGCGCGGGCGCAAGCCATGAAGCGGAAATTCCGATTTCATTTCAAATGGTAGATCAAATAGAAATGTTAGTAATAGATGATCCTAAATGGTCCCAATTCAAAGAATTGTACTACTATCTAAAAAGTAGCATTCAATATGCTGATGGTATTTTTGGAAATTTCAATGATCCTTTTAATGTTGAGAAGCTACTAATTGTAATTACAGAAATAGAAAAGAGAGACAAGAATATTATGTATCCATTTATTGGCACATGGAATATGAGATTAATGGATTTAGCAGGAGATAATTTTACCAATCTAACTGCCTTTAAGGAGCTAATTATTAACAAGCTGAACGAGTGGGTAAGACTAAAAGACTACGGAAAAGCGAATTATTATGAAGGTTTTGCTAGTCTAAAAAATGAAATAGGAAATCTTTTAAGAGTGTTTACTCTAAATTACGACTTATGTTTTGAAAGGGTAGTTGGTAAAAGTCAAAGTATAGAGTTAGGTTTTGATTCGAGTACTAAAGAGTGGCATTATGCCAACTTTGATTCACATGACAGCAAGGACTTTTTCCTATATAAACTACATGGTTCAATTAATTGGTATACAACTGACGAACAAATTAGTAAGTTGAAGATTAGTGATGACCCGGTTGAATCTCCAGAATTAATTTTTGGTATTCAGCACAAAATGACATCAATTGATCCATATTTTTTCTTTTCATCGGAATTCAGAAAACTATGCTTGGAGGCTGAGACTAAGTTAATAATATGCTTAGGTTATAGTTTTTCTGATGATTATATAAATAATATTATTTCACAAGCGGTTATTGAGAAGGATGAAGCCAAAATTTTGATTGTAGCTGGTCCAAATGATGACGGCGATAAGTTGGTAAAAAGTGTTTCAAAAAAGTTGAAAATCACAAAAGAATCAATTCTTGTTGAACCAATTGGGGCAAAGAAGTTTCTGCTAGAAAAGATGAATAAAGATTATCTTACTCAACACATCCATGATTCTAAAGATGCACCCTTCCAATAAAAAAATGCGCCAACTTCCATTGACGCATTTCAACACTATTTATTGACAGCGAAAATCTCTTTCAATTGTTTGACCATACCCCCATTTCCGGAGACGGTAATCTCCCCGATTTTATCGGCGATTTTTTCAACATACTCCATCTCCTTCAACTTAAAGAGCATCTCGTTTTCTTCCATCAGCTTTGCGGTGTTCAACAAACTTCGGGTAGAAGCGGTCTCTTCACGTCGGGTAATGATATTGGCCTGAGCGCGTTTTTGGGCCACCAAAACCTGGTTCATGATCTCTTTCATTTCACCGGTCAGGATTACATCACGAATACCACAGCTCAAAACGGTAACACCCAACTGGGCAGCGGTTTCCTTGATATCTGCAAACACGGCTTCCGCAATGCTTTCCTTACGCTCTAAAAGCTCATCCAAGGTGTAGGTGCCGATGTAGGCAAGCAAGACCAACTGCATTGCGATGTACAATTGCTTTTCATAGTCTTTGTTGTCCAATAAGGCCCTTTCGATATCCATAACCTTATACTGGGTATAGCAGTTGATACGAATGGCAGCCTTGTCTTTGGTCAACAGTTCCTGACCAGAGATTTCCAATTGCAATTGACGCATATCGGCCCGGGCAATTTTGATGGTGATATCATTTTTCCAAAAGTAGTATGTACCGCTTTCCAGTGTTTTGATATACACATCATCCACCAAAAGAACAGCCTTCTCATAAGCCGCAACTTCCAAAGTACGAACATAGGCCCGTAATTGAGGATGACCCAACATTGCCTTGCTGATATCTTCCGTGATATAGATTTTGCTCAAGTCCGCCTTGACGAACCCATAATCGATCAAACCTTTCCAGAAAGCATATTTGCCCGCAGTAAGGACTTGTTTCAAATTTCCGTTTTCAGAAACCAAAACCAATTCAGCATCCTTGACTTCAATAACATGCAACATGGCTTCCAAGCTTTGGTCCCGTAGCAAGATTTCCAATGCTATGGGAGCTATAAAGGCTTCGGTAAGGTCATATACCATAACCTTGGTTTTGAGGCCTACCCAGTGTGTTCCTTGGGGAATCACCTTTTGGTAATCTCCTTTTTTGAAGACCAAACCTACTTTTCCTGCATTGATTCGTACTCTTTTCATTACTTAAAATTTGTGTCCGCCCCATCATATGACGGACGAACGGGTTAAACTATGTGCATAGATTCCAATTACTTGCTTTACAAAGGAAACCGTGGTTGTATATCATCCATTCGATACGGAACTATTGGTTTTTGAGCTTAGGTGCCATTTGTTTTAACGTCATGCTTCCAGATGGGCTGTTGATAGCATAAGCATCAGTTTTCCAAAAGGAGGGATGACCGGCAACAAAATGGCCCTTTACATCAAAATAGCAATAATTCAAGGTAGTTTCAAGACTGTTGTTTGCTCCACCAGGGAAAAACAACCGATACAGAACTACGGTTTCTTGCCACATACGGAGTGACGATCCGGAGGTCTTTTTACAAGTGACCATCTTGTCAAGAATGGATTTAAAATCCATATCCCACGTTATGAGCGTGGTGCTCTACCAACTGAGCTACGAGATCTAAAAAAAGGTGACCTCGGCAGGAGTCGAACCTGCGCGTCCATCTGCTGTTCTGACCTAACTGAACTACAATCCCCTTTGGGATTGATGGGATTCGAACCCATGACTCACAGAACTGGGGGCTATTTTTTGGAAAACAACCGAAACCATCAAGTCAAGTTGCACATGAAAACCTAATGCCCTTCGGCAAAGCTTCATACAATAGTGCCATACAGAGACACCCAACAAGACCTGCTTGATATCTTGCTCCCGTACTTCGATTATGCTCAGCATAAACTCCTACGGGAATCTTTTTCAATGGACTTCGTACCTCTTGCCAGATTCGAACTGGCACTTTCGTCGAAACGAATAGATTGGCTCTAAATGCGCTTCCCTACTTTGAATCTTGTTCATTTCGGTGCTTCTGCAAATTCTATTTATTGACGGGCACGCCACCAACAACATCATCCAATCACTCTGTGGTTACGATCCAAGGTCTTTTACCACAGCTCTTCCTTTTAAGCTAAAGAGGTATTTGATTAAGCCTCGCCAGCTACCCACGTCTGACGAGGCACTACTATGAAGCTGATTCCAAAAGCTTCCATTTAATTACATGACAAAGATTCCAACAGTACTGCGCAGTGATTTTGCGCAGTAAATATTATTTAATAAATGTTGGGTTATACCGCCAAGTCTGCACAAGATGAACTTGCAAAAGCATTGGGTTTTGCCTTAAAAACAAACCTCATCCCAAGGATATAGCCCATAGCTTCTTTTAATGCCACATTTGATTCAAATTTTGGATCCGTATTGATATCCGCATGAACTTCAAGTTCGACATCGTATCTGTCAAGAATATGACAGATGGCATAGGCTGTTTCAACAGACATGGCTACCTCTTTGAGCATTCGTTCTTTAGTGCTTATTTTAGTAGTTCCCTTCAGATTTTTGATAAACATAAATCCTCCTTTGCCTTCCCTAAGTATAACCACTACAGTTGCATAGGCAACATAAGATTTATAGGCTTGCGAATCGGACCCTACACAAATCTTAAGTCGATATCCCGCCTTTTGCTCCCTGACTATGGCCTCCTCGACAAGTGTTGTGATGGACTTGTCAAAAGCTTTACCACTAAAATTTCTCCATTTGTTGACTGCTATTTTCATGATTTCTAATCATTATTCTTTTTTTGTTGTGGAACAGACCCGAATCGAACGGATACCTCTGGTGCTTCAAACCAACGTGCAGACCTACTACACTACTGTTCCATTTTGGGTGTACTCCGGGACTCGAACCCTGTTCTCCCCATTCACAGTGGGGTGCTTTACCGGATAAGCTAGAGACACCATTTTGTTAACCTGGAAGGATTCGAACCTTCATCTCTGGAGTCAAAGTCCAGTGTGCTCCCATTGCACCACAGATTAATTTGTAGGCCTAATAGGATTTGAACCCATACCACAAGGGTCGAAACCTTGCATGCTATCCATTACACCATAAGCCTATGGTACTCCACCCAAGATTCGAACTTGGACTGTATGGATTTTAAGTCCATTGCCTCTTCCATTTGGGCTAGTGGAGCAAAAAGTACAGGGAGAGAGATTCGAACTCTCAAATTCCAGATTCTAAATCTGGCGCCTATACCAATTCGGCTATCCCTGCTTGTGTTGAGATGTAAGGAGTCGAATCTGAATCTTTCGCCTTATGAGAGCGATGCTCTACCTTTTAAGCTACATCTCAATTTGTTGAGGCAATAGGATTCGAACCTATGACCATCACGATGTAAGCGTGATGCTCTTCCACTGAGCTATGCCTCAAATAGTACTCCGTAAGGGAATCGAACCCTTAGTTCCACATAGAAAGTGTGGCGTCTTGACCATTTGACCAACGGAGCATATGCCAACCCGCCAGTTGGCCCGTGCGCTAAAAATGTCTACCAGACATTTTCTAATCGCTTCGTCCTGTCTAAGGGACAGGATTCGAACCTGCAACCTCCCGCTTCCAAAGCGGGTAAACAGCCATTGTTATTCCCCTAGATTTTGCGGTTCATACGAGAATCGAACTCGTATCTCCCGAGAGACTAGTCGGGAAGGATAGCCATTACCCCAATGAACCCTATTTTGTACATCTACTAAGATTTGAACTTAGACTTAGAGATTAGAAGTCTCTTGTGCTATCCGTTACACCATAGATGCTTCTGCACGTCCATAAGGATTTGAACCCTAACCACAAGTTTTGGAGACTCGCATGCTACCATTACACCATGAACGTGTTTTATAGGAGCATCTATCGAGACTCGAACTCGAAACTGAAGATTGGAAGTCTACTATGTTGCCAATTACACCATAGATGCCTGTTGTGGAAGCAGTAGGACTCGAACCTACATGTTCCGAAGAGACCAGATTTACAGTCTGGCGAGCCAACCAATTGCTCAATGCTTCCATAATTTGAGACAAGGACAGGATTTGAACCTGCAAAAAACAGATTTGCAATCTGCTGCTTTAATCCATTCAGCCACCTTGTCTTAGCGATATTGGTAGGGCTCGAACCTACAACCTCAGACTTAACAGGTCTTTGCTCTACCATTGAGCTACAATATCTTTGGCGGAGAGTAAAGGAATCGAACCTTTATCACGAGGACCGTGAACTTGCTTAGCAGACAAGCATAACAAACCAATATTTATCTACTCTCCATTTGCGGAAGGAGTGGGAGTCGAACCCACACGAGTCGTTATCTCCGAACACTTTTCAAGAGTGTGGCCACCGCCCATTGGCTTGTCCTTCCGTTTTGTTGACCCCATGGGAATCGAACCCATGACCTCGACCTTAAAAGGGCCTTGCTCTAACCTGCTGAGCTACGAGTCAATCTTTATTTCAATGAACGACATAAAAAAAGCACCTCTTTTCGAGAGGTGCCTTTAACTATACTTAGCATATGTTCTGTTATCAGATTTACATATGTATACCCTCCCTTTTTGTTTTATTAATGGATTTCACATCACTATAATACTCGACCATGAGTATCGGCGAGCGAAAGCCAAAACACCATTCTGTATTGTGCTGTAAACTATTTTGTCTCATGGTTTCTTTTCTTTTATGCCTAATCCTGAATTCGCTGGAAATGACGCTGCAAATATGAAATCAATTTTTGAATTATCCAAGATAAATTTAAAATTAATTACTTGATTATCAATTAGTTAAGCTATGTTTGGATAATAGAATCCCTGTCCGCTTTTCAGCAGATTTTTAACATTCTACAATCGCCTGTCTCTCAATTGTTTTCTGTTTCAATTACCCTGTTTTATGTTTTTTTACTTTTCAAACATGATCTTAAAATAATCCATAAAAAAAGCGCCCGTTGTATTGGACGCTTTGTATATAGTATCAAGATTTTTTTTAAATCAATGGGTACATCCATTTAAACTAGACACATCACGTCCCTTTCGCGAGGATAATTCCAATATCCAGCGATAGCTACACTGGCTAATCAGCGCTCTTGGTTTAATATGTACTCTACCGTTTTTCATTTCTGGTGCAAATATGCACGAATTAATGTCTTGCTCCCAAATTTTCCAAATAGAACTTTTCTCGAAGAGCGCACAATAGATCATTTATAGCGTTAATTTGTGGGCGAATTGGTAAAATGGATTCAACATATTGATTTTCTAAATCTCGTTTCAGATTTTCTGCCCAACCTACCAACTCATCATACTCATATTTTCCATGCTTTATGTCCAATAAAAACTCTCGATCCGGGCGTTTGACATGGATTGTGTGTTCTGATGCTATTTCTTTGGCCATATGTAGCAACCTGAAGGTATGCATCATATTTTTGGAATCGTAGTTTTTACCATGTGACACGGTTGTTTTATAGCGTTCCTCATTTCGTTTGCCTACCCAATCCCAGTATTCTTTATACTTTTTACAGTATGATGAATAACCATCTTTATTGAAAAATAACATTCCAATAGGTGTTTCTTCCTTGGGTATCGAGCTCAATGCAATATCGTTTGCCTTATCACTTTTTATGATTCCTTTGAATGGGATATTTGGGTTGTGATATAAGTTGTGACAATCCTTTAGATGAGCTATGTTGGATATACCGCAATGTTCTTGTTGGATATTATTTTTTTCAAGAAATATGTTCAGGGGCAACGACCTCCCTTGATTGTAGACAAAACAAAAATCCAGAACGGACTTGCGTTCCTTTTCAACTGGATTCACAATCTTTTTCTCTAGTCCTCTGGCCTTTTTAATTTGTGCGTAGGCATAGTTGGCAAATGATTTTTCACATTGCTTTGATAAGAAAAGCTGTAATCTTATTTCGTTGAAAATTTCATGTTTATAAAGAATACACTCTTCTGGAACATTCAGTAATTCCAATATGTTCGGATTGTTCTTTGAGCAAAGCTCAATGAACTTGCGGAGTTCATAATACACAATATCATTTGATTCGTTGTTTACCTGTCCTATGTAGTCCAAAGAATAAAAGTGTTGCTTGGGAAGAATGAACACACCCCTGATATCCGTGTCGGATGAGGGTGTGTCCAGTCCATAGGCCCTACTTCCGCTGATGCATTCGAAAATAATGCTCCCGGATTTCTTTAGCTCCTCTATGGTCATGATATGGTTTTTAAAAAGAGGTTATTGAATTCTTTAGGATTTGGTTTCCGGTTGATCAAATCATTTTTCACACCTTCATTTTCATTAACCACTTGTTTGACCAGCTCAATCAAAACAGGGGCAACAGGTTCGTTACTTTTTTCGATGTGCTTGCTCTTTAAGAGTATTAGATTGTCCAACATCCTATGATATTCTACATCGATTAAAGGATATAGTTCCTTAAAAAACACAGGAGGAATCGTATCCTTTTCATACACCCATTTAGCACATAAGGCAGTGCGAATAGCATAAAAGAAACTTTTCAACGTCATTCTATCTGAACCCAAGGTTTCTTCAAAACCCCTGTTCATACTATGATAATGATAAAATCCGGAAACAGGATTGAAATTGTTTGCGGCCAATTCCTTTATCTCGTTGAGAAAGGCAGCATTCGCCCTATAAACAATAGGAGAAAACAACCATCCCAAAAAGGAGGCATTGGATTTTGCTAACAATTTGAGTGCTTTTCGAACATCCCATCCAGAACCATCCAAATCCTCATCAGTCATAAATTGAATGGAATCTTTTTGCTCCCAAAGATTCAAATACCAATCCTTATTATGCTTGTACACAAAACGAATGTCATAATCTGAATCCGGCGAAGCGAAGCCCCAAGCCCTGCTTCCCGATTCTACAGCGAATAGTATCTCTATATTCTTTTCTCGCTCTATCTCTGAGAGCTTATTTAGAATTTTTCTTTTCATAATTTATTCTAAATTTTTCAATTTCAGAAATAAACTCTTTAAGTTTTATGCTGTACTTCCTTTTGCCCATACATATTGAGACAATCTCAACATCATTTTCAGATAAAAGTCGATTAGGTATTAATTTTTTTGAAGCTCTAATCTCCCAAATGAGTTTTTCAGAATCATCCAGTGGGTCAATCAAGAACTGAATATAAATTTTAAGACCTTGAGAATGTTTCCACTGAATTTGCCAATGTTCATCTTCCCACCACTCGTTTACGGAGTCAACAAGAAGTATATTCCAAAATTTTTTATGTAATTCATTTTTAATTTGAACTTTAAAACTCATTTTCCCTTATTTCGTTTTTTCTTCCAAGACGCATTCTTCTTCCAATCCCCTGCCATGATACAGCCATAAGGAATTACCTCATCAATCACGGTGCCCAAACCAAATTCTTCTATTTGGTTTCTAACGGTTTCGACATTTTTATAAGCACTTGGCAATTCGGTGATGTCAATCTCATTCGAGAAAAAGCGAACATCCAATCCTTTCGTTTCTTCATCAAATATCTCCTGAAAAGTACCTTCCTTGCTCTTTCTATGTTGTGTTCGGCTCACATTACGTCCTGCCCCGTGAGGCGCAAAACCCAAGTTTGTCCTGGAGGTTTCGCCCTCAACAATCAACACGGGTTCGGACATATTCAAAGGAATCAGCCTTGGCCCTGTAATGTCAGGCATGAATTTGGCATCCAAGGGCGTAGCCCCTTTGGCATGATAAAACAACTCATCATCACGAAACACAAAGTTATGTTCATTCCAGTAGCGATTCTCTGGGTTGATGCCCAATTTGGCTAAAGTGGCATCATGAATACATTCATGGTTCTTCTTGGTCCACTTTCGGATAATTTGTAGTGCATTCCAATAGTGCTCACCTTCTTCAGTATCTATGGGAATCCATGCATTTTGCTTTAAGGTTTCAGGAGACAATTCTTTTCGAAAACGCTCGGCCACTTTCATTCCTTTAGAATACAAGTTGGCTCCAAAACCTCGACTACCGTGATGTGTCACCATCATCGTATTACCGGTTTCCTTAGAGATTCCCACAAATAAAAAATGGTTCCCATCTCCTTGTGTTCCTAAATGGGATCTTGCCGCGGAAATACACTTTTGGTCATTCAAAAAGTAATTGCCTTCAATCTCTGCCAATAATTCCATTGGAAATCGAAATTGATCTTCCCTGGAACGACCACCTGGACCAAAATGGGTTACCCCATGCGCAGCGTTCAATACATCCTTTGGGTCCGCATTTCCAAAATCTGTCAACAATACGGAACAACAGATGTCCGCACTGTGCATTCCCGGGTGGATTGCATTTTTGGCAACGGCCACTCCGCCTACTGGAATAGTTCCCGCTGGACCTGTAGGACAGGCATCAGGCATTATGGCCCCGTCCACCAATGTTGGAGTCTTCATTAAGGCGTCCATTGTTTCAATAACAGAATTGACATTCGTCTCTTCCATTTCATTTTCTGCCCTAATGTTTACCGAAAAAGGAATGGCTTCTTTATGTATGCCAACTGCAGGTGGCGACTCGAATTGTTCCAAGTAGTTATTCAAAGCGTCGCCTTGCAATTGGTTTTCATTGATATAAGCAATAGCCTCCTTAAACCATTTTCCAGATTTGAAGCCTAGCGCTATCAATTCCTTTCCTGTAAAGATATTTTTTGGTTCCATTTCTTTTCTTTTTGAAGCCCCGTCGACTCCCCGTTCGACGGAGCACTACTGATGCGCTTAAAGGCGCTTTATGATTCCATACAAAGATTTAACACTAACTACGCATTCTTTTTGCGCAGATAAATGAAATCATTAATTTTCAATAAAAATAGATGGTATGGCCCTCAATAAAAATGCACTGATTCGCTACAAAACCATTGATAAATGCTTGCAGAATGGGTATCGTCAATGGACTCTGAAAGATTTAATCGAAGCTTGTTCCGATGCACTATATGAATATGAGGGACGGTCTATCAATGTCAGCAAGCGCACGGTACAGTTGGACATTCAGATGATGCGCAGTGACAAATTGGGCTACAATGCCCCCATAGAGGTGTATGATAGGAAATACTACCGCTATGCCGATGAGGGCTATTCGATGACGGAGATCCCTTTAAATGAAAATGACATGAATGTGCTCTCCGAAACAGTGGAAATGTTGAAGCAGTTTAAAGACTTCTCGTTGTTCTCTGAACTAGGAGGTATTATCCAAAGATTGGAAGACAAGGTTTATACTGAGAAAACTCGAAGTTCTTCCATCATCCATCTTGATAAGAATGAAAACCTTAAGGGCCTACATTGGCTGGATGAATTGTACCAAGCTATTCAAAAGAAAGTCGTCCTAAAAGTGGAGTACAAGTCCTTTAAGGCCACTGAAGCGAACCTGATTACGTTTCACCCGTATTTGCTAAAGGAATTCAACAATCGGTGGTTTTTAATCGGTATGGGCAATAAAAACCGAGGAGTTGTCAATCTCGCGTTGGACAGAATTGTTGCTGTGGATTATGATTTCTCAACTCCTTATGAAGAAAACGATTTTGATGCTGATGCTTTCTATAAAGATGTGGTTGGCGTAACGGTAAGTAGGGTGCGTCCGTCCGTTGTCAAGTTGTGGATTGACAAACACAACGCCCCTTATGTATTGACGAAACCTTTACATCATTCACAACGTTTGGTCAAAGAATACGAAGATGGAAGCATTGAAATTACCTTTTTGGTAAAACCCAACTTTGAGTTGGAACGTCTGCTCTTGGGTTTTGGAGAATCCATGGAGGTGCTAAAACCCGAAAAATTGAGAAACCGAATTGCTGAGAAGCTGAGGAATGCAGTAGGGAAATATAGGATTCCACCCATTTAACTCATCGGGGGCGCCTTTTCACTCATTGTTGATTTTTTGCGTCATGGTTTATATAGAGTTTTGGTCCAACAACTGAAAATAACTAACCATGAAAAAGATAGCGTCACTTGTTTTCCTGTTCATTTTCGCCCAGGTTTTTGCCCAAGAATCCTTAAAGGTTAAACTAAACGATTCAAGTCAGTTAAGGCTGTCCGGCTTGAAAATTAACGTCAGTATTGTGGGCAATTTTGCGAAGACGACCTATGATATGAGGTTTTATAATGAATTGGACCGCACTCTGGAGGGAGAATTGGTATTTCCGTTGGCAGAAGGGCAAGCGGTTTCGCAATTTGCCATGGATGTCAATGGGAAGCTTCGAGATGCAGTAATTGTAGAAAAGGAGCTGGCCCGAGTTGCTTTTGAAAACACTGTAAGGCAAACGATTGATCCGGGCCTTCTTGAAAAAACAGAAGGGAACAACTACAAAGCCAGGGTCTATCCAATATTACCTAAAGAATATAAGCACATTGTATTGACCTTTGAACAAGAACTGGCTGCATTCAATCAACATCACACCTATGAGCTGCCATTAAGCTTGGATGAGGAACTGGAAAATTTTTCAATACGGTTACAAGCGTTTAATGGAGAATCCTTGCCTAAGATTAAAAGTGCCAACTACAAAAACTTCGTTTTTAAAGAAGGGAATGGTGTTTTTACCGCTAGTATTGAACTTCGGAATCATAAACCATCTTCTCCAGTTATTGTAGAATTACCAAATTCAAATAATGAAGCCAATAGCTTAAGTTATAAAGATTATTTCTACCTCAACAAGAAGCTCAAACCGAATACAAGGTTAAAACAAAAGCCTGGAAAGATTACTTTGCTTTGGGATACTTCGTATTCTTTGGCAAATAGAAATCTGGACAAAGAACTGTCAATTCTGGACGCCTATTTTGAGTATTTGAGAGCGGTAGAGGTTCACTTTATTGCCTTTAGCAATTCCGTGCATCAAAACACTGTTTACAGAATACTGGACGGAAACTGGGAAGAGCTCAAAAAAGTACTTTTGGAGACCAAGTATGACGGTGGAACGTCTTTGAACCTTTTCAAGTCGTTGTCAAAATCAGATGAAATCTTACTGTTCACGGACGGATTGGCAAATCTTGGGGATTTCCCAACCGCAAACAAACAAGTGGTGTATACCATCAATTCCAGTATAGCTGCAAATCATGAATCGCTTAATACAATAGCGACCTCTTCGGGAGGCAATTATGTGAACCTCGTTCGATTGCCACAAATAGAGGCTTTGAATGCACTTAAGGAAGAGACTTTTCAATTTTTAGGCACCGTTTCCAACAGCGCTATCCATGAAGTATATCCAAGGACCAAAACCAATGTTTATGGGGATTTTTCCATTTCAGGGAGATTTTCCGAAGAAACCACAATTGAACTGTTATTTGGGTATCAAGGAAAAGTGACCGAACGCGTAAAGGCTCCCATAAGAAAAACTTCAGAAAACGAATTGATCAAGAGGCTTTGGGCCAAACAGAAATTGAAGCACCTAAATGCGCATAAAAAAAGCAATAAGGAACAAATCATCTCGCTTGCCAAGACCCACCATTTAATTACGGATTATACCTCTATGTTAATCTTGGATAGAATTGAGGATTACGTCCGTTATCGTATTGAACCACCTCAAGAATTGAGGGCTGAATATAAAGAACGTATTAGGGATTTAAAGTCGGCCGAAGCTGAAAAACAGGAAGATTTAAATGATAGGAAGGAGTATTTATTTGACGATTATGAGACCCTATTGGATTGGTACAATACAACATATCCAAAGGAAAAAACCAGACCATCCAAAAACGAAACATCAAATACTCAAAATACCGGTAGATCTTCAGGGGCCGTTCATACAACAAACAATACTTCTTCATCCACAAGAACGAACATAGCTATAGATTCTACAAGGGGAATGGTCTCAGGAACGGTTTTGGATTCCAATAATGTTCCACTCCCGGGTGCCAATGTGGTAGTAAAGGGAACCACCAACGGAACAACAACGGATTTTGATGGCAATTTTGTAATCCATGCGGAAAAAGAAGATGAACTCGTTATTTCTTACCTAGGATATTCAAGCTCGAATGTGGTAATCGGAGAGTCAAATTCAATTTCAATTTCTTTGGAAGAGGATACATCCAGTCTTAATGAAGTGGTGGTTGTAGGACACGGTGTTCAAAGAGTACAGCAAATGACCGCTTCCGTGACATCGGTTGCGCAATCCTTGCAAGGTAGGGCTGCTGGAGTTCAAGTTACCCAGAATTCCGGTGTGCCAGGCGATGGAACAACTGTGACCGTAAGAGGTGCTAATTCGATTTCAGGGGAAAGCAATGCACTTTATATAGTTGACGGGGTTCCTGCGAATGCCAACGGAATCCAGGAAATCAACCCAGAGGATATTGAAGACATCCAGATGTTAAAAGCCATGAACGCTTCCGCATTGTATGGTAGTAGGGGAGCAAATGGGATTATTATTATCACCACAAAAAAAGGTCTGGAATCCAATACGGAAGCCATAGCGGAATTGGATAGAAAAATTGCGGAGAAAATAGAATTAAAAGCATGGAACCCAAACACTCCTTATATCAAGATTTTGGAAAAGGAACGCACGGTTGAATCAGCATATAAAAAATATTTTGAGATTAGAAATGACTATTCCAATAGCCCGTCTTTTTATTTGGACGTATCGGACTTCTTTGACAAAAAGGGGAAATCCAATATCGCAATTACAATTCTGACCAATCTTATGGAAATAGAGTTGAACAATCATGAGATCATGAAAGCCTTGGCATACAAGCTAGAATATTTTAAGCAGTATGGATTGGCATCCATTGTTTACAAAAAAGTGTTGGAATTGAGACCAGAGGAGCCACAATCGTACCGCGATTTAGCTTTGGCCTATGAGTGTGATGGCAAAATTCAAGAAAGCTTTGATATACTTCATAAAATATATAGCGGTGAATTGTTGGAGAAAGATGAGGAAGAGCGTTTTATGGTATTGAGCAAATAGCATTTGTGGAGTTGACCAGATTGGTTAATACGTGCGGGAAGAAGCTAAAGCTGACCAAGACCAAAAAGGAAAAGTTCAAAGAAATGCCTGTTGATGTTCGGGTTGTCATAGATTGGAACCACAACGACACCGATATTGATTTATGGGTGGTGGACCCCAATGGTGAAAAAGCATATTACAATAATGCAAAAACCAAGATTGGAGGCCGTATGTCAGAAGATATGACAGAAGGTTATGGCCCCGAAGTGTTTATGCTTAAAGAGGCGCCCAGAGGGGAGTATAAGATTTTGGTAGATTATTATGCAGACAATGTTCAAAAAATATTTGGTCCAACAGTTTTAAAAGTTACGATGTTTACCAACTATGGCAGGTCGAACGAAAAGAAGGAAACTATGATTGTAAGACTTGAACAAGAAGAGGATGTACTGGAGGTTGGGAGTTTTAGATTTTGATTTTAGAAAGGAATGTGACATCAAACGGACGTATGTTGACATGTACCCCTTCAATCAAACCGTGGTTCTATATGGCAAAAAGGACATTTAAAATCAGACATTATTCTGGTTCCATTTTTGTTAGGTAAGTATTCAGGTTGATTTACAAGTCATTGAAAATAGATACAAAAAAGCGCAATCTCAGGTGAGATTACCAAGTGCTAAAAAAGCCCTGGCACAAGCTGAGGGTTTTTTTGTGGACCAAACCTATTTTTCAGTATAATGTTTGTTGAACTGATTCGGATCATTTTGTAGGTCAACAGGCTAAAATACCTTTGAACTCATTTAAACTTTTTGGAATGAGACGAAAATTAGGGATTTTGTGCCCAGTTGAAGGCTTTTTTGAGTTGCATAGCTGGGCTACGGAAGGAAAAAAAGATGAAAAATGGGTGCAAAAGGAAAATTTTTTAGCCATTTGAAAAAGTTTAAATGAGTTCTTTATGTAAACCGTAAAAGTAAATGCCATGAAACCTAAAAAGTATCCAAAAGCAGACATTGACAGAAACATTGGGTTATACTTTTTGATAGGTCTCAATTTAGCGTTGTTCACAACATGGAGGCTTCTCGAAATGAAAACCTATGAAAAGCCACAACAATTTGCTGAAATCGTACAAGTTGTGGAAGATTTTGACGAAGAGGTTCCCCAAACCGAACAGGTTAAGGTAGAAGCGCCTCCACCACCGCCCAACGCCCCGGATGTCATCGAAATTGTTGATGATGTGGCCGACATTGAGGAGACCATTATTGAAACTACGGAAAGCAGTCAGGAGACTTATATTGAAGATGTGGTGGTTCGTGTGGATGACGTAGAGGTTGAGGAAGTTGAGGAAGAAATATCGGTGCCGTTCGCCGTCATCGAAAAAGCACCCATATTTCCGGGTTGTGAGGGCTTGGAAACCGAAGAGGAAAAAAGGGAATGTTTTAACCAAAAAGTACAGGAACATATTCACGACAATTTGGTCTATCCCGCAGTTGCTTTGGAATTGGGCATTAAAGGAAGGGTATTTGTAACCTTTGAAGTGGATGCCAACGGAAAAGTGGCAAATATTCGGCAAAGAGGGCCGGATCGTATCCTGGAGGAAGAGGCGGTGCGGATAATTGCCAGTTTGCCGGAAATGACTCCTGGAAAACAACGGGGAAAAAACGTCAAAGTGGGGTACAGCGTTCCCATAAACTTTGTTTTTAAGGCACAATAATTATAGTTTGCCCTGGGCAATCAAATCGTATTGACTCGGCAGCTTTCAGGACACTCACTGTAGAACCGTTGGATTTCAAAAGGGCAACTCATATGGACTTTGATCGGTGGAGGCTGGGTCCATCCTTTATAGCGCAGTACATCAGGTTCCCATGGCCAATTTAACCATGGAATAGTGTGATTTTTCGCTCCCACATACAGGGCAGGTGTAATCGTCCGGTAACTTTGCAAAGGTTGTGGCCGGAGATATTCCCGAACGGGCGTCCCCAACTTTGGCATCATAAATGGTCAAACAATTTTGGCATTGCATCACTTCCTGCAATTCTTGTTCAACCTTCTTATGCGTCTTCTCCGTCCGTTCTTTTCCAGCGTACAATTGTGCAAAGTACTTTTTGCTCAACTCCATTAGGACTTGACTCAACTGTGATTTGTCCACTTCCTGGGCATAGAGCACATATGCATCGGAATTTGGGTCAAAATTCTTAAAGTGCAATACGTTGAATGTGGGTTTGACCTCGAAATCCTTAATAACTTCGGGAATAGGATTCTTTTCAATGATAATTGAGGAAAAATGCGAACGTTTTCCCACATCATTACTAATGCCAAAAGTCAGCCCATAGGTACTAATGTCATTTTCGTTGAAATGCTTGACCAAATCCCTTTTGAGTTCCAGGGCTGCATCATCATCTACGGGCAGGTGCCAGTTCATTTCGAGCTGTGAGTGCCGTACATTGATTCCTTTTTGGCCGAGGAAACGCTCTAAATCCGGGCGACTTTCCTTTCGGATTCCTTTAACAATGAAGGATTTCCAGGGGGTGATGCATATTTTCCCAATACTGTTGTCCAAACAAAAACCACAAAAATCCTTCAAAAACCCCAAATCATATCGATTGTTACGCCAATAGAGGCCTAACCAAAACTTATCAAGTCCCATACGATTCATTCCTTCATAATAAGGGAAGGTCAAAAACGGCACTTCAAGTGGTTTTGATACCGTACGATTGTTCGTTTGCAGGTTTTGGCTAAGTATCGAAAACAGCTGATCCACGTTATCGATTGTGGGATAAATGGCCTCAATCACATTTGATACTTGAACAATGTCCCAACTGTAGATCAGAACGGGATAGTAGGCCCTTTTTTTCCAGTGTGGAAGAAAGATGTTGAGGTACCAATAATCTTCTTGTTCAGAGGCGATAAAATTCAAATTTCCATTGAAAATGGGCACCAGTCGTTGTTTGGGGTCGGTGATGTTGATTTTGAGTTTGGGGCTAAAATCGAACTGTTCCAGCAGATAGAGGTAGGTTGACCCCTTGAGCCAAAAGGTCATATCAAAAATATCGGCTGAAACGTATGAGCATACAATATTTTGAAAACTACGGTCAGATACGATATGGGAACTGTACCTTGAATTTTTGTTGAGTGCTGTTTTTTCAGCTTTGGACAAGGGGAACAGCAAATCTTGCCGGGAACCAAAAAACACCTCTGAAAGTCCGGCCATCTCCAACATGGTGATGCCATCCTTGAGCTCCCCGGGAGAGGTCACTCCGCCTTTGATCAAAATTCGATGTAGATCGTCATTTTTTACGCTCATGCCGCCGTTGTTCTTTGTTGTTCATTTAGGATGGCTTTTACTTCCGGCTTACAACTTCCACAGCCCAGCCCGGCACCGGTTTGGGCACAAAGTTCCTTGAAATCCCCACACCCACTGGCAATGGCGTCTTTCAGGTTTCCCACACCCACTTGGGAGCAGGAGCAGACCAACTTCCCTTTTAAGGGTTCACTGTTTGAACTGCCGCGCAACAATTCTTCCCGCTTATCGGACAGTTCAATTTCCTCTTCTATCAATCTTTTGAATTCGGCAAATTCACTTTTGTCCCCCATCAAAATAGCCCCTTTGAGGGTGTCATCCTTTACAATGCATTTTTTGTAAAAGCGCTTGCTCACATCCATTAGAAGAATCTCTTCGTAGCTGGAATCATCCTTTGGTGTATTGACCATACCAATACTACAAAGATCCAAGTCCTCGAACTTAAGAATGTTCATGGGAACGGAACCCGAATAGCTATTGCTCAAATCACCCAAAAGATAATTGGCGGCAATATCGGCCTGTTGTTCCGCAGCAGAGGTAATACCGAAAAGCGCGTGCTCAAATTCGGCGATTTCACCCAGGGCAAAAATATTGGAATCGCTTGTTTTAAGATATGGGTCCACCACAACACCCCTTCTTGTTGCCAGACCGGCTTCTTTGATGATATGGATATTGGGCTTTGTACCAATGGCATAAACAATAGCATTGCAGTTCAAGGTTTTTCCTGTCTTGAGGACCACGTTTAAAATGTTTTTACCTTCCTTTTCCCCAAATACGGTGCTTACCTCATTGTCAAAGTACAATTGTATTCCCCGATCTACAACATCTTCTGCCAGCAATCTGCTGGAGATGGGGTCCAATTGCCTTTCCATAAGCCGTGGGGCACGTTGAATGATACTGATGTTTACGTTCTTCTTTTTGAGTGCGGCAGCGAGTTCAAGGCCCAGAAGGCCGCCCCCTACAATAACCACATGTTGCTCCTGGTTGGGAAGCCCGGTCCCTTTTAAGTAGTTTTTTAGGGCATCCGCATCATTGCGCTCGCGCATGGTAAAACGACCGGGCAGATCAAGTCGCACATCATTGGGAACAAAGGCACGACTACCGGTGGCGATTATTAATTTGTCATACGAATGTTTTGATCCCTTGTCATCAATGACAATTTTTTCCCGGGGAAGGATTTTTTGGATGCCATTTTCGCCATGAAGGGTAACGTTAAGGCTTTTCAGCTCCCCCTTCTTCAATTTTTGGAGGGCTTCCCAGGGTAAATCCTCATTCACATATTCGGGAAGGAGCACACGGTTGTAAAACGGATATTTTTCTTTGGAGAACACTTGTATTTCATCAACCTCGTTCTTTTCCCGAAACGATTGTATAAAACGATAGGAGGCTGCCCCTGCACCAATGACGATGATTTTTTCTTTGGGTTTTTGATATTTTTCGACCTGTACCGCGGAGTATTTAAAGTCGGGCTCTTTGGAAATGGGATCGATCAAATCCCCGGTTAGGTTATTGGCCCTGCCGAAATCGTTGTTCAAAATTTTGCCCCAGTGCATGGGCAAAAAGACCACCCGTTCCCGAATGTCAAAATCGATTTTGACCTTGACGCGAACGGAGCCTCGCCGGCTGTTCACGATTGCAATATCATCATTTTTTAAACCGCGTACATAAGCATCCACGCGGTTCATTTGCAGGTAAGGAGCCGGAATGTGGGTCAACAGGCGTTTTACCTTACCCGTTTTGGTCCGGGTATGCCATTGGTCGCGGACACGACCGGTATTCAAGATCAATGGGTATTCAGGGCCGGTCCTTTCCGATGTATTGATTAAGCGTTTGGGCGCATTGAAATGCGCCTTTCCATCAGAAGTAAAATAGTTGTTGTCGTTAAAAAGGCGCGGGGTGCCCGGATGTGCTGCATGGGGAACCGGCCATTGAAAACTCCCTTCTTTTTTCAGCCTTTCGTGCGAAAGGCCCGAGATATCGATATTGGTTCCCTTGGTCATTAAGCAATACTCGTCGTATACCTCACCCACGGAATTATAGTCAAAACCGGGAAACCCCATTTCTTGGGCAAACCGCCATAATATTTCTGCATCCGGCAATGCCTCCCCGGGTGCATCAATGACCTTGGGCAAATAACTGATGCGACGCTCGGAATTGGTCATGGTTCCTTCTTTCTCCAACCATCCTGCCGCCGGCAATAACAAATCTGCATATTGGGTGGTCTCGGCATGATGCGAAATATCCTGGACGACCACAAAGTTGGCCTTTTCAAGGGCTTTTTCAACTTTTTTGGAGTTTGGCAGACTTACCACAGGATTGGTACAAACGATCCACACGGCTTTCATTTTACCGGATTCCAAAGCATGGAACATTTCGGTGGCCGTGAGACCGGGTTCTCCATTGATTTCCTTTCCCCCCCAAAAATCCTGAACTTCCCTTCGGTGCCTTGGATTGCCTAAATCCCTGTGGGCGGCCAATAAACTTGCCATACCCCCCACTTCGCGCCCGCCCATGGCATTTGGTTGTCCAGTCAATGAGAAAGGGCCCGATCCGGGCTTTCCAATTTGTCCGGTAAGCAATGACAGGTTCAAGAGCGAAACGTTCTTGTCCACTCCAATGACGCTTTGATTCAATCCCATGGTCCACATACTGATGAACCCGTTGGCGTCTGCAATCATTTTGCCCGCCTTTTTGATCTCATCCGCAGTGATTCCACATTTTTCGGCGGCTTGTCCAATGGTAAGCTCATAAGCCTTTGATCGGCAGGCCTCAAAATTTGAAGTATGTCGTTTTATAAAAACACGGTCTATTTTCTTTTTATCGATAAGCCAACGGGCCATGGCATTGAACAAAATGACATCGGTACCGGGAAGTATCTGAAGATGTAGGTCGGCCAGTTCACAGGTCTGTGTCTTACGTGGGTCAACAACAATCAACTTCACGTTTGGATTTTCCTCTTTGTGCTTTTCAATGCGCCTAAAAAGAATGGGGTGGCACCAAGCCGGATTAGCACCGGCGATTAAAAAACAATCGGCCAATTCAATATCCGCGTAGGCAATGGGCACGGCATCATTACCAACGGTTTTCTTATAACCCACTACTGCCGAACTCATGCAAAGACGGGAATTGGTGTCAATATTGTTGGTGCCCAAAAACCCCTTGGTCAATTTATTGGCAAGGTAATATTCTTCGGTAAGGCATTGACCGGAGACGTAGAACCCCACGCTATCAGGGCCATATTGGTCAATGATACTTTTGAAAACCGCTGCAGCACGTTTAAAGGCCATGTCCCAACTTACCCGTTGTTTTTTATGGCCGCGGCTCCATCGCATTTCAGGGTATAAAATTCTATCCGAAGTATCCTGGGCCACGTAATTCAAAGTCTTGCCCTTGGTGCATAGCATGCCCTGATTTACGGGGTATTCCGTGTTTCCTTCAACACTCAAAACCCCTTTGGCATCTTTTTGTACGGTAATGCCACAGCCTACTCCGCAATAGGAACAAATCGTATTAAACCGTTCTTTTCTAGACATGAAGCGAGCAAATTATAACAAGCTTTTACATGTTCGAAAATTAGAGATTTACGTAGTAATACGTAGTAAGGAAATGATAAAAAGAAGGCTTTAAAATGAGAGTTTGATAATTTTTTGGCGGTAACGAAAAAGATTAGGGATTTACCAAATTATGCTTCTGGGCCTTTTTGGCCAAATCCAACAAGTTTTTGACCTTCATCTTTTTCATAAGGTTAAAACGATGTGTTTCAATGGTGCGTTTGCTGTTTTGCAGTTTTTCTGAAATCTCCTTATTGGTAAGTCCCGATAAGATCAGTTCCAAGACCCGTAGTTCCTTGTTGGTCAGATCAAATGGGTTTTGTTTGGATTGGTTTTTTGGAGCTGGATTTGCTGCACTGGCTCCAAAAAGATTATTGACCAACACATTCGAAATGTCCCCACTAAAAAATTTGCCCCCAGCATTTACGGTATGGATGGCCTTGATGAATTCGTTTTTATCGGTGTCCTTCAATAAATAGCCGTTGGCGCCGGCCTTGACCGATTTAAGGATATATTCTTCGGAATCGTGCATGGAAAGGATAATGCTTTTGGTAGTTGATTTTTCTTTTTGGTTCAGTTGTTCCACGGCTTCAATACCACTCAATTCCGGCATGCGAATGTCGATAATCAAAACATCAGGGGTCAGTTCCGTTACCATTTTTAAGGCTTCCAAACCATTGGAAACCTCCCCAACAACCTTAAGATTTTTCTCTTCTTCCAACAAAGCCCGAATCCCGTCACGCACCAAAGCATGATCATCGGCCAAAACGATACGAACAATGTCAGAAGTCTTTTGATTGGACATAAGGCAAAAATAACAGAATTCTCGAGGTGGAAAGAAAAAGCCAAGGGCCATCCCAACCTATGGTTGAAAATGGCCCTTGCGAAGCAAAGTTTTATCGAAGGCTTTTACTGGTCTTTTTTGGCCGTGGTGAATAAGGTGGGTTTGATGATAAGCATGGCCCAGGCCCAGTTTTGTGAGCCTTTAAAATCAACCGGCGCCGCAGCTCCCAATCGTTGGGTTTCCAATTCTTCCAAACCATCTGCGGCAAACAATTGTGAATAGCCCAACTTTAAGGCAAAGCCATTGAATTTTTGGGTGAGCACCAAATCGAGTTCATTGCCCAAGTTGCTTTCACCGTTGGGCGTATCCTCCATCCCACTGAAATTCAAAAATTTGGCGAACAAGGTGGTTTTTGGTCCCAAATTAAATACAGCGCTGGCGTGAATATCCAATAGACCCACACGGTTTACCCAATTGCCCACATAGAAATGGTCCATAAAACCGTTGAATTTGTGATTGGTGCCAAAATGGGGCAAAAAAGCTTCAGTGGCATCGGCGGTTGAGGTGTCGTCACCGCTGATCGTTTCAACACCTATGCCTAAGGTGGTTTTGGGACTAATTTTGTAGGACGCTTCCAATCCCAACAAATATGCCCCATCGATATCAATGCCGGTCAAGAACTCACCGGTTTGTAGAAAGGCATTTCCTTCCAATCCAAATTTCCCTTTTTTGTAGGCCAGGTGGGTGCCTGCGGTGAACGTACTTCGGATATCGCTGACATCACCGGTGGTGGCATCAATTTGTTGAAAACCTAAATTGACTAAAAGTAAGCTCGCACTGAATTCTCCAAACGCTTTCTTTGCATAGAGGTGCTGCATGGTCTTGTACTGAAACGGATTGCCTGAGTTGAATTCAGTACCCGCATTTTTAAATCCAAACAAGGGACCACCTTGGTTGTCCAGATCTTGATTGAAGGCCACGCCAAGATCCAGCATAAATCCCTCTTGGCGGTATTTTATCATGGCCAGATCGTGATATCTGCCTTGCTGTGCCCAATCCAACCCACCAAAATAACGCTGATCATCATACGATAGCACTTGTCGCCCCAGTTTTGTGGACCATCCCTTGCCCAATTGCAGTTCTCCCCAAGCTTCAAAAAGCGCAAAGGAATTGTTGGCATCAATGGGCAAGATTTGGGGGTTTTCGCCCCAAATTTGAACATCCTGGATATTGATGTAAATCTCGTAGGATGGTGTTTTGTATTTGGCACCCAATCTTGCCCTGGTATTGGTCACGAAACCCGCATCGACGCCTTCTTGCTGCAAAAATTGAAAGCCATTTCTATACTCCGATCTAGGCCTAAACTGGGCATCTAAGGTAAACTGTGCTTTTAGGGATTGGGCCAATAGAAATACCAGACCTAGGATTAAAAACTGCTTTTTCATAGGTAAATGAGTTAGTGGTTATTAAATATTTTGATTGATTAATGTTCTAGAAAATCAATAAGGTGTTTTCTGTATTTGTAATAATCGTCATGGTCCAAAACCGCTTTTCTGGAGCGCGGGCGCTCAAAGGCAATTTCGAGTACATCACCAATTTTGGCCCTTGGGCCACTGGTCATCATCACCACGCGATCGGCCAGAAAAATGGCTTCGTCAACGTCGTGGGTGATCATGACTGCGGTAATTTTTTCTTTGTTCCAGATTTCAATAAGGATATCCTGCAACTCCCCTCGAGTCAAAGAATCCAGCATGCCGAAAGGTTCATCCAGTAAAAGCACTTTGGGTTTTATGGCAAATGCCCTGGCGATACCCACCCGTTGTTGTTCGCCCTGTGAAAGTTCGGTGGCTTTTTTATTGAAGGCCAATTCCAATCCTACCTTTTGCAAGTAGTATTTGGCAATATCTTTTCGTTGCCCTTTGGTCGCATGGGGAAATACCCGATTTACCCCAAGCATCACATTTTGCAAGGCTGTCATCCATGGCATTAGGCTGGGCGCTTGAAAAATAACCCCTCGGTCAGGACCTGGCCCTTTAATGGGGTTGCCCAACACGGAAATATTTCCTCCTGAAATCGCATTCAGGCCTGCAATCATGGAAAGCATGGTTGTTTTACCGCAACCCGAATGACCAATGATGGTCACGAATTCCTCTTTAAGGATTTGAAGGTTCAAATGCTCCAAAACCACATAGTCACCTTTTGGGGTCGGGTAGATTTTTTTCAAATCCCTTAAATCCAACATTATTTTTTCCGAGGGATAGCATATGCCGTTCTGGTGATACTTTTTTTCTATTGTTTCTTCTACTTGCATTTTGTTGGGGTATGAATTAGGCCACATCACTTTTTGGACTCAAATCGGGAAGTACATAAACCTTTTTTGATGCTGATTTACGCTCTTCACCAATGCCCATGAGGTATTCGATGATGGCGTTACGTGTCTTTTTATATTCTGGATTATCGTTGAGTTCGGTTTTATCCCTTGGGCGTTCAATATCGATTTTGAATTCGGGCCCTAAAGTGGCGTTTGGCCCTGGGCGGAGGGGAATAATGCGGTCTGCCATATAAATGCCCTCATCCACATCGTTGGTGATCAAAAGTGCTGTTCGCTTGTCCTTGCTCCAAATCTTTAAAATCTCATCTTGCAGGTTGCCCCGGGTAAGGGCATCCAGCGCACCCAAAGGTTCATCCATGATGATCATTTCAGGATTCATCGCCAATGCCCTGGCCACGGCCACACGCTGGCGCATTCCGCCGGACAGTTCTTTGGGCCGTTTGTTGATGGCCGGATAAAGGTTCACCATTTTCACATATTCATTAACCCTGGCCTTTACCTCTTTTTTGCTGTTTTTTGGGAAGGCCTCCCTAACCGCTAGAGCTACATTTTGACCCACGGTCAACCACGGCAACAGCGAATAGTTCTGAAAAATGACCCCTCGTTCGTGGCTGGTGTCCACTACGGGGTCACCTTTAAAAAGCACTTCACCAAGAGTGGGCTTTAAAAGACCATTGATCAAGTTGACCAAGGTGGTCTTCCCGCTTCCCGTAAAGCCTACAATGGCCACGAATTCGCCTTCCTCGATACTTAAATTGATGTCGGCAAGCACCTCGGTTTTGTTTGTGCCTTCACCGTAGGCCTTAGCTATATTTTTTAGTTCCAAATACGCCATGTTGCAGGGTTTAAGCAGTTGCATTTTTATTGAACGACACCGTATTCTGGATAATGAGCATAATCCTGTCCAACAAGAAACCGATAATGCCAATGACGAACATGGCAACAATGATCTTCGAATTCGAATCATTGGCCCCATTTTGGAATTCCTCCCAAACAAAAGACCCCAATCCCGGACTCTGGGCCAAAAGCTCAATGGCAATCAAAACCATCCAAGCTACGGATAATGTGATTCGAAGTCCGGTGAAGATCAAGGGCAATGACGAGGGTAAAATCACCTTGAATACTTTTTGAAGTGGACCCAATTTCAAGACTTTGGCCACGTTGATGTAATCTTTGTCCACTGAGGAAACCCCCATTGCAGTGTTGACCAAAGTCGCCCACATGGCACAAAGACCAACACTAATGAACGAAATGATAAAAGCACTGTCCTGATTGGAATCCTTGGTCATGGTCTTAACAATCATGAACACCAAAAGCAACCAAACTACCGGGGAAACCGGCTTGAAGATTTGGATCAACCAGTTGAAGGAATTTCGGAGCGTTTTGCTCAATCCAATGATAACCCCGATTGGCACTGCAATCAGGAATGCCAGTACAAAACCGGCAAATACGGTTTTGAGGCTGGTGAAAATCTGGTCTACAAATGAGGGCCGCCCTGTATAGGTTATGGGATCTTTGCCCTGGGCAATTCGTTTCTCGTTGATGGCCGCCGTTTTTTCCCTAAAGGCCAATTTATCGGCACTAATGACCTTATGGTCGGCAATCAGGGTATTGAACGAAGCCCAAACTTGAGCAGGTGAGGGCAAGGTGTTGGGTTGACAACTAATGTCTCCTGAGCCGATACAGGCTTGCATTAAATCGGCTGCTACCTGACCTTGTTCGGTCAGTGCCTTTTGTATTTTGTAATCGGCCTCAATAGTGAACAATGCCTTGGCCCCAAAATGCCATAAAACAACGAACAGGATTATGGATACTAAGGGAATCAATAGGTTGCGCACCAGTCCTTTGCCATCCAACCTTGGCAAGGTAAAGTTGATTTTGGACAGGAGTGTTTTGAGCATTCCTGCCACTTTTAATTCTTCTGATTTGTTTACGACCACACTTTGCTTCATGATGATAACTTTAAGAGGTTCTTATAAAGAGGAATCGTCTTTGTTTCCTATTTCAAAACTGTTGATGTAGCCAATGGGGTCCTTGGCATCATAGGTATTGCCATCAATGAAATCTGAAGTGGCGGGTTTATAGCCATCGGTTTCGGGAATATCCATGGCAGGAATATGACCTTCCGTAACCAGCATATGGGCCGCTTTTTTCCAGATGTCCGGGCGGTAGATATCCTTGATGGTCTCTTCATACCATGAAGCGGGTTTGGCTTCTGGAATTTGCCCCCATCTGCGCATTTGTGTTAAAAACCAAATACCATCAGAGTAAAAAGGATAGGTGGCATTGTACTTGTAGAATACATTGAAATCGGGCATGGAACGCTTGTCACCCTTCTCAAATTCAAAAGTCCCGGTCATGGAATTTGCCAGGACCACTTCGTCGGCACCCACATATTGGGGCATGGAAAGGATTTTTACCGCTTCGGCACGATTCCCAGGCTCATCCAACCACTTACCGGCCCTAATCAAAGCTTTGGTCACCGCAATGGCCGTATTCGGATTTTCATCCACAAATTTTTTGGTCATTACAAACACCTTTTCAGGATTGTTTTTCCAGATGTCGTAATTCGTGGTAACGGGTACCCCAATTCCCTTGAATACCGCTTGTTGGTTCCAGGGTTCACCTACACAGTAGCCATAAATGGTTCCGGCTTCCAATGTAGCAGGCATTTGTGGTGGCGGGGTGACCGATAGCAGTACTTCGGCATCGATTTGTCCCTGTACATTGTCAGCGGTGTACATGCCCGGATGGATTCCGGCAGCTGCCAACCAATAACGAATCTCATAGTTGTGGGTGGAAACGGGAAATACCATGCCCATTTTAAACGGTTTTCCATTGTTTTTGTATGTGCTGATTACCGGTTTAAGGGCGTCTGCTTTAATAGGGTGGATAGGTTTGCCATCCGCACTTTTGGGAACGTTGGGCTTCATTTTGGACCATACATCATTGGAAACGGTAATTCCGTTACCGTTCAAATCCATTGAAAACGGGGTCACCAGTTCGGCCTGACGACCAAATCCCGCTCCTGCAGCAATGGGCTGACCCGACAGCATGTGGGAACCGTCCAATTGACCGTCAATAACCCGATCCAACACATTTTTCCAGTTCGACTGTGCTTCTACGGAAACAAAAAGGCCTTCCTCTTCAAAAAACCCTTTTTCCTTGGCGATGGCCAGGGGAGCCATATCGGTCAGTTTAATAAAGCCGAAGGTCAATTGTGGCTTCTCAATTTCCAATGAAGTCGTTGGAATATTGGCCTGAGCGGTTGCTTCACTCTTTTTGGCCTGTTTGCCTCCACAGGCAACAAGTAGTAAGGCAACACATAGGCCTAAGGTTTTTGTCAGTGTTGTTTTCATTATTCAAATTTTTTTAAAGGTGAATACTTGAGTACGAAGCAAACATACATATAATACATACGTATTTATACTTATATTGAAATATAAATTACGTATTTGACGTAGTTTTTGGGAAAGTAAAAAATAACCGCCGTGATTTTGGACAGTCTAAAATTCTTTGACCTTTGAATTGTGAAATCGATAATTATTCAAGGATTGGAATTTGGGTTGAATGCTGACAAACGCACTTTTAAAATAGGATAGGACTTTTAACCAGGTTAAAAAACCTATTATAAATAGGAATACAACACGCGCTGTATTTCCTCATCATAGAAGGAAGCGTGGTCGGCCACTACATCACCGATAACCAAGATGCCGGGTTGACTTACATCGATGGTCTTAAATACCTTTTCCGTGGAATTCAGTGTGGCTGTGATACAATTTTCTGTGGGAAGCGTTCCGTTTTGAATAAGGGCAATTGGGGTGAGCCCCGACCGGTAATCCCTTACCAATTCAGCGATTTGGTGAATTTTTCGTACGCCCATTAAAATCACCAAAGTGGCAGAGGATTTCGCAGCAAGTTGCAAATCCTTGGAAAAGCTACCATCCTTAGTGGTGGCCGTCATGACCCAGAAACTGGTACTGACCCCGCGTTTGGTCAAAGGGATACCTTGACCGCCCGGAACCGAAATGGCACTTGAGACCCCAGGAATGACCTCGACCGAAATTCCGAAGGATTCCAAATATTCAATTTCTTCGGAAGCCCTTCCAAAAACAAAAGGGTCGCCTCCCTTTAACCGTACTACCCTATTCTTGCTGAGTGCACATTCCAGTAAAAGTTTATGGATTTCAACTTGTGATATGCTGTGTTTTCCACTACGTTTTCCTACGTATATATGTTGTGCGCCTGGTTTTGAATGATCCAAAAGTTTTGGATTGACCAATGCATCATATAAAATAACATCGGCTTGTTGAATTATACGTAAACCAGCAATAGTTATCAGGTCTTCACGGCCGGGACCGGCTCCTACCAAAGTCACTTTTTTCTGTATATCCGTTTTAAACTCCATAATCAAATACGGGGGTATTTGCAAAAACCGCAACAAGAATACGTAATTATTTTGATATAATCACATAAAAAATAAGTATTAATACGTAATATTGCTTTTCAAAATCGAAGCAATGCAACGGATAGTAGTCATTGGAAACGGAATGGTAGGGTACAAGTTCTGTGAGAAATTGGTGGGCCTTGCCAAGCCGGGGGCACTGGACATCACGGTATTTGGCGAAGAACCGCGGCCCGCATACGATAGGGTTCATTTAAGTGCCTATTTTGAAAATCGGGATGCCAGGTCATTGGAACTTGCTCCAGCCTCGTGGTACGGCGACAATGGGATTGCGTTGATTACCAACCAGTATGTCAGCGATATTGATAAAGAAAATAAAACCATCCAAACCAAATCCGGCGAAACCCATACCTATGATCAGTTAGTCTTGGCCACGGGTTCTGCGCCCTTTGTGCCGCCCATACAAGGTGTTGAAAAAGATGGTGTTTTTGTTTATCGAACTATTGAGGATTTGGAGGGTATGATGGCCTATGCCGAAAAAGTAAAGGATAAAAAAACCAATGGGAAAACGGCTATTCTTGGAGGGGGCCTACTGGGACTTGAAGCTGGAAAAGCGGTCTTGGACATGGGTTTGGAGCCCCATGTTGTGGAATTTGCCCCCAAGCTTATGCCCCGTCAATTGGATGCCCGAAGTAGTAAAGTACTACAATTGACCTTGGAGTCCCTGGGTATCCATATCCACCTGAGTAAAACCACCAACCAAATTTTGGGCAATGGGGCCATTACCGGTATGGAGTTTGGCGAGGATGACAAACTGGATGTGGACATGCTCATCATTTCGGCGGGAATTCGCCCTAGGGACGAACTTGCTAAAACCTGTGGTTTGGAAACGGGAACACGTGGGGGCATTGTAGTGAACAACAGAATGCAGACCTCAGACCCATCCATTTATGCCATTGGCGAAGTGGCGCTCTATAACCAAATGATTTATGGTCTGGTCGCCCCGGGTTATGATATGGCCAAGGTTGCGGCCAATCAAATAATGGGCGACACCGATGAAGTAATGCCTAACGACATTGATATGTCCACCAAACTAAAATTGATCGGGGTTGATGTGGCGAGCTTTGGAAGACCATTTATGCCAGCGGATAAGGGCCATTCCATCATTTTTGAGAATAAAACAAAACGACTGTACAAGCGTATCAACGTAAGTCATGACGGGAAAACCTTATTGGGAGGAATTTTAGTTGGGGATGCCGGGGATTACAATATTCTTCACCAAATGTACCTGAATGGGATGGCACTTCCTGAAAATGCCGAGGAGTTGGTCGTAGGTGCGCGTGGTGAAGGGGGCGCTGCCCTTGGCAGTGCCATGGATTTGCCCGATACTGCCCAAATTTGTTCTTGCGAAAGTGTCTCCAAAGGTGACATTTGCAATTCCCTTCTAAATGGGGAAAGCAGTACATTAAAGGACATTGTTTCCTGTACCAAAGCAACTACCGGTTGTGGTGGCTGTAAGCCAATGGTGGTGGATTTGGTCAATGAGACCTTAAAATCGATGGGAAAAGTGGTTAAGGAGGTCATCTGTGAACACTTTCAATACACCCGAGCGGAGTTGTACGACATAGTGAGGGTCAAGGGTATTACTTCTTATAACGAAGCCTTGGATACCGTTGGAAAAGGGGATGGATGCGAGGTTTGTAAACCTGCCCTGGCCTCGATCTTTGCAACAATTTATAACGATACTGCCAACAAGGAAGCGGTAATCCAAGATTCAAACGACCGCTTTTTGGCCAATATTCAACGAAACGGATCCTATTCCGTAGTACCCAGGATTCCTGGTGGGGAGATTACGCCCGAAAAGTTAATTGTCCTGGGACAGGTCGCTAAAAAATACGGCCTCTACACCAAAATTACGGGGGGGCAACGTATTGATCTATTTGGGGCCGAACTGAATGACCTTCCAGCGATTTGGCAAGAATTGATCGCTGCGGGCTTCGAAAGCGGCCACGCTTATGGCAAGGCCTTACGAACCGTAAAAAGCTGCGTGGGTTCTACCTGGTGCCGCTATGGAATGGATGAAAGTGTCAGCTTCGCCATCGAACTGGAAGAACGTTATAAGGGGCTTCGTTCACCCCATAAATTAAAAGGCGGGGTCTCCGGTTGCATCCGTGAATGTGCCGAAGCCCGTGGTAAGGATTTTGGCGTTATCGCCGTGGAAGGGGGATGGAACCTTTATGTATGTGGAAATGGTGGTGCAAAACCCAAGCACGCGTTGTTGCTGGCAGAACAAATAGACAATAAAACGGTGATTAAATATCTGGATCGTTTCTTAATGTACTACATCCGTACCGCGGCACCCTTAATGCGAACCGCAGCCTGGTTGGAAAAGCTTGAGGGGGGTATTGAGCAATTAAAACGGATTGTGGTCGAAGACAGTCTGTGTCTTGGGGATGAACTGGAATTGCAAATGCAGGCCTTGGTCGACCGTTATGAATGTGAGTGGAAGCAAGCCGTGGAAAACGATGAAATCAGAAAACGTTTTCAGCATTTTGTGAATACCGAAGATCGTGATGACCATATGGTTTTTGTACCCATGCGCGAACAAAAAAAGCCCGAAGCCTGGGCCACTTAAAACGATAAAAATGGAAGCAGTGTTAGAAGCCTACCAAAGTACGGATACAAACGCAGTAACAACATGGTTCAAGGCGTGTACCGTTAAAAGCATTCCGGAGAATGGCGGAGCGTGTGTAAAATACAGGGACAAGCAAATAGCCATCTTCAATTTTGCGCGAAAAAATGTTTGGTACGCCTGTCAAAATCTATGTCCCCATAAAATGGAAATGGTGCTTTCCCGAGGAATGATCGGTGATGCCGAGGGTATTGCCAAAGTGGCCTGCCCATTGCACAAAAAAACATTCTCATTGGAGAGTGGGGAAAATCTGAATGGGGACTTGCCAGCGATTGCGACCTATCCCGTAAAAATTGAGGACGGATTTGTGTATCTTGGTTTTTCGGAATAAAGAAGTGATTTAAACTTTTTCCATTTGCTAAAAAATTGTCCTTTTTTGCCCATTTTTCTTCTTTTTTTCCTTCCATAGCCCTGCTATGCAACTCAAAAACGCTTTCAAATGGTCAAAAAATGCCTAATTTTCGCCTAAACGCAAAAAGTTTAAATCACTTCAAAGAAAAACCCTTGTCATGGAGGCTTCCCAAAAACTGAGCAAGGCATTTGAATTTTTTGATGCGGCCAATGCCAAAGACCCAAATACCGAAATATTTGAAGGGAAAACCTATCCCAAGGAACTGCTTTATGCCAGGCGGATGACCGCGGTGCTCAACGAATTTGAACCAGAAGCGTCGGAAGCTTTGCAACTCACTGCCCGTTGTCAACATATTTGCCGGTGGGAAATTCCCCGGGAATCGTACGAGATGAATCGGGTAGGCTATTTGCAGTGGCGACAGGAACTGAAAAAATTCCATGCCCAAAAAGCCAGTGACATTTTGGCCAAGATAGGTTACGAAAAGCAGCTGATCGATCGGGTCACCTTCCTATTGCTCAAAAAGAAATTGAAGAGGGATGAAGAAACCCAAACCTTGGAAGACGTGATATGTTTGGTTTTCCTAAAATACTATTACGAGCCTTTTTTGGTAAAACACGATGATGATAAAATCATTTCCATATTACAAAAGACCTGGAAAAAGATGTCCGGGAAAGGACAACAATCTGCCTTACAACTGGATTTCTCCAATAGGGGGGGCGATTTGATAGCCAAGGCCCTGGCGTAATTTATTGCCATGCAACAGACCGAAGAAAAGAACACAAACGGATTACATCGCAGCTTGGATACGGAAACGTTTCTGCGCGTTCGTAAGTGGTATTTGACGGCATTGGCGGCAATTGCCCTAACGGTAATTATTGCCCAAGTATTGATCCAACAACACTTGGATTCCCAATTGGATGATTCACGGGTGATCAATGTAGCGGGGCGACAACGCGCCTATAGTCAAAAATTGGTCAAAGAGGCACTTCAGTTAAGTACAATTTCGGCGTCAGCGCTCGAAAAGGAAAAGGTGTTACAGGAGTTAAAAACCACGCTTTATGTGTGGAAAGTATCACATGAAGGGCTACAAAACGGCAATGATAGTATTGGGTTGCCCAAGGAGGAAAATGCTTTGATACTGGCACTTTTTCAGGATGTGTCGCCCCACCATACGGCCATGGTCGCCTCGGCCAATGAAATTTTGGAAGCTTTTGGCTCAACAAACGATTCCCTGCCCCCAAATATTGAGCCCCAACTCCAAAGAATTTTATCCAACGAGAAACAGTTTCTTCAAAAAATGGATGCCATCGTGAATGCGTATGATGCCATCAGCAAACAGCAATTACAGCAACTGAAGTTGAAAGAGTATATTTTGCTGGGGGTTTCACTTTTGATACTATTGCTGGAGGTGCTTTTTATTTTTAGGCCGCTGTCCATTCAGATACGGGAAACGATAGCCAATTTATTGCAAGGACGGATCCAGTCCGAAGAGGACAATAAAAAGATTAAAAAAATCTTCAAGGAGAAGGAAGAATCCCTCCGGGAACTTCAGGAACTCAATTTTGCGATTGATAATGCAGCACTTTTTGCAAGCATACGAATGGATGGTAATGTAGTATTTATAAGCAAAAAGTTTTTGAACCTATTGGGGGAACGAAAGTTGATAGGAAATGCCCATCTTTCAGAAATCTTGACACAAGACGAAGGGCAACAACAGTATCTACGTGAAATTTTGAGCTCAAGAAGCAAAAACATCCGCACCGAGGAAATCGAAATAACCACGAAAACCAATGAACGTATTTGGTTGGATATGTCCATAATCCCCATTTATCAATCACGTGAGAAGCAGAGCATTCTTATTTTGTGCTCGGACATCACGGAACGCAAAAAACATCAGGATAAAATTGAACAATTGACCAAGCAAAACTATGAGGACCTTATGCAGCAGAAACAGCTTCAAGCGAGCCAAATAGTAGCGGGACAAGAAGAAGAACGCAAGCGCATTGCCAAAGATATCCATGATGGCATTGGGCAAATGCTTACCGCATTAAAATTCAATATTGAGTCCATCGATTCCAAGCAGCAGGAAAAAACCGAGGAAAAAATCACCTATTTAAAGGAGTTGGCCTCGGAACTGATCAAAGGGGTAAGAACCGCCACCTTCAACCTCACCCCACCGGAATTGGGTGACCATGGGATTTTCCCTGCCTTGCAGAAAATGACCCGGGAACTCAGCAAACTTACTGGTAAAAACATCCTATTTGAGAACAAGGTGAAGGATGCCATTCGATTTGACTCGCTGGCAGAGACCAACATTTATCGCGTTACCCAAGAAGCAGTCAATAATGCCATTAAATATGCGGATTCCAATTATATTTTGGTCACGTTGAATTTGACCGATGATTTATTGAGCGTTGTAATTGATGATGATGGCAAAGGATTTGACCCAACTACATTAAAAGGGGCTCCAAAGAACAATAGCGAAGGGGGTATGGGCGTATTCTTTATGAAAGAACGCATTGGGTACATCAACGGGCGATTGTTTTTTAACTCTGCACCAAACGAAGGAACCCGGGTTACCATCAACTATAGATTAAACCAAAAAAAGGAAATGGTCGATGGAACGGAATGAACTCTATCCCGTCTTTTTAAAGGTAAGTGACCTTAACGTACTTATTGTTGGCGGCGGATATGTCGCCGAGGAAAAGTTGACTTTTTTATTAAAATCCAGTCCAAACGCAAGGGTGGAAATGATTTCACCTATGTATCGGGAAGGAACAATTGCCCTGGCGGAAAGGCACAATATAACAATGACCAAGGGCAACTACCGGAGACGTTTGCTGAAAAACAAACACATTGTCATTGCCACTACGAACGTGCCCAAAATCAACGAAAAGGTCTACAATGATTGTAGAAAGCGGGCCATTTTGGTCAATGTTGCGGACAATCCGCCCTTATGCGATTTTTATATGGGCGGTATTGTGACCAAAGGCAATGTTAAAATAGCCATATCCACCAATGGAAAGTCACCGACCACTGCAAAAAGGTTACGCCAATTCTTTGAAGATGTGCTCCCGGAAAAGGTGGATGACCTGGTTAAAAACCTCAACACATATCGGAAAACCCTTAAGGGTGGCTTTGAGGAAAAAGTAGCGACCTTAAATGAACTTACCAAAGGGTTGGTACAACAAAAGGATGCTGATGAAAATTAGGATAAAAGGGAATTCCGTGCGGTTTCGGATATTGAATTCTTTGATCAGGATTTTTTTAAACGGACTTCCTTCTCAATCCCCAATCGTTTCATTTTGGCAAAAAGGGTTTTGTCCTTCATATCCAAAATGGCCGCAGCACCTTTTGGACCACTGACCCGCCAATTGGTTTTCTCCAATACTTTGATGATATAATCGCGCTGCATGGCCTCAAACGATTTGAGGTCTTCCTTGAATTCCGCGGCCCCACCATTCGGAATCCAGGTGCCGGGGTTCAAAATGGTGCCGTTTTCAATAATGACGGCACGTTCGATAAGGTTCTCCAACTCCCTGATATTTCCTGGAAAGGTGTAGTTCATCAAAGCGGCGATGGTCTTTTTGCTCAATCGCTTAAAGGATTTACCGGCCCGTGCGGAATATTTTTTCAAAAAGTATTGCGCCAATAAGGGAATATCGTCCTTGCGCTCACGAAGCGGAATGTTATGAATGGGAAAGACGTTCAGGCGATAAAAAAGGTCTTCCCGAAACTTCCCGTCCTTGACCATTTTTTCCAAATTCCGATTGGTAGCGGCAACAATCCTCACATTGACCTTTTCCGTTTTGGTTCCGCCCAAAAGGTCAAATTCACCCTCTTGGATAACACGTAATAATTTCGGTTGTAAATCCAACGGCAACTCGCCAATTTCATCCAAAAATATCGTTCCCCCGTCGGCCAGGCTAAACTTACCAACCTTGTTTTCGGTGGCCCCGGTAAAGGCTCCTTTTTTGTGTCCGAACAATTCACTTTCAATGAGCTCGGAAGGCAATGTGGCGGCATTCACTTTTATCAATGGCTTTTCCTTTCGTTGACTGTTGTCATGAACGGCGCGGGCCAATAATTCCTTTCCGGTCCCGGATTCACCGGTAATAAGAACTGTGGTGTCCGTAGGGGCTACCTGATTAACTTTTTCAAGCACTTCCCGATATTCATCACTTTGGCAGATGATATTATCAAAATTTACCTCCTGCTTTATCTCCTCCTTCAGGTATTCGTTTTCAATTTCGAGTTGTGTTTTAAGGGATTTAATTTCTTCCAGGGCCTCAAAAAGCGCCTTGTCCCTTTTGTTTTTTTGGGTGACATCCCTAATAATGGCACAGTTCAGGTTTTGCCCTTGATATGTTAAATGGTTTGCGGTTATACTGGCAGGAAATTTTGTGAAGTCCTTTCTCGTGATCAACCAATCCAAATTCAACACTTTCTTTTCGATTAGTTCCATAAAATGCTCCCTCCACCATTCTGGGGTGATTTTTTCATCCAGATCATAGATATAAAAATCATTAAGTTCACTTTTTGCATACCCAAGATTTTTGGGAACGGCCTCGTTGTACTGCAATAATTTGCCATGGATATCCCAGATGTAAATCAAATCCGGGGCATTGTCAATGATCTCTTTGTAAAGTTTTAATCCCAATTCATGTTCTTTTTGGGGGGTGACGTCTTGATAGGTACCAATGATTTTGACGATCTTATCTTTTTGTACAATGGGCTCGGTAACGCAACGGACATATTTTGAATGCCCGGCAACACCATTAATGGTGAGGACCACATCATAAGAGGCACCGTTACGGATGGCCTTGCTCAATAAGGTTTTGAGTTCCTCCGATTCCTGGAACAAATGGATTACTTTTCCCGGTAAGAGGTCTTCTTTGTTATCGGTTTCAAAAATCTCAAGGGCCTGTTTGGTAACCACCAGGGAGCCGTCCTGCAGGTTCAGTTTCCATCCTCCAACATTGGCCATCCGTTCGGCATGGTTCAATAGATTCTTGTAAAAGCTCGATTCGGAAATGTCGTTGACAATGGCCGCTATGATTTCTTTTCCATTATTTGAGAAAAAATGGGAAGAAATCTCCACATCATAGAATTCTCCCTTTTTGGTTTGATGAACAGCCTTAAAGCTATACACACCTTCCTCGCGTACTTTTTGCCAATGGGTTTGCCAACTATCCTGCGTAGAGGTGGGATTTATATCAAATATGCTAAGCTTTTCAACCTCTTTTCGGGTATAGCCGAGACGCTTTAAAAATTTGCTGTTGGCATAAATGATCTTGCCGGACTCATCCATCCACATAATTTTATAAGGAAGGTTTTTAAAAAATTGCTCCCGGAACACCTGAAAAGGAATATCCTCACTCATTTGTTTAAAGTTTTTGCTGTTAAAATAAACATAATATTTCTCATATAACAGAAAAGTCTACAATTAGGGATAAAAATTTAATTCTGCAGATCCTTTTAAAATATTGTTTTTCAGATAGATACATTTTTGGCACAGCATTGGCCTATAGTATGGCATCAAAAAAAAACAAAAACGTGAAACGAAAGGATTTTTTACAACAGTTGTCTTGGGGAGGGATTTTAGCCGCACTTGGAGTGGGCAACTATCTCAAGACCTCGGGCCCTTCTTCGGATCATGGAACAAATGTCAAACAAATAGGATTTAATCACATTAAAACAATGGAAACAAAAACAGCAACTACCGTATTACATAAGGCAGATACCAGGGGTAAGGCCAACCATGGTTGGTTAAAGTCCCACCACTCGTTCAGTTTTGCCAACTACTACAATCCCGAGAGAATGAATTTCGGCGTACTTCGGGTATTGAATGATGACGTGGTCTCCGCAGGAATGGGTTTTGGTACCCATCCACACAACAATATGGAAATCATCTCCATTCCGCTGGAAGGCGATTTGGAACACAAGGACAGTATGGGTACTTCCGCGATCATTAAACAGGGCGATGTACAAGTGATGAGTGCAGGAACCGGAATCCTTCACAGCGAATACAACGCCAATAAGAACAAAGAGGTAAAATTTCTCCAAATCTGGGTAGTTCCCAATAAGCAGGGAGTTGAACCACGATATGACCAGATTACCCTTAATCTGGAGGACAGAAAAAATACGTTACAACAGATTCTTTCCCCCAATGCGGATGATGCCGGGGTATGGATCCACCAAAACGCATGGTTCCATATGACTTCCCTGGAAGAAGGCAACTCATTGCATTATCAAGTGAACGATGCCAAAAACAATGGGGTATATGCCTTTGTCCTTGAAGGTAAGGTGACCATCAATGGCCAACAACTGGAAGAAAGGGATGGCTTTGGACTCTGGGATATCGAAAATCTGGAAATCTCAGCCGATGCCAATACCGAGTTGTTACTGATGGAGGTCCCCATGGACCTTTAAAAAAGAGTTGAACAGTTATCCTATAACCAGAAAGGATTAAAAATGGGAACCATTCGATTAATAGAAACCTGTAGGGATTCAACTGTACTGAAACAAAACGAAACTTAGGACTGTACAATCGCCTTAGGAGAAGGTTTACCTCAACTCCACTGCGCAAAACAGTTTAAGGACCAAAAAGAAAATTTAAAACACGTATAACAGTCAAAAATGACACTAATTAAACTTAAAATGAGAACCTTTAATGTATTCATGTTAGCACTATTTGTAAGTGCCCAAACCTTTGGACAATGGACGCAATACGCCCCAAATCCAGTAAATGATCCGGCAAATGCAGCGGAGCAAGTATTACATCCAGGAAACCATGCCTTGCTTCTTATCGATCATGAAGGTCAAATGGCATTTGCGGTAGAGTCGCAGCCTATTGAGGAATTGCGCAACAATGCCGGTTTAATTGCTGGCGCATCAAAACTTTTTGAAGTGCCCACGATTATTACCACAGTGGCCGAAAAACAGTTTTCGGGCCCGATTTTCCCAGAAATCAGGGAATACTACCCCGATGAGTCCACCTACATCGATAGAACAACAATGAACTCTTGGGAAGACAAGAATTTTGTGAAGGCCGTTGAAGCTACTGGAAAGAAAAAGCTCGTAATGGCGGGCCTTTGGACGGAAGTATGTATCAATCTTGCTGCCTTGTCGGCTCTTGAAGATGGTTACGAAGTCTATGTTATCTCCGATGCCTCTGGGGCGGTATCACAAGAAGCACATGACATGGCCATGGCGAGAATGATCCAGGCCGGAGTCATTCCGATGACTTCAATGCAATATATGTTGGAAGTCTACAGGGATTGGGCGCGCTCCGATCAATATATACAAGTGAACGAGCTTGCCAAAAGATATGGTGGGGCCTATGGTTTGGGTATTGACTACATCAAGACCATGCAAAAATGGGCCAAAGAAGGCGAAGGCAATCATTAAAAACAAAACCCGCTATCGAAAAACAAAGCCGATGGCGGGTGAATTTAATTTGCCCTGAAATAGCGAAACAAAAATCATTCTAACGAACACTTGCATTCACCATAACAATTATCAAAAAACACCATGGAAAAATTAAATAAAAAATACATCGATCGCAGGAACTTTCTTAAAGGATCGCTTGCTGCCGGAGCCTCTACCCTTGTTATGCCCTCTTTACTTGGAAATGGATTTTCCCAAATTAAAGGGTCTGCTGATTTAGTGGTAAGAAATGCCAAGGTAACCACTATAGACCCCAACACCCCTTCCGCAGAAGCATTTGCCATTAAGGATGGGGTCTATTACAGGGTTGGTTCCAATAACGCCGTCTCTGAACTCATAGGGCGAAAGACCAAAGTTATTGATGCAAAAAACCATAGGGTAATACCAGGTTTAAATGATTCCCACACCCATGGTGTTCGTGAAGGATTGCATTACGGTTTGGAGTTGCGATGGGATTGGGTTACTTCTGTGGAGGAAGCCCTGGCCATGCTCGCCGAAGAGGTTAGACATACACCAAAAGGACAGTGGATAAGAGTGGTTGGCGGTTTTTCATGGGAGCAGTTCAAAGAAAAACGCATGCCAACCTTAGAGGAAATAAATAAGGTGGCCCCTAACCATCCGGTTTATATTTTTTACCTCTATGCCTACGGCATGCTGAACAAAAAGGCCGTTGAAGTCCTAAACTATGATAGTGAACCCATTGACCTCTACTACAAAGGAAGGATAGAAAAAGACAGATATGGTAGGGCCACGGGTATCATTACAGCGGCCCCTTCTGGCTTGATCATGTATAAAACATTGACCAAACTACCTGCAAAATCCAAGGAACAACAAATACTGGGTACCCGTCATTTTATGAATGAAATGAATGTATTGGGCCTTACCTCTATTTCTGATGCCGGAGGTGGCGGTATGCAGTATCCTGATGCGTATGACGTCATAGGTGATGTCCACAAACAAGGGCTGTCTACAGTAAGGGTTGGCATCCACACTTTTCCTCAAGTTGGAGGACGTGAATATGAGGACTATAAAAAGTGGATAGGGATGATAAAACCGGGTGATGGTGATGATATGTACCGATTCATTGGTGGGGGTGAAAATATTGCATGGGCAGCCTATGATTATGAAATTTTTGCCCAAGAACGTCCTAATCTGGAATCCAATGTCAAGGAAGTTGCCATGCCTATTTATAAACTATTGGCCGAGAACAATTGGCCTTGGAGACAACATATCACATACAACGAATCGGCAGAGATCCTATTGGATATTTATGAAGAGGTTGCAGCAGCTGGTGATGGCAAGCTTCCAAAGGGCACATTTATCGATCATGGCGAAACTTTCTCTGAAAAAACGCTGGAACGTATCGCCAAACTCAACATGGGCGTGGCCATTCAAAACAGAATTGCTTACCAGGCCGAAGACTTCGTCAAGAGATATGGAGCAGCCAAATTAGCGCAAACCCCACCAATCAAAAAGATGTTGAAAATGGGCATTCCCGTTGGTGGAGGAACCGATGCCACTCGTGTTAGTTCGTACAACCCATGGTACTCAATCCATTGGTTGGCCACAGGGCAATCCAGGGGAGGAAGACAGATGTATGGGGAAGATAATATTCTGACCAGGGAGGAAGCCATCAAATTATGGACAACGGGATCTGCGTGGTTTACTGGAGATACAGGGCGCAAAGGAGCCATTAAAGAAGGGCAATTGGCCGATTTTACCATCCTCAACCAGGATGTTATGGAAGTGCCGGATGCCTTGATACCCCGCACGCATGCCAAGTTGACCGCTGTTGGGGGTACTGTAGTGCACGCATACGATGCTTTTGAAAGGTATGCACCGGCTCCCCTACCAGATGTTGCGCCAGATTGGTCTCCGCTATATCGTACAGGGGACTTTAGAAAACTGTATTTGAGTTAAACATATTCTTTAAAACAACAATTTATAAAAATCATATACTATGGAAACAGCAATAAAAACAAAATGGAATTTAGATACGGCCCACTCGGAGATTGGGTTTAAGGTAAAACACATGATGATTTCGACGGTAACGGGCCACTTTGAGGATTTCAACGCCACCGTGACCACAGCATCGGATGATTTTAAGGATGCGGAATTTGATTTCGTGGCAACCGTAGGGAGCATCAACACCAAAAATGCCGATAGGGACAACCACTTAAGGTCAAATGACTTTTTCAATGCGGAGGCGTATCCTGAAATGACCTTTACCTCCACGGCCTTTGACGGCGAAAAAATGATGGGCGATCTAACCGTTCGTGATATCACCAAAAGCATTGCGTTGAATGTGGAATTTAACGGCATAGCGGTTGACCCTTATGGCCAAACCAAGGCTGGATTTGAAATTACCGGCACGCTGAACCGAAAGGATTTTGGCCTTGCCTGGAGTGCGGTTACCGAAGCGGGAAGCGTTGTGGTTGCCGAACAGGTAAAATTGGTCGTTGACCTACAGTTCATTCAAGAATAAACCAAATCCAAAACGGGCGGTCCTTGACCGCCCGTTTTCTTTAAATCGAATCACCAATGAAAATGAATCACCCGCAACGCCGGGATTTTCTAAAAAAAATGGGGTGGTCCACTTTGGGGCTTTCCGCCCTTCCCCTCGCAGCCACATCGGTCAGTGCGTGTAAAAACGGAACCGGTCCACAGGAAACAACAGGAGTCAAATCGAGCGGCAATTTGGCCGTTCGAAGGAACATCGCCGACATTCCCGTTGATGATGCGGAGATCAAAGTTTTTAAAGATGCCCTCAATATCTTAAAAAAGCGTTCGGAAGTTTCACCCCTGGATCCGTCCGGATGGCAGGCCCAGGGTATGTTGCACGCCACTTTTTGTGCCACCAGTATTTATGCCAACCAAGTACACTACAATTGGTATGTATGGCCCTGGCATCGTTTGTATCTCTGGTCCATGGAGCAGAAACTACAAAAAGCGGTGCAAGAACCAACCCTGGCACTACACTATTGGGACTGGACCAAATTCAATTATATTCCGGAACACTACTGGGGAGATGAAAGCAATCCGCTGTACAATGTGACACGAATGGTAAAGGCTACCGATGAGGTTCCCAAGGATTTTATCAATGTTGGTGCTGGATTTCGGGCGGAACACTACAAAACCTTTGGAGGTTATCCAGCAATCAAAAAACGCGGCGAAGCCCAATTGGATGGTTTGGCGGAGCAATCGTTCCATAACAATATCCATAACTGGATCGGCGGTCAGATGGCCACTTTTACCGAATCCGGTTTTGACCCCATTTTCTACGCCCACCATGGTAATTGCGACCGTATTTGGGAAGCTTGGCAAACCTACAGCCCAAACAATACGTTGCCGGAAGATGCGGAATGGTTGGAAAAACGTTTGTTCGCCACTGATGGAAATGGCACGCCGGTAGCTTTTAAGATCAAGGAGTTGTTGAATACCGAGGATTTGGGCTATACCTTTCACGATCTGGATTTGAACCCAACCTTCTGTAACCCCTATGAGGAAGCGGACAAACCTGTTCGGGAAGCTTCACAAGTGGACTGTGTAGCACCGTTGAACTTAAATACGTCACAGACCGATGCCATTTATACGGAAATGGTGAACAAGGAGCGTACCCATGTGATCTTACATTTTGAAAGGGCCCAATTGCCCTATCAACCCTACTGCGCGCGTGTATTTTTTGAGTATGATGGAAATGGGGAACGCCAAAGCAAGTACACCGGTACCTTTACCATCCTGCCCATTTTAGATCTGGATAGTGTTTTGCTCCAAAACGGGGTGCATTTGCAGATAGAAATTGAGAAGGACATTGCCGATGCCATTGAGGCCGAAAAAGACATCCAAGTAGTCTTTCAGCCGGTGCCGCTGCCCAATCGAAATATCCCTGACGAAATATTGAAGTTGGAGAACATCTCCCTAAAACTGAATTATGAGGACGCCTAGTGCAGGACTTTGGATAGGATTTTTCCTGGTCCTTCTTTGGTCTTGCCAAAATACTATTGGTGATGCCACCGAAGTACCCCCCGTTTTGGGGCAAGCTTCGGTGGAACTTCCCAATTGGAGTCCGTTGGTGACTCAGACGGGGGCAGTTTATAGGAAATCGACCCAGAAAAAAATTCAGGTAGTGGACTTCTTTTTTACGGGTTGTCCAACCATTTGTCCCAAAATGACCAGCCATTTGGTAACGGTTCAAGACCATTTTCAGGGCAATGGACAGGTAGAGATTTTGTCCTTTTCCATCGATGGTGCCAATGACACTCCGGAAGTACTATTGCGTTACGCCAAAAATTATAACATCAAAGAAAACCAATGGAAGTTATTGACCGGAAATCCGGAAGGGATTTTTGCCATTTCAAAAGGGTACAAGGTCATGGCTTATAATGATGAATTTGCTGGAGAACGAAACCTGGTTCATGATGGCACTTTTGTCCTGGTCGACCACAATCAACAAATACGTGGCTACTATGATGGACTGGATGATGCGGATACACAACGTCTCATAACCGACATTGAAAAACTATTAAAAACACTTTGAAAATGAACGCTTTAACATTATTTATAAAAAAATCAATTGCCACGACCGATTCCAATACGCGTTCGGGGTTGGGGCTTTTGTTCTTGAGGTTTTTTGGAAGTTTTGCACTTATCAGAACCCACGGATGGCCAAAGTTGATGGATTTGGAGGGGACCATGGCACATATTCCCGACCCTACAGGTTTTGGACCGACTTTTTCTGCTTACTATGCCATTTTCGCCAATGTATTTTGCGCTCTTTTGGTCATGTTGGGTCTGTTTACGCGATGGGCTTCCTTTGCCGTAATTTCAATTACCCTTAGTGGTCTGTTCATAGTTCATGCAGCTGACCCGGCAAAAGTTCAGGATACCCCTTTGATTTATTCCATAGTGTTTATTGCGCTCATCATTTTGGGTTCGGGCAAATACTCCCTGGATGCCATAATTGAGAAGAAAATCAACCAATGAAAACACAGCTCTTTTTCGTCATTTTCGCCATTGTTGCCGGAGCGGTTTTACCACTTCAAGCAGGGCTTAACGTACAGTTGGGCAAATCGGTCCACCAGCCCATTTTTGCCGCTTTTGCCTCCTTTTTGATCGGTACCGTAGGATTACTGGTTTACCTCTTTGTCTTAAAATTTGATTTTTCGACCATTGCACAGACCAAAACGGTTTCTCCAGTGGTATGGATAGCTGGGATTTTGGGGGCATTTTATGTTGCCGCAGTCATCATTTTGGCACCACGTTTAGGCGTGGCCCTGACTTTTGTTTTGGTAGTTGCAGGACAAATGGCGGTATCCCTGGTGGTGGACCATTATGGACTTCTGGGCCTTCCCGTAAAGCAAATCAATTGGCAGCGATTGTTTGGGGTACTTCTCTTGGTCGCTGGCGTTTTATTGATTCGGAGATTCTGAAGTGAAGACCTTATCTCAAATAGCTACTGTTTTCTTTGGCGCTGTTTTATGGATGCAGGCGCAAGAAGAAGGTAAAAAAGTACTTGATTTTAGTTTATTGCGGCAGAATGATGTCATTGACATTCCTTCCGATGGGAAAAACGGCCTTTATGAAAATTTAAAGCAAATCGAAATCGGCAAGGAAAGTAAGCTAAGTTTTGGGGGCAGTTACCGGTTTCAATCGGAAGCGTTTATCAACGAGGAATTCGCAACGGAAGTGGACCAGGATGACATTTGGTTTTTGAACCGGTTCCAGTTCCACTCCCATCTAAAATTTGCCAATACATTCGAATTGTTTGCAGAGCTGAATTCCAGTTTAATGACCAGCAAACAAAACCTGGCTCCCGTTGACCGGGACGAGTTAAGTTTTAACCAGTTGTTTGCACAATATCATTTCAATACCAATTGGCGTATGTTGGTAGGCCGTCAAAACATGCGCCTGGGAAGCGGCCGTTTGATTGATGTTCGGGAGGGACCAAACGTTCGGTTGTCATTTGATATGGCACAATTGCAGTATCAGGACCAAAACAGCGAGCTCACCACTTTTTACGCTGTTCCGGTTCGGGTGGGACAATGGGTATTTGACAATGAGGCGCTCAATTTTCAGGAGTCGCTGGGCGCGGTTTACTGGACGCAACATTGGAACCGCAGAACGAGCACGGATATCTACATGATTTACAAAGAGGAGGAAGCCAAAACCTGGGATTCGGGTACCGCCGATGACAATCGACTGAGTTTGGGATTGCGACATTTCGGGAATTGGAACAAATTGAGGTACAACAATGAATTTGTATTCCAGACCGGGCGTTTTGGTGAGCAGGACATCAGGGCATGGACGGTCTCCTTCAATATTGAACATCCCTTTTTGGTGACGAATAGTTCCATTGGACTGAAAACAGAGGCCATAAGTGGCGACACCAGCAATACGGATACGACCCTAAATACCTTCGATGGGCTCTACCCAAGGGGTGCTTACTTTGGCCGTGTGGCCCGAATAGGGCCTTCCAACCTATTTGATATCCATCCGTATGTTGACATGTCCATGGGACGTTTCACCTTTCAGTTTGACTATGTCGCTTTTTGGCGGTTGTCAAGACAGGATGGGGTGTATGGTCCGCCATTGAATTTGCAATACCCTTCCGTAAATGAAGAACGATTTATAGGACATCAACTCGGTTCCATAGCAAGTTTTGAAGTAAATGGTTTTATTGCTTTGGAGTTGGAGGCCAACGTTATTTTCCCAGGGGCTTTTTTGGTGGAAAGTGGTTTGGACAATACCTTGTTCCATGCCGTTTTTACCGCAGAGTTTAAGTTTTGATCCCTGGAAACCAAGGACCACATCAAAGACAAAGTATTTCCCAATACCCTCACCCACAATTTTAAGGGATACAAAATTCTGTATGTCGATATGGTAAGACGATTGCTAAAAATAGCTCGAGGCCTCGAATGACCGTAAAAAATGATGGGAACGGCAACAAAAAAGGCGCTCAAATAGGAAAAGCGGACGTAATACCAAGCGAACGGGATTTAGCTCCTTTATTCCGGAAGACACTGTTTTTGTTGGGAAATCTTCCAGGACGATAAAGGGATTGATGCCATGATAACGGACAACATCATGCTTTTTAAACCATTTGTTTTACAGGTATTTGACTAAAAGAAAATGGTTGTAAACGACTATAGCTTTTTGATTCCAAACCATTCCCTTTGCGATAGCAATTCGTACTGAACCGCCATTCATCCCATAGGTTCCATTTAAACAAGCATTGTTTAACGGAATACAACCAAGCAGAAAGCAATAATCTTCTGTCTTTGGTCAAGGGAGGAAGGGATGGGTACTGGCGTTGTACACAATGACAAAAGTGCTGTTCAGAACTGTTCATAAAGGGAGAGCACAATGAATAACAAGGAATTTATTAATCAAAATACGGAACACATGAATGCGATTCGATTGGGGGACATTGCCCCAAACTTTACAGCGAATACAACAAAAGGAAGGATGGATTACCATGAATGGCTGGGTGAAAATTGGGGGATGTTGGTATCACATCCAGCTGACTTCACCCCGGTATGTACCACGGAGTTGGGCACAATGGCCAACTTTCAAAATGAATTTGACGAACGCAAGATAAAACTAGCCGCCATTAGTGTGGATTCCCTGGAGTCCCATTTCGAGTGGATTAAGGACATCGAGGAAACCCAGAATGCAAGTGTCGATTTCCCATTGATTGCCGATGCGGATAGAACGATTGCCAGTTTGTACGGAATGATTCATCCCAATGCGGATTCCACGATGACGGTGCGCTCCGTTTTCATTATCGCCCCCGACAAAAAAGTGAGGCTGATACTTACGTATCCCGCTGCTACGGGAAGAAATTTTGACGAGCTATTGAGGGTAATAGATTCGCTGCAGCTTACCGAATACGAGATGTTGGCGACCCCTGCCAATTGGAAGAAAGGCGATGATTGTGTCATTTTACCTTCAATAAGCAATGAAGAAGCAACAAAACGGTTCCCCAAAGGATTTAAAACAGTAAAGCCCTATTTGAGATTAACACCACAGGTGTAATTATTTAGGCATTGTTTTTTTGTTGATGTAGATCAGTTTTTGGTTTGATGCAGACTCCATAACATCTTTAGTGATGGGAGTCTGCACATTCAAAGGAGTATTTCCTTGCCATCAATTAGCAATGAATTTCCTTAGGAAGCAAAGCACATGAATAAGATGAAAAAAATAGTCAGAAAAAATTACCGAACGTTAGTTCTCCTCACGTTCACTTTTGTCGCGGTTAAGGTAACTGCGCAAAGTGATGTGGAGAAACTGACAAATTATATTAATGGGAGTCAATTGGTGACCTACTCAGAGTCTTCTTACTTGAGCGATAATTCGGCTAGTGCCATTACGTATATCGATTTCTGCCCCAACGGCAGATATCAGTATTCCTATGATGGTTCCTACACGGTTAAGGGTACGCAGCATACAAGCAACAGAAATAATAGGGCCTATGGCGCTGGTGTAGCGGAAAACGAAGGGGATTGGCAAGTATTGGACTATCAAGGAGGCTACTATTTGGAAATAACGGATTATACCGGCACCAAGAATTATTATCCCATAGATATTCAAAAAATGCTTGCAGGGAAATGGAGAATAGGTAACGTCACCTATGTCTTTGCCCCGGGGAATGGCAGGTGCCCATAATTTCAACGGTAGTAAGGTTCAACATCGGTTTAGCAGACAATATTTAGCCATGGGGCGTATCAGTTGTAGAGAGCAAATAGCCATTGAAAGAGAACAGCGGGATGTTTTTGATTATACGCAAAACTATAGGTTTAGGCTTGATTGGGATACGCTGTTAAGCCAAGCAGATCTGCTGGATGGGGTTAGTACGGCCAATGTAGGGGCAAAAGCACATTGCGTGGCCCATAATGGACATAGCATGGTAACCCGGTACATAACCTTCAATAGACCGGAAAGAACCGCTATTGAAATGATTCAAGGGCCATATATGTTCAGCTCATTTCATGGATGTTGGGTATTCAAGGCTACCTCCAGAAAGGCAACCGAAGTTAGCTTTTTGTATTCCTATCAACTTCGGTTTCCATTCAATCTAGTTGGTCTTATGGTAAATCGTGTTTTGAGGCAGCATACAAAACAACGGTTGGCAAGTCTTAAGAGAAACCTTGAATCGCCCTAAGCCCTTTTCGCTGCCATCCTTTTTGGGAAAGGGTGGATACCACCAACAAGGCAATTTTTCAAAACAGTAAAACAATAAAAAACGAACAAAATGAGAATACTAAAAAAAATAGCATGTCATATAACCGTGGTTGGCTTTTTGGCATTGTATGTAAGCTGTGCCTCAATATTCGGTTCCCTTAGTGTAGAAGCGGGACCGAACCTTGGAACCCGAGCGGTGGACAGGGAATATTCACCATATGATGATGCACCACAGTTACAGGGCCGATGCGAGGATTGTGTTGAAGGCCAACATCAAGCGACCGCAAGTTCCTCCATAGCGGGTGCTGGTTCCGCATCCAGTTTTTTTGGTGGAGGTTCCGAAGAAGCCATTCCTGGGTTTTTTATCGGGGCCAGTTTGGATACGCCCTTAAATTCAAAGTTATCCGCCCAGACAGGTCTGCGGTTCAGTACCAAAGGGAGCAAGACCACCATTGACAATCTGGGGTCCATCAAAACACGTTTGACCTACATTGACATTCCTTTGCAATTGCGGTATCCCATAAGGCCAAAGTTTACTGTTCAGGGTGGCTTGCAACCTTCAATATTGTTGGGTGCCAATGAAAAAAGTGAGGTAAATGGGGACACCACCGAGCAAGATGTAAAAGACAATTATAAAGGATTTGATCTGGCCGCAACCTTGGGGGTGGGTTATATTTTTAATGACAATCTTAGTGTTCAGTTGGGTTACGACCACGGGTTTCTCAACCTTGAAGAACAGCAAGGTTTTGGAGACGTCAAAAACCGGGTCATTAGATTGGGTGTACTGTATACCCTAAAAACCTGGTAATCCAAGTTTTCACCCTTGGTTAAAAATGCATTGGCGGGATTCATAAAATGAATGGACCAATGCATTTTTTAGTAGATAACAACTAGGGAAAGTTTGGTAAATACCTAGGATTGGTCCACGTTAAAGAAGCCCTACTTTAGGGATAAAAATTGGAAGGAATAAAGTTAGGTGCAAATGGTTTTATCTGTGATAAGCGAATCCCCCGGAGCTTTTGATGTATTGAATTTGTGGACAAGTTGTTCTTTGGTATTGGCGAGTCAAGGGTTACTATTGAGTCTCTTGATCATAGGCAAAGGGAAGCAAAACAATACATCGAATATCCGTCTTGGTCTTGTGGTAGTTTCGTACTGCGTTATTGTCCTGACGTATGCCATTATATTTCTGGATCAACCTGTTCATAGGCCCTCCCTATTGGATGACGGATTTATCAGAATCATATTGTTTACCATTGGCCCTTTGAATTACCTGTATATTTTCAATTTACTGGGTCAAGGAAGGTACAAAACGGTGAGTTTACTTCATTTTTTTCCCGCACTTATCACAACAGGGAGTATTCTGGGAGAGTATTTGGGGCTATTTTATTTGGCCCAACTGTACCAGTTTGTTTTTAACCCCTACACTTTAATTGTTCATCTTATACTTTATGGTTTTGGGATAGCGGTTTTTCTAAAAAAGAACCACAGCGGATTTGGCAATCTTCTTAGGAACTGGGTGACGATCTTATTTGCCGTGTATCTTTTCTTTACCCTATTTATTTCCTCGTACCTAAATACCAATATGGTCGTTTATTCGGATATTCTTGCCCTTGGTACCATCGGTGCTTTTGTTTTGATTTTGGGCTATGTGGCCTATTTCCATCCCAAAATTCTATGGGATAAAAATGTGCTCAAAAAAGCGGGGCCTCCTGAAAAATATTGTCGTAGTGGATTGTCTCAGGAACTATCGGAAGAGCTGAAGAACAAACTTTTAAAATTGATCGAAGAAGAGAAACTCTATTTGAACAATGATCTTACCCTGGACGGTCTTGCAAATCGTTTGAGTATCCCACGGCATTATGTGTCCCAAATCATCAATGAACAATTTGAAATGGGCTTTTATGACTTCATAAACAAGTTCAGAATTGAGGAAGCAAAAACACTGTTGAAGAACCAGGAAGATTGCCGATTAAAAGTTATTGAAATTGTTTATCAAACAGGCTTCAACAACAAAGTTTCGTTTTATAAAGCCTTTAAAAAATCCACGGGACACACCCCAAAAAGGTATGTTGAACTTAGTATGTCTGCATAATGGGTTAATGGTAAACCTGCGTCAGGTTTTTGGTCAACCCCAACTTAAAATAACCCTTTCCGAACCGCTATTCATTTGTTTTACCCCGCAATTGTAAAGGTAGGGTCACTGGGGTCTTACACTATTTAAGACGCGAAATTGGTCTGTTGGTTTTGTTCTCATTGGTAAGGTGATTTGAATTAGCAAAAATTTACCTTTTACCCTCCTTTCTCGGTTGCACTAGCTCAAATAATCTCTAACCTAAATTCTAAAATTCATGGATCGAAGTAATTATTGGCTGGTGTTGGTATTCTTTATTTTGGGAACTACAATTACACTGGCGCAGAACAAAACAATCAGAGGTACGGTTACCGATCAAAACGGGTTGCCCTTGCCAGGGGTCAATGTGATTGTTCAAGGAACAAGCAATGGCACACAGACCGATTTTGACGGAAATTATACCATCCAAGGGAACAATGGCCAAACACTGGTTTTTTCCTATCTGGGACAAAAAACGGTAACACAACCTATAGGGGAATCCAATGTAATCGATATCCAAATGGTTGAGGATGCAGAAGCATTGGAAGAAGTCATTGTAACCGGCCAAGGCTCTGGTATCCAAAAGCGAAAACTCTCCACTACCGTGGACGTGCTGACGGAGGAAGATATTGACAAACTCCCCTCCAATCAGATAGATGCGATGTTGCAGGCCAGCACACCAAGCGCCCAGATAAGGCTAAGTTCCGGGCAACCTGGCACCGCTTCCATAATACGGACCAGGGGGCCAATTTCTGCTGCTACCTCTTCTACCCCCGTAATTATTGTGGATGGGGTTAGGGTGGACAATTTAAATTCAAGCCCACAATTGGGCTTGGGTACCGGAGGCGCCAATGTTTCGGCCCTTGCGGATATTCCCGTGGAATCCATAGAGCGAATTGAATATATAAAAGGGGGTGCCGCGACCACTTTGTATGGTGCCGATGCCGCCAATGGGGTAATTCAGGTCATTACCAAAAAAGGTCGCGAGGGTAGGGCAACCGCCTTTTTTGAGAGTAGTTTGGGCGTAATTAAAGGAACAGAGGACTATTTAAAGTACAAAAGAACTGCCGAGGCACTGTTCAGTCCGGGAATGTCCCAAGAGTTCAAAGTTGGTTTTAGCGGTGGAGGAAAAGGGTTTTCCTACAATTTTGGGGGAAGCCTGTACAAGGACGATTCCTTCAACAATTTGAACGAGCAGGTAAAACGCTCGTTCACTTTTGGATATAAAGCCAAATTATCCGAAAAGATGGATTATCAAGGTTCGTTCTCGTACACCGGTTTTGAGTCCAACCTGGACTTCAATGCCAATTTTACCACGCTTTCAAGATTTTCTGGCTTTGAGAGTGCTGGTCGTGGCAACCTGGATGAGCTTACCGATGAAGAATGGCAGGCCGAGTTGGAAAGATCGGACAGGATAAATCCTTTGGTGGTGAACACGCAAACCATAAATAGGATTACAGGTTCGAACAAGTTTACATATACCCTTTCAAATTCGGTTCAAGTTAATGCAACGGTAGGGATAGACTATCGAACTTCCGTTTCGGAACAGGTCCAAAGCAATAGTTTTCAAATAGCTACGGGCGGTATTCCAGAAGGGACCACCGACCAGGCCATTCTGGGGAGGTTGTTACGAAATGCGTTTACGGTTACTGCAGACCTCAACTTTACCCATAAGGCCAATCTGGGGGATTTGTCATTTGTTACGATTTTAGGAGGACAGTTCTTTAGGAGTACGGACAGGCAAAATCAGATCAATGGCACTGGGGGTGTGGATGGAACACGATCGATCAACAATTTTGCCACCCAAACCGCTTTTGATTTTGTACTGGAAAATGCCAATTATGGCCTCTATTTTTTGGAGAACGTTGGTTTCTTTGACGTGGCTTTTTTGGAATTGGGGGGCAGACTGGATAGAAATACATCTGCCGGAGAGAACACCAATCCTTTGTTCCTTCCAAAAATTGGGGTGGTCTACAACTTTTCCGATCACGATTTTTATAAAAGAAATGGCATCAATGATATCGTCTCGACAATAAAGTTCAGGGCGAATTATGGGGAAGCCACCAATTTTGCACAGCCATTTTCACAGGACAGGACCTTTTCGCTGAATTCCTTTTTAGGGGCGCCTTCTTTCACATTCGCCAATCCGGGAAATCCGGATTTGGTTTCGGAACGGGTGAAGACCACCGAATTTGGTTTGGAGCTGGGTTTTTTTGGAAATCGGCTCAATTTGAGCGGTACACGATACGACGCTACTACGGAGGACGCACTTTTTACACCGGTATCCCCACCATCAACAGGTCAATTGAACCAAATTCAAAACATTGGAGAGGTATCCAATAAAGGATGGGAACTTGCACTGGACGCGACTTTGATCCAAACCGAAAAGCACCGTCTGGGCATTAACTTTTCGTACAATATCAATGAAAATGAAGTGGTAAGTTCGGGGGGTGGAGCTCCATTCGTAGTAGGAGGGTTCCAAGTTATCGGCTCCGTGGTAGAGGAGAGCCAGAGTTTGGGATACCTTAGGGGTACTGCCGCCGTGCTTCAAAGCGATGGCACTTATGAATTCGAGGACAATGCGGTTCTGGGAGATACGTTTGCCCCATATTTTGGTTCCCTGGGGCTGAATTACTCGTGGGGGAGTTTTAACCTTTTTGCCACGGGAGATTATCAATTTGGTGGCAAGATTACCGATCTGAGCTTTCTGTTGAGACATTTACGGGGCTTTGATAATGAAGGTATTCCCGAAGAACTGATTGCTAGCGGCACCTCGCCATTCAACTATGTAAACTTCTTTGTTTTTGACAATGATTTCATTAAAATAAGAACCATAGGTGCTACGTATGATTTTGGAAATGTAGTAAAACCTTTCTCCAACATACGGTTTGGCCTCACGGTAACCAACCCCTTCAACTGGACAGCAGGAAACTTTGACCCGGAGAATACCGGTTCGGGAATCTCCCTACAAAACGGATTTGCCAGTGGTGGTTTTGCCTATGGAACGGAATCCTTGCCGAGAATCTTCCTGAGTTCTTTACGATTTCAATTCTAACGAAAAAAAGAAAAAAAATGAATAGGATAATTTTAGCTTTTAGCACCCTTTTTTTGGTCGTCGGTTGCACCGATGATTTCAGTAGCGTAGTAGATTTTACCGAAGTGGAAAACCCCAATTTGTCCGAGGGATCGGTAATTGGACAGCCAAATTCCTCGGTCATTTGGCTGTCGGGTTTGGAAAGACAACTTTCGCTCGCAATCAACAATACTTTGGTATTGGCAGAACTGGGCTCTGACAATTATGTGAACACCCAAACATTCTTTAGTCAGTTTATGGATGAATTGGATATCCGTGTGACGGACCCCAATATTAGGAACGCCGCCTTCACGGTTCAAAGACTTCGGGAGATGGCGGTGTTTGGATTGACCCAGGTAGGCCCGGCAGATCCTGAATATGTGGCAACAACGGAAGCGGAGTACCATTTCTTTTATGGAATTTCATTACTGTATTCGGCGATGTATTTTTCGGCCTTGCCCCAAGAACCTGTAGGTATCCCCATAAGTTCGGCCCAAAACTACCGGGATGCGATTGCGGCCCTTGACCTGGCTATTGGTTTAAACCCCTTACCGGAGTACCATTTGGCAAAGGCCCGGGCAAATTACTATTTAGGAAACAAAGCGGATGCCGTAGCCGCTGCCCAACAAGCACTGGCCTTGGATGGAAGTTTTGATCGATTTGCGACCTTTGATCAGGCCAATGGACCGACCAATACCATGGAAGCGGCCCTTTTTGCCCGGGGTACTTTTGACGATCTCCAGCCATTGCCCACCTTGGATTTTTTGGACCCAAAATATTCCTTCCTTACGGCAGAGGAAGACCCTCCGGTACATTATTTAAAAGCGGAGGAAGCCCACCTGATCCTTGCAGAGGCCAATATTTCCGACGGAAACATTGCTGCAGCTCAGGACAACCTAAGGAATTTACTGGACGTAATTGCAACCCGGGAGGTAAGGAACATTGATGACAGTATAGAGGGAAGGACCGAGAATGCCCCTGGTTCAAGACCTGATAATGCCGGCGTGGCAGTGAATTTTAGGGGATTGGGATTGGTTTTGGATAGGCAGGCCGGAAATGTGGATATTCCTGCCGTTTCCGGCACATCCTTGACCGAATTTGATGTGGACATGATGGTCGCCGGTGACAATGCCGTGGAACTACTGTACCGGACAAGACAGGAGGTATTTATAGCGGAAGGAATTCGTTTTGTGGATATGGGGATCAAACTGGTCATTGATGAAAACGAAATCTTGCAGAATGACAATATTTCCATGGGCGATCCTGGAACAGTTCCGGTAATTCCCCCTTTTATTGCCGCAGTAGTAACCGACCTGGATGCCATTACCTACGATGCCGCTGCCGGGGTAGCGACAACTGTTGTTGATGTGACCCAAATTTTAGTGGGCAATAAAGAGTCCGATTTGGTATTGCCATTTCATTGATGTCGATAAGTCCATTTCCATTCCTTTATGAGGGGATGGTGATAGGAACCCAAAAAAACCACCAAACTCTTTTGGTGGTTTTTTTGGATTAAGGTGTTACGTGGTTTTTCCCTTAACGGCATTCTATGGCCCAAATACTTGGGCTATCACGTTGCGCCATTTGCAAAGCTCATTTTTCCACTACGATGGCATTTTCAATCGCGTATTTCACCAATCCGGCGGTATTGCGCAAATCCAATTTCAATAAAATGTTCTGTCGATGCGATTCTACCGTGTACTTACTAATGTGCAGAATATTGGCAATTTCATCAGTAGTGTTCTGGTTCACGATCAATTGGATGATTTCCTTTTCCCGGGGGGTGAGTTCGTGACTTTTTTCATTTTCCCTGAGGCTCAACAGGACCAGGTTGCCTATTTTGTCACCAAAATAACTACCTGTTTTCATAACGGTCTCAATCGCTTTTACCAATTCTTTCTTGCCAATGTCTTTTTGCAGGTATCCGTGGACCCCGGCTTTTAGCATTTGTTTGATAAAGGCGGACTGAATATGCATGGAAAGTGCGATAATTTTTATGGAGGGATACTTGGCCACGATTTCCCAGGTACAATCAATACCATTCATAATGGGCATCTCAATGTCCATCAAAATCACATTGGGTTTCAGCCCTTTCAATAGGTTCATCAATTCTTGCCCATTGTTGGATTCGGCAATAACTTCTATGTTTTTTTCATCGGCCAGGAGCGCCACTATTCCTTCCCGGAATATTCGGTGGTCATCTGCTATTATTACCTTGATCATGATAACGGGATGTTAAGGTTTACAATTGATCCTTTATTGATTTGGGTTTCTATACTCAGTTTTCCTTTTAAAAAGGCAACACGCGATTGTATGTTTTTTAGGCCATACCCATTGGCCATTTCCTTTACATATTCAAATCCTTTGCCTTTGTCTTCCACCTTTAATGAAATGTGGCGGTCATCGCATTTTAAAATTACCGTTAAAAAATCGGATTTGGAATGTTTGAGGCTGTTTTGGACAAGTTCCTGTACTATCCTATAAATGTGTAGTTCCTTGGACTTGTCAATAACGGTATTGTTCATGTCATGCTCAAAGGTGACCTTCATATTGGAAGACACCCTTACATCATCCAAAATTCCTTCTATAGCGGAAACCAACCCAAATTTGATAAGCTCTTCGGGCATCATGTTATGGGAAATCCTTCGGGTTTCCTCAATGGATTTAGTGAGCATTTTTTTGGCTTGGTCAAGAGCGGTCTCACTTTTTTGATTTTTTACCATTATCAGGGAAAGATGGTTTTTAAGGGAGGCGAGCATGGTTCCAATACTATCGTGCAGATCTCTGGCAATTCGATGCTGTTCCTCAATTTCTGTTTTGGCGATGGTATCGAAAATCATTTTCTGCTTCCTGAGTTCCGCTCGTTTTAGAAAAATAAAGGCAATGGAAATAAGGAGCAAAATCAATACTAACCCGCCCAGTACAAAAGTCTTGATCATACGGTCTTTTTTTAGAAGGTCCCTTTCTTGGATAAGGTTCTGCTCGGATAATCTTAGAATCTCGTTTTCCTTTTGTCTGGCTTCATGCTTGAGATTCAGTTCCGTGATTTTTGCCTTGTTGTTTTTGAGCAAAACACTGTCTTTCCAAGTATGGTGTAACTGTAAATTGGACAAAGCCGATTCATAATTCCCAATCTCTTTGTTCAATAGGAAGTACGCATAATGAATATGGGCATAGCCATCACTGGATCCTGTCATTTTCAATATATCCAGGGCCTCATCCAGTTTTTCACTGGCTTCATCGTACATTCCCAATTTTGCCAATACCCTTGAGTTATTGCCAAGGGACAGCACAACATTTTTATAGTCCTTATTGGCTTTACTTATTCGGTAAGCCTTCTCCAAATACATATTGGCCCCTTTAAATCTGTTAAGTTGTTTATAGGCCAGTCCCAGGTTATTGTACGTGATGCCTATTTGATGGTCTTCATTTTTCCTTATATCGATTTCCACTGAACTTTCGAAAAGTTCGATGGCTTTTTCATAGTTTTTTTCTTCGAGATAGACCAATCCTAAATTTGAAAGGATGGTTGACTGATAGTCGACGGGGTCCGATCGGCTCATGTCCAGGGCTTCTTCCAAATACTCCTTAGCCTTGGTAATATTTCCAAATCGCCAATGGGTGATGCCGGCATCATTGAGCGCCTCAATTTGTCCTTTTTTATCTCCAATGCTTTGTGCCAAATCCAGGGCCTTTAAACTCCATTCCATACCATCATTGTAATACGACAGTTCATATTGGATGGTGGCGGCATTGTGATAGGCCTCTACCATGAGTTCCTTGTTGGTGTCCAGCTGTATTTTTAGGGCTCTCTCATTTACGTTTAAGGCACTGTCCAGCGCCTTGGTTTCAATTAAGTAGTTCGTCAAAGTATTTAAACTGAGCAGTCTAATTTTTTTATCGCTCGAATGATATTTGGAATAGGCTTTCCGCTCCCTAAAATACCTTTCCAGCTTTAATAACACGGAACCTGCGGTACTATTGGCCATTAACTGATCCAGTTCAGGTTGCTGTATTGGTTTAAGAGCGGTATCGGAGTTTAAAAAAACGGTATCAACGGCATACACACCTTGGGTGCTAAAAATGCCGTTGGAAATCAGTACCAAAAAGGCAATACACAGTTTCTTTATGTAGCAAGACATTTTTGCTGTTTTATGCTATTCAAAATACTAGAAAAAACACAGATGCCCTATAGTTGTATTTGATAAAAAAAGAATAGTAGTAAACAACCATGATCCACAGACCGTTTCAAATGTACTTTTCGACCGGCAAAAGTGGAATGCAGTGATAGCAACGTCATGCAGTCCAACAGGAGAAGCCACATATAACCAATGCACCATGAAATCAGGCAATCGAAAATGGCCACTCTTTTTGGACAGGGGAACCCGAATTACGTTGACCGTATTCCTTTCAACCATAACTTTTAGTTCAGGCCAGGAATGGCGCGCGGTCGAGGTCAAAACATCAAAGATTGCGGATTCCATCTATTTTATGGAGGGCATACTTGGTTTTGGTGGTGGGAACGTTACCGTTTCGATAGGTGGGGACGGAGTCCTTCTTGTGGACAATATGTATGATTGGATGATGCCGAAGCTAAAAAAAGCGGTCGCAGAGATTACCGATAAAAAAATCGAAATCGCCATAAATTCCCATTTTCATGGAGACCATATTCAAGGAAATAAAAGCTTAAAAGAGGGAGGTACACTAGTAATTGGGCATAAAAATCTCTTTGAACGGTTAGAGGCATACAGCCGTACCAAACCACAAATTCTGGACCTGCTCCCAACAATCACTTTTTCGGACCATCTTGAAATTCATTTCAATGGGGAATCCGTGGAAATGATTCATTACCCCAATAGTCATACGGATAACGATATCATCATTTTTTTCAAGGAATCAAAAGTTTTACATCTGGGGGATATTTTTTTTCAAGGGATGTTTCCTGCGGTTTACACAAGTAGTGGGGGAAATCTAAAACAGCTCATCCTGTCCCTTGAAGACATTTTAAACCGTTTTCCCAAGGATTGCAAAGTTGTTCCGGGACATGGACAGGTGAGCACCATGCAAGAGTTGGGGGAATATTTGGATATGCTCAAAAAATCGACTCAAATTGTTGAAAATAGCATCAAAAGCGGAAAGTCCCTTGAAGAAATGGTAGCGGATAAAGTTCTTATGGAATACGATGATTTGGGCAATGGTGGGGCACAAACCACGGAAGAATACCTGGCAATGCTCTATGGCCTTTTAAAGCAGTAACAAAACAGTGCAAATTCTAACTTAAAATAGAAATGAAACCAATACTTCTATATGCTATAACAACACTCGCACTTCATTTTACGACTTGCTATGGCCAAAATGGGGCTCATCGGGAAATACAAAAAGGACTATCCAACGAAAAGCAAGCAACCCATGGAATGGAAAGCCGTATTTCCATTTTTGAAATTCCAGCAACCAACATTTCCCGAGCAGTCCATTTTTATGAAAGCATTTTGGATATCAAAATTGAGCAGATGGCCGTCCCAGAAATGGAAATGGGGATATTCCCATACGAAGGTCAAATGGTCATGGGTGTTATCATTAAGGGGGAGGGATACCGTCCTTCGTCCGATGGAGTGACCATTTACCTTAATGGCGGACCTGATCTTCAAGTTATTCTCAATAAGGTCGAAAAAAACGGGGGAAAAATCAGTGTTCCCAAAACCTCCCATGCAGATGAAAGCGGTTTCTTTGCGTTGTTTTTGGATACAGAAGGAAATAGAATTGGCCTACACTCACCGAACCAAATAAGCAAAAGTGACGAACGGCAATCAATGAAATTTAAACTAATGCATATCGTTTTAAGTATCTTGTTTTTACTGTTGGCCGGCATTATCTATGTCTATAGGGGCATCCAGAAAAACACAAAGAATGAACGTATCGATTTTGATGGGGAAGTAAGAACCTATAAACTCTACATACCAAAATCCTACCATATTACCGAAGAACCTGTTCCGCTATTAATAAACCTGCACGGCCATAGCGGCAATTCTTGGCAACAAATGCTTTATGCTGATTTTAGAAGCATAGCGGATAAAGAAGGTTTTATTATGGCCCTGCCACAGGGCATGACCTATGCTCCCTCAAATAAAAGTTACTGGAACGCCTATTATAAAGAAGGGAATCATAATGATATTCAGTTCATTGCAAGCATGATCGATACATTGATCGCACAGTATCATATTGATCCCAATAGGGTTTACGTCACTGGTTTTAGCAATGGAGGGGCCATGTGCATTGCCTTGGCATGTGATTTACAGGATAAAATTGCAGCGATTGCTCCCGTATCATGTACAAGAACCACCGAATTCCCTCTAGTTTGCAACAATTCAAAACCGATATCCGTATTGATGATGCATGGAACCGAGGATAAATTTGTAAAATATGGGGGAGGCCCACTTTCGGTGAATGAATTTATAAGTGTATCCGATGAAATTGAAATCTGGAAAAAACATAACCAGACCTTGGATGTTCCTGAAGTCGATACTTTGGCCCACGCCAATTCAAGATCAATATCCACTGTCATTAGGGAAAGATATACAAGCAAGACCAATGATGCGGAAGTACTGCTCTACAAAATTATCAATGGGGGACACACCTGGCCGGGATGTCCGAAATGGGCTGAATTTATCTCTGGGAATCTTGGCCATACCAATCAAAATATTGATGCCAGCATCGAAATCTGGAATTTTTTTAAAAGACACCGTCTGTCAAGGGAAAATGAGTAAGGCCATTCATACTGATTTGTAAAAACACAATAGATATGATAGGGTCCAGACCAGCGCAGAACAGTTACTCATTTATTTTTCGATATTCCGTAGGGGTTTGTCCCGTAAGCTTTTTAAATGCCCTATTGAATGAGGCCTTGGAATTAAACCCACTTTCAAAGGCTATTCCCAACAAGGTGAGGTTTTGATAATGGTTTAGGAGAATTTTTTCTTTTGCCGCTTCCACCCGATACCTATTGATGAAATCAAAAAAGTTCTTTCCTTCGAGACTATTGATCACCTGGGACAAATGGTTGGGTTGTACCCGTAACCGTTCGGCCAGATTGTACAAGGTAAGCTCCTTCTCCAAATAGGGCTTGGCCGTTTTCATGAGTTCCAAAAGTTCTTTTTGGATTTTTTTGGACCCCTTTACGTCCAGGCCCGAATGTTTATACTTCATGGAGTGTTCCCCCTTCATTTCCTTTTTTAGGGCATTATGGGCTTCCGAATGGAACACCACATTTTGGTGGCCCGTGAACACAGAGGGCTGATTGAGACCAAAATAGCCCATTAGGAAAATGAAAATACAAGTGGAAATATGTGCAATTAACCCGCCATATTGAGGGATATGCACGGTGGTCAATCGATCTAAGAGGAGACTACCACTGGCAATGGCCCAAATGATAAGGATTCCCCAACTTAAAAAACCGATCCAACTTAAATTCTTTTCCTCAATATTGGAAAAAATATGTGGGACACGCACCTGATGCCTTTTCAATTTGACCAGTACGAGCATCAGGTATACCAAAAGACTGCCCATTTTTAAAATGGTTATGGAATTTCTCAGTAAAGGGACCATCTCCATTTTGCCAAAGATTTGGATTACAAAAATCAAGTATCCAATACCAAAGGGAAGGAAATGGTAAGCATGTTTTCGATTTAGGCCAAAACCTTCTTCGGTCAAGGATTGGGTATATAACCACAGTAATGGCCCATGGGCGAAAATGGAGACCTCGCTGAACTCCAGTATTAAATGCTGTGCGTTGGAGAACGGACCAGTAGCCTCATAAAGTACAAAAAGGGACACTAGATTGAGTACGAACACCACCAACCAAACCACGAGGATGGTATTTGGCAAAGACCTATTCTTTCTTCCAAGAATAAGGGCAATGATAAAAAGGGTCAGGCTCCCACTGGCTACAAAGAGATACTGCATCTTTTTTTATTAAAAGTATAGAATAATAAAAAGGATGGGGTATCATTTTACAGGGTTTGGTCTCATGTCTCAGGGAAAAGGTACCAACCTTCATGTTGCAGCGCATGGCACCGATGGCTATACGTGCTTTGCAAATGAACTTTAAAATTCAAATATCATGGAGGTTGTTCCAATTATAAAAACCGAGGCACTGGGGAAATCGTTCGGTGAAGGTTCGAAAAGCAATACTGGAATCCATAATGTCAATATGGAGATCAAGGAAGGGGAGTTTACGATTATTATGGGCAGTTCGGGCTCAGGGAAATCAACGCTCCTGTATGTGTTGAGCGGGTTGGACCGACCCTCTTCCGGGCAGATTTTTTTGAACAACACCCCAATTCATAAACTTGATGAAAACACCATGACCCTTTTTAGGAGAAATCATGTTGGTTTTGTTTTTCAGGACCATAACCTGATTTCTGAGCTAAGTCTAAAGGAAAACATTCTCATTGTGGGCTATCTATCCAAGCAGGATAGGAGGGTCGTACAGACAAGGGCGGCGATGCTTATGAAGGAACTCGAAATAGAGACCCTGGCGGACAGACTACCGTCCCAGGTTTCCGGAGGGGAACGGCAGCGGTGTGCCATTGCCAGGGCCCTGATCAATACCCCTAAAATCCTAATGGCCGATGAACCTACGGGCAGTTTAAATTCTGCTGCCTCGGAAAAAGTGCTTTCCTGTTTTAAAGCGGTTCATAATGAAGGGCAAACCATACTTATGGTCACCCATGATCCCAAATCCGCCTGCTATGGGGACAGGGTTCTATTTATCAAGGATGGACAGGTAATGGACGCATTCACGTTTGGGACCCAAAACGATTTGGAGGCGCGCCATGAAGCACTACTGCAATGGCTTCGGTCCTTAGGCTGGTAATCCAAAAAAACAAAAGCACATGAAGAGCCTTTTACTTCTTAATTCAAAATACCTGATCAAGCGCAAAAGGGCGTTTGTTTTGGTGGGTCTTAGTTTGATATTGACCATTCTGCTGCTGAGCATAGCATTAAGTCTGCTCCGAATTATTGAACAGCCTTTTGACATTACGTTCAACAACCAAAAAGCCTCCGAAATCCTGCTGTTGTTTGACGTTCGGAGCGATGATAAGGATAAACTGGTACAATGGTTTTCAAATCAGGAGGAGGTTTGGGGAGTTTCAGAACCAAGTCCTTTTATCATGGTCAATGCACCCCTAATCCACAAGGGGGGCGAATTGGACCTGAGTGTCCAGTTAACGGAACACCACAGTGGCCATTTGGTCCAGGACCAGATCCGAATTTTAAAAGGGAAGAACACTGGCCACCCGAATCATGGGGAAATATGGCTTCCCACCCATTTTGAGGGAAATTATGGCCTTCAACTGGGGGATACCCTAGGGCTCAACCTAAATGGGGAATTGCGGGAGCTGAAGATTTCCGCATTTGTGGTCGATCCCCACTATTTAAGCGCAATTTTTAATCCTACCCGGGCTTGGGTGGCTCCAGGGGAGCTTCCCTTTTTGGCTCCACTTTCCGAATTGAACAATACTATGATCGGGGTTCGACTTAAGGATGGTGTTGATCTGGATGCGTTTTGGAAGCACTTCAATGCATCTTTTGATTATTCGGGAAAGAGCCTGCAACACCCCCTTTTCAAAAGGGCATTTACAAGCGTTTATACGCTCCTGGGTGCCGTTCTTCTGATTTTTTCGCTTATGGGACTCTTGATATCCCTGTTGATCATCAAGCATACTGTATCAAGTCATGTATTTTCGGACCACAGACAAATTGGGGTGCTTAAAGGAGTAGGATTCACCCCTGGAAATATGGTACTCCTCTACCTAATGCAATTGGGCATTCTTGCCTTGATAGCGCTTCCACTGGGTTTGGTGGTTTCATGGTTCGTTGTTCGTATGGTGGTCAATTGGATGGTGGAACCTATGGGCATCCCCAATTTTACTTACAATTTAAGTGGGCCCATTGCGCTGTCCTTTGGCATTGTTTTTCTGTTGGTTCTCCTGGTCTCCTTTTTTTCGGCTAGAAAAGCGGGTCTTGTAAAACCCGTTGAGGCCATTCGCAATACGTTCCAAAAAAAGGGAAATTCCGGGGGGAGGACATCCAGGGCCTTTTCTTCCTTATGGCTCCCACTCTCCCTGGTATTGGGCGGACGCCTTTTGAGTAGTAAAAAGAAGAATCTGGTTTTTATGGGACTACATATGGCCGGAATTGTTTTTGTTATCACCTTTTGTGCAAACATCTCGAATTCCTTTGATAAAATTCATAGCGACCGTACCTGCTGGGGTTTTGATAATGCCGATGTGGTGGTCAATCGAAAAAGCAGCATCATTCTTCCCCTCAAACATGGTGAATTGATGGAAATGTTGGGGACATACAAGGACGAGATACGATCGATTTCGCCATTTAACTACTCCAATCTGTTCATTTTGTCCAATGAAAACAAGGCCATCAAGGAAATACAGGGAAAAGTGTATTCCAATGCCCTTTCCAAAACAGGCCTGGGGAATATTAAGGGAAACCATCCGGTTGCCCCAAATGAGCTATCGCTCTGTATTGGTACTGCGGAGGAATTCAATAAGGGCCCAGGGGATAGTGTTGCCGTTTTTATCGAGGGACAAAAAAAGGTGTTCACCATAAGCGGAATATATCAGGATGTTGGGAATTTGGGACAGGGCTTTCGTTTGCAAGAAAAGGCAATGTTGGGGTTGAACCCCCTTTTTGAACCCCGGTTTTATGGCCTGGAACTGTATCAAAATGCAGACCGGGATGCATTTCGGTCTCAACTGGAAGAGCAATTCGGCGAAACCATCCAAACGGAACTGAGCGTTGAAGAAAGAAAGGCAATGGTGTCCATGGTAATGAATGTTCGGATGGCAGTCCTTACCATATCCCTGTTCTTTGTCCTGGTTCTGGTTTTGATTATTTACAACAATCAGAATAGCTACATCCAACAGCATAAAATCTCCTTTGTAAAACTCAAATCCCTGGGGTTCACCTCCAAAGACCTAAGGATGGTCCTGCTTTGGAAAACCGTCCTGAATCTAGGCTTGGGGGTGTCCATAGGAATTCCTTTATCCCTTTGGTGGAGTCCTAAAATAATGAATATGCTTACCGCCGATATTGGCCTGGTCCGTTTCCCATTTATCCCTTACCCCATTGGTATGGTAATGGCAATAGTTGCGCTTTTTGTCCTGGGGGGAACAGCCGCCTGGTTTGCCGGCTCGGCCATACGGAAAATAAATTTTAGAATAATCTCAGATGTTTAAACTCCTTGGGCTATGATACGTGAAATACGAATGCTAACATTTTTTTTGATTGGACTATTTTTTTTGTGCCCAACCAACCCTGTTGATGCACAGGACCTTCGGAAATTGGACCATTATTTAAAGGAGGTTTATAAAAAGCATATCATTCCGGGATTCTCGGTAGTAGTTGTAAATGAAAGGGGATTGGTCTACAAAAAAGGTTTTGGAAAAGAACGTTTGGACCGGGCCAAACCCTTTACCGGGCAAACGGTGAACGCAATCGGTTCCCTTACCAAATCAATGACCGCCATGGCCATAATGCAATTGGTGGAACAGGGGGATTTGGAATTGGATACCCCGGTGGTCCACTACCTGCCTTGGTTCAGGACGGCAAACAAAGACATGAGCGATAAGGTTACGGTTAGGATGCTCATCAATAATACCAGTGGGTTGCAGGCCAACCCGGAACCCTCTTACGACCTTTCCGATAATGCCTTGGCAGCGCTGACCCGAAACTTAAAGAGTATCTTTATAACCAGGGAACCGGGAACGGTGTATGAATACAGTAACCTGGGCTTCAGTGTTGCGGGATACCTGATAAGTCAGGTTTCGGGCCTGGCCTATAAAGAATATCTGGATAAGCGACTATTTGGCCCCTTGGCCATGAAAAGCACGTCTACCGACCCGGAAAGGTTTGGGGCATTGGGCGCTTTGGAAGGCCATTATCAAGGAATTTACCAAGCAACTCCTGCACTCCGGGAAAGACAGTTTGAGTCTGGGGAGTATATTCCCGCGGGATCGTTAACGCGATCCACAGCCAAGGATCTTGGAAACTATTTGATGGCCCTACTCAATCAAGGCAAATTTGGAAATGCCCGGTTGCTATCCGAGGAAAGCATTGCTGAAATGTGGTCCCCAAATAGTTCCTTTCCCGGACTTACGGAAGATGAGGGAGGTGATGGCAAGCCCATAGAATATGGCCTGGGATGGATGATATCTGAAATTGAAGGCAGAAAAATTGTCCATCATGGCGGAAGTACGGGAAAGATGTCCTCCATGACCATGATCGATTTGACCAATAACAGGGCAGCTACTTTATTGGCCAATATAGATTTAACCTTTATCGATCAATATCAGTACCCCACCATATTTAATTTGGTCAATAACATTCTACATATTGCCGCCGGAGAACCGATTACCGAATTTGGACGCCCTACCATATCCGATCCATCATTAAACGATTTTTATCTAGAGGAAGAACGTATGGAAAAGTACGTTGGTGAATTTGTTCAAATAAAAGGGGGTGATTTTTGGATGTATTTTGGACTTTCATTGGAGATAAGACGGGGAGATAAGGGCCTTGAGGCGATGATGACCAGGGGTAAAAATACGATCAATCATTTTAAATTGGATTTTGCCACGCCTTCCCTGGCCATCGGGCGCAATATGGGGATACCGCAAAGGTTCCAATTTAAGTTGACTCCGGATGGCAAGATGAAGGGGCTCTTTTGCGGGGGAGTGGAATATATCCGTGAAAATAAGCAACGCATGGAGCGGTATAAAAAAGTGGAACCCGGGCCCCATTTGGGCTTCTTGCTCCCCAAGGACTGGTCATTGCAAAAACTGCCCGATGGCTTTATGGCCAATGATCCCAATGATCCCAGTACGCGGTTACGGGGATTCGTAAAGGGTTCCAGGAAAAAAGTGGAAGATGCCATTGCTAAGGTTTCCAAACGCACATCCAATGAAAGTCCCTGGTTTGGCATACGGCAAGGGCAGTATGTCTGGAAACACCAAAGTTCGGTTAGGTTGGGTGCCCATGGAGAGGAGGTGCATACCCTCTTTTACAATGAAAAGAACCACATACCCATTCACTTCGAAATCACATCCAAAAAGGAAAATCATACCTTGATATTACAACAAGTGATTTCCCCATTGTTGAATTCCCTGGAGTTTAATGGTGGAAATCAATGAATCTTTTTGGGGTGTCATGATTTATGATCACAATCCGATTCGATTAAAAAAATCCACTTTATAGCTATCGCCTATGGGAATCCTAATGTCATGGACTATGATTTTGCTTTTTTGCACGGCATGAATTTTATTGATGTTTACAATAAAGGATCGATGCACCCGAATAAAATTATTGTTTGCCAATTTTGCGTCGATATCCTTAAAATTCATCAAAGTTAGAATTGGCTTTTTTTCATTGTCGATATGAATTTTCAAGTAGTCCTTAAGCCCTTGTATGTGGGTAATGTTCTCTAGTTTGATTTTGACATTGCCATAATCCGATTTTACAAAAATGAATTGATTGGTGTCCAAACCCAAACCACTGGCAGAGGAAACATTTTCGATTTTTCCCATTCCCCTACGTAATGCCATAAGTTCTTTTGCCCTATTGATTGCGGTAACAAATCGTGGAAAGGGAATGGGTTTGACCAGGTAATCAACGGCATTAAGCTCAAAACCATCCAAAGCAAATTCGGGATAGGCCGTCGTAAATATGAAAAGGGGCTTTTTGTCCATGGATTTCACAAATTCAATCCCTGAGATTTGTGGCATTTCAATATCCAGGAACACCAGATCAATTTTCTTGGTTTGGATCAGGCCAATACTATCCAAAGGGTTGGTAAACGTTTCAATTAAGCTCAATCCACCAACATCCTCGCAATACGACTTAAGAATACCAATTGCTAAAGGCTCATCATCTATGATTATACAGTTCATGAGGCGAGATTTAGTTCCAATTGTACGGAATAGATTCCGTCGTTTTTGTTTATTCGCAACATATGGTTTTCCGGATAGATCAAACGCAACCTGTTTTCTATGTTGCTCAATCCGATACCGGAATTTATTTTATCCTTACGGTGGTTTCCGATCTTATTTTTGACCTCAAAAAAGAAATCGTCCTCAATAATCTCCATTTTGATACTCACATCCGTTTTTCCGTTGAAATCCGTTCCATATTTAAATGCATTCTCCACAAATGGAATGAGCAATAATGGGGGAATCCTTTTATCCTGGTACTCTCCAACAATTTTAAGGTGAAGACCACTGCTATCCTGAAGTCGAAACCGTTGAAGTTCCATAAAATTTTTAATGTAGTTGATCTCCTTTGATATGGGAACCATCTCTTCCCTGGCTTCATAAAGCATATACCGCATAAGCTCAGACAGCGTGATGACCGCTTCCGGGGCTTCCTGGGATTTGTTCCGTACCAGGGAATAGATACTGTTGAGGGAATTAAACAGAAAGTGGGGGTTTAACTGCGCCCTTAAGAACTGTAACTCGGTTTCCTTACTTTGTACCTTGATTTCCTGATTGACCTGATCCTTCCTATAAAAATCCTTTACCAACGCCAAAATACCCCCCAATAGGTAAAATGCCAGGGAAAAGATAAAGGACACGGCATAAGGCAACTGTTGTATAGGGGCCATTCTCCTTCTTTCGTCAAAGGGCATTGTATCCGATAGTTCCAAGAATCTTTTGAACGGTGCCGGAAAAAAATACTCGGTAATGATGAAATTAAATGCCAAAATGAAAAGGATGGAGACGACAATATAAAGAAGCAGTTTTTTCTTAAGCAAAAGCTTGGGCACCAAAATAAGGTAGTTGACATATACCAATACCAGCGGATTGATTATGGCCCTTGGCAAAAAGTTGGGATCAATTTTTCCAAGCTGGGAAAAACTCATGCCAATGGGCAATGAAAAAAAACATATCCAAACGATGACATGAATCCAAACCTCCTTTATTTTAATGGTCCTTTTCAATTTCCTTTTGTTCGTGTACAATCCAACGCTTAATAGGCTATTTCATTTTGTTCCAAATCTACCTTGGAAATTCGGGGAGAACAATTCTTTTCCAATCTATGGATTACCAAGGAACCCACTTTTTCCGCATCCCTTCTTGTTGCAAAGGGTTTTCTTTCCGAAACTCCGGGAATCGTCTGCTGTTGTATCACTAATTTCCCCTTGTCATAAATACGGTACATCCATCCCGTACCCATTTCTTCAACTTGTAGCTCATACCCATTGTTCGGTTTTGTCCGTAAAAATTCAACGGAGGCAATCCCAGAAATTAGAATGATTACCGCTATAATCCAAAGCAATGCCCTATGGTTCATCAAGTTATCATTTTTAAACCGTATTCCATTTTCAGGAATACGGTTTATTACCAATGAATTATGAAAAAAATACTAAAAATGTATTGCTATTAGTCGTCTTCATCCTCTTCTTCGTTGGGAAAAAATTCACGATTGTCATCCAGGTACAGGTTTCCACTTCGGCCAAGGGCAAGAAAGGCCCTTGTCCCATTGTAAAAAGCTATTGCCCCTTGCCTTGTGATACCTTCATATTCCGTTTTTTCCTCCCATAGGTCTGTTGCTGGGTTGTACTCCCAGACACTGGTGGAAGCCCCAAAACCGTTATCTCCCGTGGCGAAGTATCCTCTATCGCCAATGCTAAATCCAACGGCATTGTTCCTAATGATAAAGTTGTCTTCATCATCATCCAAATCCAACAGTGAACTCCACTGTTCCGTATCGAGGTCAAATACCCAAAAATCGGTTTGAAACTGTCCGTTTGAAACACCGGTCCCCATATAGACCCTATTCCCAATGGAAAATGTGGTGGCCTCCCTACGTTTGTTGCCTCCAAAACCCACAAGCTCTTCCCAACTGTTGTCCGCAGGGTTAAAACGCCAAAAATCCTTTTTGTCATTGTCCCCATCAAAACCAGTACCTACATACCCATTTGTTGTGGAATTAAAGGCAATTGCACCCCGCCTTGGGGTCCCGGCAAAATCACCGATACTTTCCCAGGTGTTACTGGCAATATTGTATTGGTAAAAATCCCCCAGTTCATCGTCCCCGTCGTAACCGAGGCCAACGTATCCATTGCCGTTCAATGCAAATGCTACCGCGGAACTTCTTGGGGTACCTGGAAAGTCGGCCAGCTGTGCCCAGAAATTCCCTTCCATATCAAAGACCCAAACATCCGATAAACGGTCATCACCATCAAAACCAGTTCCCATGTATCCGAAGTTCCCGAGGGTAAAGGCAAAAGCACCACTACGCGGAGTACCATCAAAGATGGATCGGTCCACCCAGTTTCCAATATTTTCATCATCATCATCGTCATTGGAGCACGATACCATGCCAACGAATAGGATTCCTGCAGCAAATGCCTTTGTTAGGATACTTGTCTTTCTATCGTACAATTTGTCAATCATTTTAGTTCCTGTTTAGTTTATATTGAAGTCCCATGGAGAAATACAGGGATTGATTCGTATTGAACCGGTATAAGGAATCACCACCGGTATTTTCTACCTCAAGCGTATTCCCTGCGAGCAGCCCCAACTGCGTGACCGTTGTAATATGGGGTTGAATTCTATAAGTGTACGTAAGGGAAAGGTTGTAAGTGGTAAAATTTAGCCTGGTCCGGGAAATGGTACCCAATTCCGGGAAGGAATCACTTCCGGTAATATTATAGGAGTTTCCCTGTAACAGGGCACTTGCCGTTAATTTGTGCCGCTGATCAAAGGCAAATCCCATGAGTGTTTGGGGAAACCCCAACTGAAAATGGAATTGCTCATTGATTTTCTTTGCATAGCTCAAAAACGGGGTAATCGTGGGTTCTCCAAATAAGGTGTTCCTTGCTATTCCTATAGAGAAGCTGGATTCCTTCCAGTTTTTGACCATCCCAATCTTAAATGCCAGAATACTATCATCGAAACTCAAACCACTCGAAAAATTGGAGGACAGTTGGGGATTGAACTGAAAGAGCAAATCCCATTGGTTGGAAAGTGCCTTTACACCTTCCAATTTCAAGTTCACCAGATGCAGACGCTCATATTCTTCCAAATTTAATTCCCCGGGAACCTCAAAATATGCGAACCGGGTGTTCAAATATTCGATTTCAAAAAGCGAGGCCACATTCCAGACTTTCGACCTGTTCCTAAAGGTGTAGTGATAGGTCTCCAATTGATGTTTCCCCAAACTTGGGGCAACCCCATATTGAAATCCTATTTCGTTACCATATTCCTTTAGCTGGCCGTTCACTTGAATGAAAACTAGAAGGGTAATACTTTTTATCCACGTTTGTTTCAACGCATTATTTTTTCCCAAATCTAGAGTTCAGGCCCAGCCCAATTAAAAATATTATACAGGGGATTAATTTGTTATGACCAATTTTGACTTTTTCACTACAGATGGGGTCCTATCCATCTTTGTAGATGAAAAAGATGTTCTGGTCGAGAGAACTTCCCCATCGGTATAAATACTTCTTTGCATTTTTCTTCAAATGGTTTCTTTGCCCCAAAAATGGGAAAGCTCTCTCTTTGTGTCATACTATTTTTTTGCGTGGTCGCCTGTTCCTTTGACTCTGGCGAAATACCAACGTTGGAGGTCGGACAGGATTTCGTTGACTCCAATGTTCGATTGATCGTACTGGACACCTTTGAATTGACCATGAGCACGTTTAAGTTTGACAGCATCAATACTTCGAGCAGTAATCGATTGTTGTTCGGTAAATTCTTGGACGACTATTTCGGAACGGTGGAATCCAGGGCATTTTTTGAGCTCGTTTCGTCTGACGCAGCATCAGATAGCAATGCCTACGATATTTCTTCCGATGCCGAATTGGACAGTGTTGCCCTAATCCTGGGATATGATGACTATTTCTATCAGGATACCACAAAAGTGATACACCTTAATGTCCATAAGCTGTTGGAAGAAGTGGTCCCTGAAGAGGGTGTATTTTACAATACGAGTTCCTTGTCCTTTGATAGCATCCCTTTGATCGTAAAGGCGTTTCTACCGGAGCCATTGGATGAGGATTCACTTCATATTTCATTGCCAAATGAATTTGGGCAGGATTTATTTGATAAAATCCTGGACAATGAAATCAATAACAACTCGGAATTACGGGACAACCTACCGGGATTTGTCCTTGTCCCAGGAGCGGAGGACAACGGAAGCGTCATTGGCTTCTCCAGAAATCAAGAGGATACCTATCTGCGTTTTTTCTATTCGATCCCTGAAGAATTTGACGATACTGAGGAAGTCCTGGATTTAGTTATCAATCCATTCTCGAGTACCCCGACCGCCTTTCATAATGTACAGTCCTTTTCCGGGCAAAACGGATTGGATATGCTGGACGATCAGGAGACGGAATTACCCTCCACGGCATCGGGGGATTTGACCTTTATTCAATCTGCGACGGGATTTGCGACAAAGGTGACCTTTCCAAACATAAAATCCCTATACGATATACCAGGAACCGGTACCCTATTGAGTGCGCAACTACATATGAAACCACTTCGGGAAGCTGTAACCGATGATACCCCTTTACGGGATTCTTTGAGTACTGCGGTCATTGATGTCAACAATGTGATCATAGAGGAAATTAGAACGGGCACGGGACTGGTCCAAGGAGTGCTTGTAGGTGAAGGGGAAGAATTTGGGACCGTGATTTATGAAGTGCCCATAGGCATCTTTTTAGATCAAAAATTAAATGAAAGCCCGGAAACCGAAAACGCCTTGGTCCTCTTTAATGAGAATTTTAACGAAACCGTGAACCGCCTGGTTTTACAAGGAGAGACAGCCGAAGATTTTAGGGCGAGAATTGTCCTTACCTATGCCATTTATGATGAGTAGGGCCTGCCATATTATAGTATTGGGTTTTCTGGGGTTCAATGTAGGGGCCCAAACGAACAATCTAACCGGATCACCCTATTCCCTGTTTGGTCTGGGGGTTTCCAGTAGCTCAAACGTAGGGATAAACAATTCTTTGGGCAATGGGGGATATGCCATTTCCGGGGACTCATTTATCAACAACCTCAATCCTGCTTCCTATGGGAAATTGGGGGAGCGGAATTTTTTGTTCGATTTTGGGTTTTTGGCGGAAGTAAGCGAAATAGACAGCGGTAACGCAACGGAAAACAGGATAGCCGGGAATTTTTCCAATATTGCCATTGCCTCCACCATTGGACCTAAAAGTGCTTTTGGACTGTCCATTAATCCCTATAGTGATGTTGGGTATTCGGTCATTGGCATAGACAGCAATATTGAAGGCTCTTTTGATACGTTCAGCAGTAATATATTTGGGACGGGCGCCCTGAACGATTTGCGGCTTTCCTATGGAACGTCACTGACCAATACCTTTAGGGCCGGGTTTTATGCCTCCTACCTATTTGGTGCAATAGAAGAACGTGAACGTATTGACGCAAGTCAGGAAATTGCGAATGAGAGCACATTGAATATCCTTGAACGCAACGTTTACCGGGGACTACAGCTTGGCTTCGGGTTGCAATACGATATCTTTCCCAAATTAACCTTGGGGTGGTCCATGGATCTGGCAACATCACTATCGGCCAGAAGGGACCGTACCGTGCAAAAAGCATTGGATTTTATTCCCTCGACGGTAGAGGAGGAAAACGATGAAAAAATTGAATCCTTCGAACTGCCAACCTCCATTAACAGTGGTATTTTATACAAGCCCTATCCAGGTTTGGACATTTCTTTGGACTACAGTATTAGATTATGGAACGAGACCGGGCAAAGGGACAATGTTGGGGTTTTTGTTGATGAACACAATTATTCGGTCGGCATACAATATGTGGCCGATCCCAACAGCTATCGCTATGCCAAAAGAATAAAGTACAGGGCCGGGTTCAATTATAACACAGGCTATTTGGAGATCAACCAAAATCCTGTGGAGGCCTATAATATAACCGCGGGAATAGGAATTCCATTGGGGCTTCGTTCCCTTTCCCATCTCAATGTTTCGTACGGCTTTCAAAATAGGGGCGCTACCACCGGGATTTTAATTGAAGAAAATGTCCATACCGTGAACATAAACTTCAGTCTTAGGGATATATGGTTTGTGAAACGAAAGATTGACTAAGGAAGTATGTACAAATGGACGGATTTTGTCTACCAAATCGAATTTCCCGATTCGTGCGATGTAAAACGGGACAGGTATGGAATTTTAGCCCACAGGTCTAAAACTTTTTTATGTACTAATGACTACCTCTAATTTCAGAAATGTAAAATTGAGAAAAGCAATACTCCATATCGTCTTAGTCTCGGGCCTATGTGCCCATGCCCAAGGGGGGTTGATGGGTGGTGATTCGGAAGAGGTAAGCCTGGCAACGATAAATTTTTCATCCATTCCCAATTTAGGGGGAACGGAGGTGACCAATTATGGCCTTAATCTCAATTTTGGGATTCCACTAAGGAAAAGTATGGTAGGGTTCTCGTTGAGCTACCAAAATTTCGATTTTAGCTTTAATGAGTCCACCAACCTCATCGATCTTTCCTCCTTTGAGAACATAGATTTGGTAAGGGCAAATGTTTCATTCATCAAACCGTTAAAAAACTCCCTAAACCTAATGGTCTCTGGAGGTACGGCCCTGATGTCCAACTTGGAAAGTGGCATTACATCGGAGGATTTTGTCTTTAATGCCATTGTAGGGGCCATAAAAAAATGGGGGAACGATAACAGGAATACAACGCTTTTTATAGGAGCACTTTATGGCACCCAATTTGGGGAACCCAGGTTGTTGCCCGCAGTGTCCTTAAGCCAGAAATTAAACCAGTATTGGAGTTATTCCCTTGGTATCCCAACAACGGGAATTACCTACAGACCCAACAACAGGCATAGATTTTCCCTTTTTGCCTCTCCCCAGGGGTTATTCGGCAATAATTCCAAAACCTTGCCTGTTGATGGGGATAGGCTTCTAACCAACACCAAACTCCAATTTAACGGAATCAATACGCGTCTTCTTTATCAATACAGGTTCACCAAGCACCTGGCCGTTTTTGTAGAAGGAGGTTTTGTCCCCAATGCCGTGTTAAAGGTTCTTGATAATGACAATAATGAAATTCTTGATTTGGACCCTGATAGTGGTTCGTACATCAATGCAGGGTTGCGATTTGTAGTTCAAAGACCAAAAAATAACGATTTAAAAAAAGCGCGTAATGAAAACTAAACTAAGTATGGCCATGGCCATTTTGTTGGTACAACTGGTCATGGGTCAGGAAATGGACCCCAATAAAATGGCCGATTATCAAAACACGATAATGATTGAACAGCTCGATTTGAGTGACTCCCAAAAGGAACAGGTTAAAGCCATAAATCTTAAGTATTCAAAGAAACAAGCCGCATTGCTGAACAAGGAAGGTTCCATGTTCAGTAAAATGGGGGATATGAAGAAGATCAAAAAAGCAAAAAATGAGGAACTGGAAGAAGTACTGTCCAAAGAACAAATGGAGATTTTTGAAAATGAGATAGAACCGGAGATGCGGAAACAAATGAAAAGGCAAAGGGGGAGTTAATGGAATGAAGAAGCTGATAAAAATAGTTCTGGGCATTGGGATCATGGCTTTAGGGGTTTTTGTGTTTGTCCTAATGGGCAAGAAGGAAACAGCATTGGAACCGCCAAAAAAGAGCGGCCCGCCATTGATAGCTACCGCTTTGGCAGAACCCAAATCCATTTCGTACAGTATAGAAGTGACGGGAACGGTAAATGCCAAACACAAAGTTGAGGTATATAGTGAGGTCCAAGGGGTTCTATTGGCCGGTAAAACCCCATTCAAGGAAGGAAATACATTTTATGGAAACGAAACATTACTGCAACTGGACGACCGGGAATATCGGGCCCAACTTTTATCCAACAAAAGTAGTCTGGTAAGTCAGATAGCGGCCATGTTGCCCGATATGGAAATGGAATTTCCCGAAGCATCCAAAAAGTGGGAGCACTACCTCAAGACTTTTGAAATGGATGGTCCATTGGAAGTTTTGCCGGATACCTCATCCGATCTCGAAAAATTCTTTTTAATGGGCAAGGGGGTTTTCCAGACGTATTACAATGTAAAAAATCAACAGGAACGCGCTTTAAAATACACGATTAAAGCACCATTTACGGGAACGGTGACCGAATCCAATGTCAATCCCGGGACTTTGGTGCGCAGCGGCCAAAAATTGGGGGAATTCATTGACCCTTCGGTCTTCGAGTTAAAATTGGCCATACCGGCAACGGCCAATAGGTACATCAAAGTAGGTAAAAAAGTAAAGTTGTCAACCCTGGATGATGATCAGGAGTTTATGGGGGAGCTCAGTCGCATAAATGATAAAGTGGACCAGGGTACCCAGACCGTTGGTGCCATTGTTGAAGTGTCGCACAAGGATTTGAAGGACGGCCAGTATCTATCGGCCACAATTAAAGGGACGGAGATCAAGGACGTGATACGGATAAAAGGGAACCTCATATTGGAAAATGACTACGTCTATATTATTAAGGACAGCGCATTGGCGCTTCAAAAAGTGAGGCCTGTAAATTATTATCGGGACAGTGTGGTGGTCAAGGGATTAAGCAACCATATGATCGTATTGGACGAGGTGTTGGCCAACGCATATCCCGGAATGAAGGTGAATTATTAAAACGGTTTGATGAAAAGGTTCATAGGCTATTTTATCAAATACCCTGTTGCGGTAAACATTTTTATCATGGGCTTTTTGATATTTGGATTTTTGGGATATCAAAAGATGAATTCCTCATTCTTCCCATTGGCGGACGCCAGGACCATCCAAATAACGGTTGCTTATCCAGGGGCCTCTCCCGAGGAAGTGGAGGAAGGTATAGTGGAAAAAATAGAACGAAACCTCAAAGGAATATCCGGGATCGATCGGGTCAGTTCGGTTTCCCAGGAAAATAGCGCCTCGATCATCATAGAAACGTTGTCGGATTTTGACATTAATGTCATCCTGGATGAAGTAAAAAATGCGGTTGATAGAATCCCCTCTTTCCCCAAGACCATTGAGCCGCCGGTCATAGAGTCCGTATTGCCTACCCGGCCCGCAATCTCATTTATTGTTACCGGGGACGATATTCCCCTTCGTATTTTAAAGAAGTATGCCCAGGAAATTGAAGATGATCTATTGCGAATGGAGGGCATTTCCCAGGTTACCCTAAATGGATTTCCAGAAGAGGAAATAGAAGTGGCCATTGCCGAGGATAAAATGAGGGGATATGACCTAACTTTTGAAGAAGTGGCCCAATCCGTTGCAGAAGCAAATATTATACTGTCCGGGGGCGCCATTAAGACCATTGATGAAGAGTTTTTAATACGTGCGGACAATAAAGGGTATATCGCGAGCGAATTACAGGACATTGTTGTCAAGTCCACCATTGCGGGAAGCAAAGTCTATCTCAAGGATATTGCCTCCCTTAAGGATTCCTTTGATGAAAACCCGAATGCGATTTTTTATAATGGGGAACAAGCCATTCAAATTGACTTAAAAAACACAAACTCGGAAGACCTTATCGGCAGTGTTGCGGCCGTAAAGGAATACATAGCCGATTTTAACTTACAACATGACAATATTCGATTAAAGGAAACCTTCAACACGGCGGATTTGGTACAGGACAGGATTTCGCTATTGCTGGAAAATGCTTTGGTAGGGATGCTTTTGGTCCTTATCATTCTGTCTTTCTTTTTAAGGCCCACGGTTGCTTTTTGGGTGGCCTTTGGATTACCTATTTCCTTCTTCGGGATGTTTATCCTATTGCCAAACTATGGGGTGACCCTTAACATGCTATCCATGTTTGGGATGATACTGGTCATTGGGATTCTGGTGGATGACGGTATTGTGATCGCTGAAAACATTTATAGCCGGGCGGAGCAAGGGGATTCCCCAATTAAAGCGGCCGTTACGGGAACCATAGAGGTGTTAAAGCCTATTCTATCGGCCATAGCCACTACAATTCTGGCCTTTTCCATTTTCTTCTTCCTGGATGGTCAAATTGGCGACTTTTTTGAGGACATTGCCTTGGTCATCACCCTTACCCTTCTCGTTTCCTTAATAGAGGCCTTACTCATATTGCCCTCACACCTGGCCCATTCCAGGGATTTGAAGGACATCAATAAATTGAGCAGGTTCAATACCTACGGGGAGCGGTTTATGGACTATTTAAGGGACAGGATATATAGTCCCCTTTATAAAAAAACCCTCCAGAACAAATTTCTTTCTTTTTCCATTTTACTTTTTCTATTTCTCGTCACGCTTGGTGCAATATCAAGTGGTATCATCAAGCTAACATTCTTTCCTACCAATGCCAGTGACCAAATAGTTGCCTCCATTGATACCCCAAAGGGCACCAGTGAGCGGATTACGGATTCCCTTGCCTCTTTTGTGGAGGATAAAGTTTGGAAAGTCAATAGGGACCTGGGCCCCAATGAAGTAGGGGACTCCCATATCACTGGAACCATTAAGCGACTGGGTCCCACCGGTTCTTCCAGTAGTATCACGGTTAACCTTTCCCCAAGTGAAACCCGCTCCATTTCGTCGGTACAAATAACCGATAGGATACGTGAAGCGGTGGGCAACCAGGCAATGGTAGAAAAAATGACCTTTAATTCCGGGGCCAATGTTGGCGGCGCTCCCATTTCAGTTTCGTTGCAGGGCACGGATATCGAAAAAATCAATGGCGCCAAGGAAATGGTCTTTATGGAACTCAAGAAGAATCCGAACGTAAAGGATATTACGGATTCCAGTCCAAAGGGAATAAAGGAGATCAACCTGAAACTAAAGGAGAATGCGCAATTACTGGGCCTAAGCTATTCCAGTCTTATGGGGCAGGTCCGGAACGCTTTTTATGGAAACGAGGTACAACGGGTACAACGTGGTCAGGACGAAGTTAAAATTTGGGTACGCTACCAAAAGGAAAACCGTTCAACGATCAATGATATCAGTACCATTGAAATAAAGACCGCCAAGGGAAGGGTACCCCTATCACAGGTGGCTACCTATACCATAGAACGGGGAGAAACGGCCATCAATCATTTGGACGGTCTTAGGGAAGTTACCATTGAGGCGGATATCGCAAATCCTAAGGTGAGCACCACCGAAATAATGCAAGACCTCAGCACCAGGGTGGCCAAAGGGATTACCTCCAAATATCCCGAAGTGACCCTATCCACGGAAGGACAAAATAGGGAAGCAACAAAAATTACCGATTCCGTAGCGGCCGTTTTTCCGGGGATACTCTTCCTAATTTATGTGGTCATTGTCTTTGCCTTTAGAAGTTTTAGCCAGCCCTTTGTCCTTTTGGCCCTTGTGCCCTTTTCCCTGATTGGTGTGGCTTGGGGGCACTATTTGCATGGATTTTCGATGAGCATCCTTTCGTATCTGGGCATTATTGGACTTATAGGAATAGTGGTCAATGATGGTCTGGTATTTACCAATAAATTTAATTCGTTCCTAAAAGCGGGATTGCCGTTTAATGAGGCGCTGTACGAAACGGGAAGGGCACGTTTTAGGGCCATATTCCTTACCTCCATAACCACCATTGCGGGTCTCGCACCATTGATGTTGGAACGCAGTTTACAGGCCCAGTTTTTAATTCCAATGGCCATATCCATAGCCTATGGGATAGCAGTTGCCACGGTTCTTACACTATTTCTCTTGCCCATTTTCCTTTCCACTGTCAACGGATTAAAAGTGTCCCTTAAACAATTGACCACAGGAAAAAAACCCACAAGGGAAGAAGTGGAACGTGCCATTAAAGAACTAAAAGTTGAAAATGTTGAAGTTTAGTTTGTTGATCGGTTGTTTCCTGTTGATGGCCACGGCCATGGCCCAAAAGGTATTGACCATGGAGGAGGCCATTGCCATAGCGGTTAAGAACAACCATGATCTTCAGGTGGCAAGGAATAATACCAAAATTGCGGAAGTGGATGCCAGCTTGTTAAACAGTGGCTATCTGCCCAGCCTAAGTGCAAGTGGAGGGATAAGTTATTCCAATGAGAATCAAAATGTCACTTTCTCGGATGGAAATTCTGCGGCAATAGATGGTGCCGTTACCGAATCCTACAACGCTTCCATAACCGCGGAATACCTCATTTTTGATGGTTTGGTCAGGAAATTTACCCAAGATAGCAACCGGGCGAACTTTGATTTAAAGCAGCTACAGGAACGTCAACAAGTGGAAAACACCATTACCTCCATTTATGATGGTTTTTTTAACGTGGCCTTTCAGCAACAAGTGGTGGATAATCTCAAGGTGAACATGGAAAATTCGCGGGATCGTTTTATCCGCGCCAAAAACAACCTAAAGTACGGTCAGGGCACCTATCTGGACGAGCTAAATGCCCAGGTGGATTTAAACACCGATAGCATTAATTACAGGGAAGCCATAAAAGATTTAAAAAACCTAAAACGCAATTTAAATCTAGTTTTGGGCAGGGAAGTCAACACGGATTACATCGCGGATACGACGGTCGTTTTTGCATCGGAGTTACTGGAGGCCGAGGTATTGGAACAGGCCAATGAACATAATGTTCAAATGGTTCTGGCCCAACAGAATATTCTTCTCAGTGAAATAGATATTAAAATAAACAAAGCACAGTTCCTGCCCAAGATCAGTGGTAGTGGCTCCTATAGATGGAACGAAAACCAGAATCCGCCCACGTCCTTTGCATTGAGCAATGAAGCATACGGGGTAAACCTGGGTTTAAACGTTTCATGGAACATCTTTAATGATAGCAATGTTGCGCGGGTAAAAAAGGCGAAAATCACCAAAAAGAATAGGGAGATCGAGCTGGCCCGGCTGCAATATCAGATACAGACCGATGTGCTCAACGCTTTTGAAACGTACACCTTGGCGCGATACAAAATGGAAGCCGAACATAAAAATTTGGAAACCAATAGGCTAAACTTTATGCGGAGTCAGAAACAATATAATCTCCGACAGATTACCGCCGTAGAATTTCGACAGGCCCAAATCAATTTCTTCAATGCTTCAAACAATGCTTCCAAATCGAAATTTGATTTAAAGATTGCCGAAATCAACCTATTGCAATTAATGGGCAAGTTGATTTGAAAGGGAATCCTGGAGGGAACAAAAACGGTAAGACAGGAAGAAAGGAATGGATTTTGAACCAACAACTGACTTGTATCATAACCCGATTTTGACCTGTATTTTAATTTTGACTTTTCAACAAAGTCATTATGGAGCTCCTGATCGTTGCGGTGATCTTCCTTTTAATACTATCCCTTTTTGCCGGGCACTACCGTTTTTACCATATAACAGAAAAGGATAGGGACACACTTTTTAATCTATCAGGCAATACGGAGCTACCCGTGACCAAGGAAGAACTAAATGTACTGCCAAAAATTGTTAGGGCGTATTTGGTCAAAGCAAAGGTCGTGGGAAAGTGCAGGGATTGCCATCTTATCATAAAGCAAAGGGGGAGAATACGACAAAAAGAAGGGGGTAACTGGCTGGATTTTACTGCAAAACAGGTCATGACCTCCGTACCCCCGGGTTTTGTATGGGCGGCTAGAAGCTTCCCCATTTTTGTTAAGGACAAATGCATTAATGGCAAGGGAGAGGTCAGGGTAAGCTTTTTGGGACTAAGGGCCATGGGAGTACAACTATCCAGGGAAATCAATGAAAGTGCCCTGAACAGGTGTCTTGCCGAGCTTCCACTCTACCCAGTAGGTTTTTTGAGTCCGGCAATTCGTTGGGAGGAATTGGATGGGAAATCGGTAAGGGCCAAAATTAGCGTCGGGAGCACCCAAACGGAAGGAATATTCTTTTTTAATGACCATAGACTTATAGAGCGTTTTGAATCCATCCGGTACAAAGGGGACCTATTGGAACGGTTCACGGGCAAACTGGAAAATTACGAAACCCTGGAGGGTCTTTATGTGCCAACGAAAATGACTGCCATTTGGAATTTGGTCGAAGGTGATTTTGAATATTTCAACAGCGAAATTATAGACTATAGAATTGATTGAGTGGATTTCATAGACTATTACAAGGTGTTGGGGGTACCCAAAAACGCCAGTGCGGATGCCATTAAAAAAAGCTATCGAAAACTGGCCCGGAAATATCACCCCGATTTGAATCCCAAGAATACCGAAGCAGAAAAGAAGTTTAAACAAATAAACGAGGACTACGAAGTACTGTCCGATCCAAAGAAAACAAAGAAGCTGTTGTAGCCCTTGAAGCATTGCCAATATTGGAAAAAATGGTCCGGTTACATAAGGAATTGGATATCAACCCGGAAGGGCTGCATGCTATTCATCAACTGCTAAAGCAGATCCACACATTGGAACAAGAAGTGGAATTGCTCCAAAGGAAGCTGCGTAATTTGTATTTTTATCGGTAGTGGAAAGGTCAATTTATCCTGAGGTGTTGGTTTTTTCGTCCACTGTTCTTTTTGAATCCATTGTTTTGGTGTACTTCACCCCCATTTTTCGCAACTCCATTAGGGCACCGTCCATATCGCGATACGAGGCATATTCAAAACTTAAGGTTTTATTGTCCATATCGATTGTGGTCTTTTCCACATAGCCAATCCTATTAAGACGTTTGACAATTTTCCCCGCCCGATGGGAATCTTCCAGATTTATTACTTTTAAACGAATACGAAGCATTGGCAGTACGTAAAAACGGATTCGGAATTTAATCGTTTTTCTTATGCTGCAAAATGACCTGGGTCAACCATTCATGGATTAACTGATATAGGTCATTTCCTCGATTTACCGGTACACCTAGCTTAGTCTCAAAAATGGAAACTGTACTCTGCGCAATAGATTATTCCAAAAATGCCATCCCCACGCTCAAATTTGGTTATACCCTAGGTAGAAAGCTTGGGTTAAAATTGGTTGTACTCCATGTTTTCGATATGAATATAGGATTGGTAACCCCTATGAGTATGACGTTTGCCAAGTTGCAGAAAAAGGCATTTGAAGATGAGCTGCAAAAATTGTCCGATTTCTGCAAGACACATTTGGGCGTACTGCCCAAAAAAGGGCAATTGAGCGTTGTAGTCAGGGAAAATGCCATTCTTGAAGAAGAATTGATTGATGCCATCCATAGTTTTGATGCCCGGCTCCTGATTATGGGAATGAAGGGAAAAAGCGCCCTTAAGGATGCCATTATGGGCAGTAGCACAAAGAACATGATAACCAAGAGTACCTGCCCCTTAATTGCCATTCCCCCGGTTTTAAATCATTTTGAGATCAATAGTATTTCTTATGCCACAGATTTTGAGGAAAGCGATATCCACGCATTGGATTGGGTCACAAATACCTTGGCAAAACCATTAAAAGCGAAAATAAATGTGGTCCATATTGTCACGGATGAAGGGAATGATGCCAGGGACCAAATGGAATGGTTCAAGGAAATGTTGCAACAGAAAGTGGATTATAGGAAAATCAAGTATCATTTTATTAAAAACGACAATGTCTTCAAAGGACTACGCAATTACCTAAAAAAGGGCAAAAACCATCTTTTGGTCATGTTGGAACGCGGGCACAGGGGATTCCTGGAAACATTCACGGAGATTGACAAAGTAAAGCGGATGTCCTCCAAAGGGAATATTCCTCTTCTTAGCATCAATAAAAAGCGGATATAATGGTAAAATACATCCTGGTTCCATGGTGTCTCTTGTTTTTGTTATGTTGTCGAAATGATACTTCCGGACAATATCCATATCAGGTACCACAACAATTGGAAGATGGGATTGCTATTGGAACACTACAAGATGTTGGTATTGATTCAACTCGGATTTTTAAGGCATTGCGAAAAATCCAAAAGGGGAATTTTAATGAAATACATTCGGTGCTCCTCTATAAAAATGGACGACTGGTTTTGGAGGAGTATTTCCCAGGACATCGCTATCAGTGGGACGCTCCATCCCATCATGGCACGGTTGCGCATTGGAACCGCAATGAGTTGCATAGTGTAATGTCCGTGACCAAGAGTGTTACTTCCGCCCTCGTAGGTTTGGCCGTGGAGAAGGGATTCATTAAAAGTGTGAATCAGTCCATTTTTGACTTTTTGCCAGAGCACCAACACCTAAGGACCATAGAGAAGGAAGGCATTACAATTGAACATTTGTTGACCATGACCTCTGGACTGGATTGGGTCGAGTGGAATGCTCCATACAGTAGCCGCAGCAATCCAATGGTTGCTATTTGGTACGCCAAAAAAGACCCGGTCAGTTATATTTTGGAAGCGGAGCTGGTCCATGAGCCTGGCAGTTCCTTTTCCTATTATGGAGGCAGCCAGATTCTTTTGGGGGAAATCATCAGGAACGCTTCCCAAATGACCATTGCCGAATTTTCCCAAAAGCATTTGTTTGGACCTTTGGGGATAGCTGATTTTGATTGGTCCTTGCGATTTGGGAACGGGGTTTATGAATCTGCCGGAGCCCTGCGCCTAAAACCACGGGACATGCTCAAGATTGGCATTGTCTATCTAAATGAGGGCACATGGAAGGACAACCGTATCCTTTCCAAGGAATGGATTGGGAAAAGTAAGATTCCCTTTGGTCATAACTTGAATATTCAGGTTCCAGGGGAAGATATGGACGATACGGGGTATTCCTATTCCTGGTGGTTGGATGAGTTTCAGGTTTCGGGCATGCCCATAGCCACATTCCACGCCAGTGGATGGGGCGGTCAAAAAATTATTGTCATTCCCAAATTGGAAACTGTTGTTGTATTTACAGGGGGGAATTACACTTCAAAACCAAAGCCGTTCAAGATTTTGGAGCGCTATATTCTGCCAGCTATGGTAAAATAGGGACCTCACTTCAATTTAGGAATTCTGGCTTTTCTTTTAAAGTTATTGATGCCCTTTCATACTTCGGGTTTGCCGTGGTGATTTCAATAAGGAATAGGCGTATTGGTAAAAGACTGTTAAATCCCAAGCCTGATGACGCGCGTCATTTACCATTGCATTTGTGGAAGGTAACTTTATCCATATAAAACAGGAATACCATGAAAACGATTCTGTACGCTACCGATTGCGACCCCAAAAAGGCGACTGCTTTGAGATATGCTTATAGAATTAGCAAGATCTTAAAGGCAGAGTTACATGTGGTGCATGTTTACGATTTAATGCCCTTCACTACAGCTGCGGTGAGGTCCAGGGGTATCTTGGAAAGGAACTATTTCAAAGATCGGCACATCAGTTTATTCAACTATTGCAGGGAGCAGTTAAAATTTGAACTTGGCTCCCACAAGCCCTATTTTCATGTGGTAAGGAATAGTTCGGTGACCAGGGGAATTGCAGAAGTTGTACGGAAAATCAATGCCGATTTGGTCTTGGTGGGTGTCAAAAGCCCAAATACCCTTAGGGGCGTGTTTACCGGCAATATTGGAAATGAGCTGATGGGGATTTTGGAATGCCCATTGTTGATCCTTCCGGAAGATTTTGATTACCACGGACTTTCCACCCTACTTTATGCAACTGATTTTGAAGAAACGGATTTTTATGCCATAGAAAGTTTGGTAGCGTTTGCCGAACCTTATGGTGCCCTGATCAAGATTATCCATGTCCCAAGGGCAAAGGAATTCAATTTTGAAAGTAAGGCGAGATGGTTTAAGCAGACCCTTGCCCAGCGGATAGCCTATCCGGAAATTGTGTTTTCGGCCGAACGGGCCGAGGATGTGGAATCCGGAATACTTGATCATGTATCCAAGGATATGCCCGAGATGCTGGTTATGATGGAGCGGGAACACTCCTCCTTTTTGGATAGGTTTTTTCACAGGGATATGGTAAAGACCATGGAAGGGGAGATTTCGATACCACTGTTGGTTTTCAACAAAAAGGGCATTGAGGTAAAACTTACCGAGGAACCCACCGATAGCTTGCGCATGCAATGGGTTTAAGGCGTATGAAATCAATTTTTAAGATATAGGTCATCCATTAGGGCCCTTTATACCCGTTGTGCATAGAAGCGGACATAGTTATTTATATACAAAATGCACAACGGGTTGTTTTTCACTAAAGACCATGTTGGTTCCCAGTTCTGCTTTTTGGAACGCTCAATAAGACCAATGAACAGTTTGTTTTTTTGAAATACAGTACTGTACACCGTAATATCGGCAATCCCACTACCAAACCGTTGTCCTTTACTAACGGTTTAAGGTGGTCACGTCCTTATAACATTGTGGTAGGGGCCACATAGTTGGAGATATCAAATTTTCCACTCGTTTTTAGTGCATTAAAACCACCTTTGACATCAACCAGGTTTTCATAGCCCATGGAACGCAGAATGGAGATGAATACCATGGAACGATACCCACTTCTGCAATGGACATAATAGATTTTGTTCTTGTCTATTTCGGATAGGTTGTTCTTGAAATAATCAAGGGGTAGATTAATGGCATGCAGGACATGTTCCGTATTGTATTCGCTTTTTCGTCTAACGTCCAATAGGTCTACATGGTTTTCCTCCAACCTTTCCGGACCAATGGATTTTACGGTGTGCAGCTGCTTTCCTGCTTGTTCCCAAGCCCACATGCCCCCTTTTAGGTAACCAAGGGCATTGTCGAATCCTATTCTCGCCAATCGGATGGCTACTTCTTCTTCCTTGCCTTCCTCAGCAATGATCAGTATGGGGGTTTTTACATCAACAATGGTAGTGCCCACCCAGTTGGCAAAACTCCCATCCAATCCAATATTGAATGAACCCGGAATATGGCCCCTTGCAAACTTTTGGGCATCCCTGGTATCCAATAGTAGGGCCGATGTTTCTTCCCAGGCTGTTTCAAATGCTTCAATACCTAATGGGGTAGTTCCCTTTTCAATGACATGGTCAATGGCCTGATATCCTTTTATGTTCAATAGAACGTTCTGGGGGAAATAGCCTGGAGGTGGCGTTAATCCTGTTAAAATACTGTCGATAAACTGCTCCTTGGTCAATTTGGGATCAAGGGCATAGTTTGTCTCTTTTTGATGTCCCAAAGTATCTGTTGTTTCATTGCTCATCATTTTGCCACAGGCACTACCGGCACCGTGTCCGGGATAAACGATGACATCGTTTGGCAAGGGCATGATTTTGTTCCTAAGGGATTCAAATAGCAACCCGGCCAATTTTTCCTGGGTCAGCTCTGCAATGACCTTTTGTGCCAAATCTGGACGGCCTACATCGCCAATGAACAAGGTGTCTCCTGAAAACAATGAAGTTTCCCTGCCATTTTCGTCAATCAAGAGATAGCAACTGCTCTCCATGGTATGCCCTGGGGTGTGGATTAGACGGATTACGACATTTCCCAACCTAAACTCTTGCCCGTCCGTTGCTGAAATGAAATCGAATCCAGTTTTCATTTCAGTTGGTCCATAGACAATTTTTGCTCCTGTTTTTTGAGCGAGATCGATATGTCCCGAGACAAAATCCGCATGAAAATGGGTCTCAAATACATATTTGATCTGGGCATTGCGCTCTTTGGCCATTTTTATGTAGGGGTCCACTTCCCGCAAAGGGTCTATGATCGCCGCTTCACCATTGCTTTCTATATAATAGGCCCCTTGGGCCAGACAACCGGTATACATTTGCTCTACTTTCATAAGGATGTGTTTTTAAGCCAAGTAATTGATTTCTTGTTGGCCATACTGTTACATTGGTTACAAACCTCCAATAATTAAATTGGAAATTTGCTGATTAATGTCAGCCCAAACCATTAGGTATAATGGTATGGTACCGATAGGGTTCTTTAATGGAAACTGACCCAGATCATTTTCTTTGTGGTATTCAATGTTTACATTGGCCCGAACAATTTTACCCACCCCAAGGGTAAAATGAAAACCGGAATTGTTGGCAATGAAGTACGGTTGTATTGTTGGCATTGTCAAGAATCCAAAAAACCTTGGGCAAAATTGTTAGGTCAAGGCTCGTGATGAAGATGGTACCAGTAGGCCGAAACTAGGCTTGAATGGTATTGGACTACAGAACATGATAGCGTACGATTGGTTTGAAAGATGCTATCTTTTTCATGATGGGAACAGGAGGCTCCAGCCTCCTGTTCCTGTTTTTTGTGGCAGACGTTGGTTCATGATACCAAAAACGAATAAAGGTTTGCCCCACCGCATTTTGGAAAAAGGGAAGTGGGTTCCCGCCCCAAAAGCAAGGTTCTATTTTTTAAATGGTGGAGTGCGTTCTAAAGTTGTAATCGTTGCAATTCCCAGTTCCCTTCCTTCTTGATGGCAATGAGCTTTGGGCCCATTAGTTTTGAATGTATTTTGGGAAGGTCATATCGACTTTTTTTCATTTGGATATTGTACCTCCTTTTCAAAAACGTAACGATGTTCCCATCGGTATCCATAACAACTTCATGGAATCTGTACTCATAGATGTTGAGCTTAAATTCGTTTTGCCCTCTTGGGATTTTTTCAAAAATGACGCCCGTAGTATACCCATTCTTAAATGGCCGTACATTTAAGAATTCATGTCGTATCACCAGTTCCCCTTTGGTATTGATAAAGCCAAACACAGGGATATCGTCCACTTCTTTTTTCACCATGCAACGACCATTGGAAAAGTGTGGGTACGTTATCGCCAAGATGCCATTGTCCGAATCCACTTCTTTTCCGGTCCAATGCAGATCGTTTCTAAAATCGATGATAATGTTCCCTAAATCATCAATAAATGCCCATGCATCCCCTTGTCGTATAGCGGCCAATCCTTCGTGAAAGGGGGTCACTTCATCCAAGCTTTCGGGGAGTTGTGCGCTTACACTGGCACATAGTACTACTGCCATTACTACAAACATTCTTTTCATGACCTTAAATTTTAAGGGTTAGTTAGAGCCTGTTTGGGAATTTGTCAATTGTTTTCTTATGTCCCTTTTTGCGGCTAGCGCACCATCTGGTCCCTCTTTCAAAGGCCAAACCGTTGGCCTTTTCTTTCGGTCCTGTTAAAATTTTAGTCCATAACTATGGCTATGCTTTTCCATCGCACCGGCTCGCCCATAGCTTTCGCTATGTCGTGCCTCGTTCCGCACTAAAAATGGCCTATAACAATTCCTATCACAAATTCCCAAACAGGCTCTTAAAACATGAGATTTGAATACACCATGTTCTTTAATTCTTTTGGTAACGCATCCCGTATGTCCTGGAGCTCTCCCAGGGAAACGTATTGTCGCAAATAAATAAAGGTGGTCCTTATGTACTGTTCGGCCACTTCTTCGCTATATTCAAAGTCGTTCACGGCAGCGGGACCATCGTGCTTTCTCACTAAATCGATGAAATCCGGCATACGTTTTATCCGCAGCTTTTTCTTTTTACTGCTCCAGCCATGAACGTATGCACCCTTTATAAACATAGGTAGCTGGGCGATAAGCTGTAATGATTCTTGAATTGGGATAATATCCCGTAGGGCGTGGAGTACGGCAATGAGTATCCGTCCTGCTTTCTCGGTATTATCACCAAGGTTCATTGCTTTGGCATATCCTTTTAAGAACCTATTTCCTTCAGATGCATATTGATTAAAGTTTAGTGCCATTGACTTCCAAATTTCAGATCGTACAAATATTGCCATCAAGGGCCGCTTACAAAATGACCTGTATCATGGGGCAGTATGTATGGGCAATCTATTTTAGTGATTCCAAAAAGAGGACAACGCTTTTTTGGGTCAGCACCATGAAAACAATACTTGTACCCATCGACTTTTCGGAACATTCCCAAAATGCTTTGCAGGTAGCTTCGTTTTTGGCAAAACAACACCATGCAAAAATTATCCTCTTCCATATGATCGGAATATCGGAATCCGTGTTTGCCAAATCGGAACTGGAGGAAGAAGGGGAAGTAAAGTATTACTTGCAACTGGCCAAAAAGAAATTGAAGTCTTTTTTGGACAAATCGTATTTGCGGGATCTTAAGATAGAAACCATTATCCAAAACCTTAAGGATTTTAGTGAGGTATCAACGGTTGCCCAAGAGAAGCAAGCCGATTTGGTAGTAATGGGTTCCCATGGGGCCAGTACATTTCATGCATTTTTTGTGGGTTCAAATACGGAGAAGGTAGTGCGTACTTCCCATATCCCGGTTTTGGTCATAAAGTCAAAACATTCCAGTTTCCACATCAGAAAGATTTTGTTTGCAACGGATTTAAGTCCAGAAAGTGCTTTTGCCTATGGAAAAGTAAAGGCCTTGGCCAAAACGTTTCATGCGGAGTTGCCCATAGTTCATGTGAATACCATTGGCGCCAACTATAGAAGTAATTCCAAAATTCGGGAAGACATCGTTTCTTTCCGTGCACTATTGAAGGAAAACGTGGATGTTGAAATACATGATGACAGTACAGTGGAGGATGGAATATTCAACCATGCCATGAACATAAACGCAGATATTGTAGCATTATCCACCAGGGGGAGAAAGGGCTTGGCCCATTTCTTTCTGGGAAGCATAGGGGAAAACGTGGCAAATACGGTAAGACTCCCCGTGCTTACCATTAGGGCCCAATTAACCCCTAAAAAGTAATTGCAGCCTTCCCAACAATACCAACTCTGCTTTATTGCTCCCGAAAAAAGCGCCGGCTATTGCCCTTGCAGTGGACATGGTCAGGTTTTTGATCTCTTCGCTGAAAAGGGCTTTATTGGACCTATAAAAAGCTTCAAATTCCTCGTAGCATGTTTCGCTGTCTTTTTCATATTCCAATAGCCAATCAAAAACCGTTTCTATCTGGAAAGCGGCATCCGTTCCAAACTCATCCACGTTATCGTCCAGCGGCAACCAATGTTCCCTTACCAATTCCGTTAAGCATTCCATTTCTTTGGCATGTACGCTATAATCGGCCATGGCTATGGCATAGAATAGCTTTCCCAGGTTTTGATAGAATTCCTTGCTTTTTTTACTCTTGGCATCCAACATTTTCTTACCTTTTAAACTAAGTTTAAAATAACAAAAGATTCACTTTCCCTCTATGATGTAAATCAGTGTTTACCCAATTCCCAACCCATGAAGCTATTTGAGGAAAATGATATTTTTAGAATATTGTCGGAAGCGGTATCCGAAGGGATTCTCATTGTAAATGACAAACAACAGATTGTGGCCAGTAATTCCGTGGCCAATCAAATGTTCGGCTACTCGGGGGAGGAATTGAATGGGCAATTTCTTAAGGTTTTGTTACCAAGCAGTGCCCAGTCCATCCATGGAAAATATTTTGACGGTTTTTTGGAAAAGGGAAAACGAAGAAATATGGGTCTGGGGCTGGACTTGCAAGGGGTAAGGCAAGATGGGAGCGAATTCCCCCTGGAAATAGGACTCAACCCTTTTAAGCTATTACAAAAAAAATATGTAATGGCCCTGGTGGTCGATATCACCGAACGGAAAAAGGCGGAACAGGCCATAGGGCATTGGTTCCGTATTTTCAATGAGTCGCTCAATGAAATCTATGTATTTGACACCAAAACCCTGAAATTCGTAAATATCAACCACGGAGCCCAACTGAACCTTGGTTATACCCTAGAAGAACTTCATCAAATGTCCGTTTTGGATATTAAACCGGAATTGACCAGGGAAAGCCTAAAAAGACTTATTTGGCCCTTAACAAAAAACAAAAAGGACAAAATCGATTTTGAAACCATCCACAGAAGAAAGGACGGTACTACCTACCCTGTTGAGGTACATTTACAATTGTCATATATTGAGAAAAAAGAGGTGTGCGTGGCCATAGTACTGGATATCACGGATAGGAAGAACTATACCGAAAAGCTGGAGCACACCGTTGAGGAACGCACCCTTCAACTCAGGAAAGCACTCAAAAAAGAAAAGGAGTTGAACGAACTAAAGACAAAGTTCCTCTCTTTGGTGTCCCATGAGTTCAAAACTCCCTTGACCAGTATCCTGACCTCAATAACGCTCTTGTCCAAGTATACGGATTCCAATCAGCAGGAGAAAAGGGATAAACACATCAAGACCATAAAATCCAAGGTAAAATATTTGGACAATATCCTTTCGGATTTTCTTTCCATAGAACGATTGGAAACAGGAAAAGTAAGGTACAATACCACCACATTCCCTTTGAGCAAACTCGTCAATGAGGTCATTTATACCTCCAATTCCTTGCTTAAGGAAGGCCAACGTATCCTATATCCCAAAGGAATAGATGGCATAATGGTCACTTTTGATGAAAAGATCATGTCCCTGGCCCTGTCCAATCTCTTGCTTAATGCCATAAAATATTCTTCCGAAGAGACCAATGTGGAACTGGTGGTGGAAGAAACCGAGGATTGCCTTCTCATACATATCAGTGATCAGGGGGTAGGGATACCAAAGGAAGACCACCCCTTTATTTTTGATAGATATTACAGGGCCAGCAATGTTTTGACAACCCAAGGGACCGGAATTGGTTTAAACATTGCCAGACAGCATATTGTGAATTTAGGCGGAGAGATTTTATTTAAGAGCGAGCTTGGTCATGGCTCTACATTTACCTTAAAGATTCCCGTTAAATCAAAGAGCGATGAAAAAGATCCTGTTGGTTGAAGATGATATTTCCCTGAGGGAGAACATGGAAGAACTTTTGGACCTCTCCGGTTTTTCGGTTTGTGCGGTGGCCAATGGCCGGGCGGCCATAGCAATGGCCAAAAAGGAAATGCCAGATTTGATATTATGTGATATTATGATGCCGGAAATGGACGGCTATGCCGTTTTGGAACACCTTTCCGCTTCTCCAAAAACCTGTAAAATACCTTTTGTGTTCGTCTCGGCCAAAACCGAAAGGCATGACGTACGGAAAGGAATGGACCTGGGTGCGGACGACTATCTTACAAAGCCCTTTGAGGAGGAGGAATTACTGAACACCATCCATAGTAGACTAAACAAGGCAGAAGCACTTAACAATGCGTTTTCGGATTGGCGCACAACTAATGTCAAGAACTATGAAATAAGGACTTTGCATCAGTTGAAAAATTTTTTTGACGACCATGGGGAACTACTTTCCTTTAAAAAGGAAGAATCCATTTATAAAGAAGGGGACCACTCCAATAAAATATACCTCATACTTAAAGGTTCCGTAAAATGTTACAAACTGGACGAACAGGGCAAGGAATTGATAACATCGGTCTATGCCACCGATGAGTTCCTGGGGTTCACCTCATTAATGGACTATGTTCCTTATCAAGAGTTTGCCGTGGCGCTTGAAGATGTTGAACTCGCGGGGATTTCAAAGCCCCAACTCAAAACCATTTTGGAGGAAAACCAACATGTTTCCCTGGAGGTTTTGGAGGTGATGGTGGAGAGTATCGCCGAAATTAAAAAACAACTTTTACAAATGGCCTATAGCTCAGTACGAAAGCGCACGGCATATACGCTCTTACAGTTTGCCCGTGCCATGGGCAACAAAATGGGAAAACCCCTGAAAATTGCAAGAAGCGACCTGGCAGGGGCTGCGGGCGTGGCAACGGAAAGTCTTATAAGGACACTTTCGGATTTTAAGCAAGAGGGACTGATTGCCGTTGAAAATAGGAACATTATTATTTTGGATCCGGAAACACTTCAACATATTGGCTGAAATTGATATTTATCATTACAATTTGCATGCCGGTGCTATAATTTAGCATGGTTATTTTTTGTGATGAAAAATATTCTAGTCCCTACGGATTTTTCAGAGAATGCTGAAAATGCCTTTAGATATGCGCAGCATCTGTACAGGCCATTTCAATGCAATTTTTTTCTAACGCACATAGATGGCCAATTAAACGTTCAAAGCGGCTCTTTTGTCCCAATCAAAAAGGGAAACGGGACGAAAACCGCAAAACCTGCAAAGGAGATTCTGTCCGATCTTTTAACCAAAACAAAACGGGGAAATACCAATAAAGACCATTGTTTTTATGCGATATACGAGCACGGGTTCTTTATTGAATCCATTAAAAGACAATTGGAGGAACGTGAAATAGATTTAATTGTGATGGGCACGAAAGGGGTTTCCGGCCCAAAAGAAAAGGTGGTGGGAAGTAACACGGGTGATGTCATAACCAAGGTACAACACAACACCTTGGTAGTCCCCAATGATGTAGCGCTTTCCAAGCCAAGGGAAATCGCTTTTCCCACAGATTACAATATTTTTTATTCCCATGATATCCTGAGCGCAATCACCGAAATGCTTGAATTGAACAAGGCAGGTCTCAGAATAGTGAACGTGGGCAGAAAAGGTGCTGTGTTGAGCCATGAGCAAAAAGGGAACAAGGCATACCTGCTGGATTTTATGGAAGAGACCCATCCAAACAACTACAGTTTCCACACCTTCACCAATAAAAAGGTAAAATTGGCGATACAGGGTTTCGTAGAAAAGCGGGATGTGGAAATGATCATCATGGTGGCGAAGAACCTTAATTTCATACAACAACTACTTTTTGATTCCATTGTGGAGAAAATAAGTTTCCACTCCAAGGTCCCATTCTATGTAATCCACGATTGAGGTATTGACCCATATCATTTCCCAAGGAAATCCTTCCGGTTACTTTTGGAAAATAAGGGTCAAACATATGCGAACGGTACTTATACCAACGGATTTTTCGGAAAATGCACTGCAGGCACTTACCTATGCCCAGGAAATCTTTAAGTGCACAAGAACGGTTTTCTACCTACTGCATGCCTATGATGATAACCTATATGTCGACTCCGAAAAGTCAACCCCCAAGGATAGAAAACGAAAAAGTCAAGAGTTGTATAAGAGAACCGTGGAAAGCCTAAAAGTAGTGGTCGAACGGGCAGAAGGGTTACCACCAAACCCAAAACATAGCTTTGAAACCATAGCATCATCCGATAGTCTGGTGGATGCGGTCAATGATGCTGTAAACCGCCTCAATGTGGACATTGTGGTCATGGGTACCAAAGGCGGGACCAGCGATAATAAGACCATTTTTGGCAGTTATACGATTCAGGTCTTTAAATATGTGGTTTGCCCCGTTTTGGCGATTCCCGGGAAGGTAGAATTCAGGCCGCCAAAAAGAATCCTTTTTCCCACGGATTATATGGTCCCCTATAAAAGAAGGGAGTTAAAACTTTTGGGAGAGTTGGCCGGACAGTTCAAATCTGAAATCCATTTTTTATACCTATCCGATTTTGATGTGCTGAGCAATCGGCAGGTGGACAATAAACTGTTTTTAAAAGGGACACTTGACAAGGCCTACCTTTTTTTTGAAACCTCCAAAACACAGCATAAGGTAAATGCAATTTTGGAATGTATTGCTAAAAAGGAAATGGACATGCTTACCATGGTCAATTCCCGCCATTCCTTTTTTGAGGATATGCTATACCGATCATCTGTAGATGAATTGGGCATGAAGGTCAAGATTCCGTTCCTAGTAATGCAAAATTTACCGAGATAATACCAAAAACAATGAAAAAGATTCTCTTACCCACGGATTTTTCTAAAAATGCATGGAACGCCATAGGGTATGCCATGAAATTTCTAGAGGACGAAGAGTGCCTATTTTATCTATTGAATACCTATACGCCAGTAATCTATAGGGTGGATTATTTGATTGGGGGTCCTGCAGTAAGTGCCGTTCCCGATATTGGTATTGATGTTTCATTGGCGGGATTGGCGCGTTCCGTGGAGAAGATAAAAAAAGAGTACTCGAACCCCAAACATCGGTTTAAAACCATTTCAGAGTTCAATACGCTCACGGATGAGGTACTTAGGGTTTGTGGGGAGGAAGGTATCGATCTCATAATTATGGGCACGAAAGGGGCTACCGGGGCCAAGGAAATTTTCCTGGGTTCCAATGCCATACATGTGATACGGAAGACCAGGGTTCCCATATTGGTCATACCGGAAGGCTTTGCATACAAGCATTTGGAAGCCGTACTCTTCCCAACAGATTATTTAAGCCAGTACAATCCAGAAAACATGGCCCCTTTATTTGAAATCATGGAAAAGGGCAGTACCCTTCTGCATATTGTCCATGCAGAGGAGGAGAAACTGGCCATTGCCCAAATGGAAAATAAGGAACAACTTAAAAAACTGGTAAACCATATGCCCAGTCTTTTTGAAGATGTAACCGATGGATATATGCCCAATATTGTCCACTCCTACGTAGAAAAGCACAACATTGATTTAGTGGTTATGATGAACAAAAGGCACAGCTTTCTTCGGCGCCTACTGTTTAAGCAGAATATTGATCAAGTAGGATACCATTGCGCTGTTCCATTTATGGTTTTACCGGATACTTCATAAAAAAGTAGTGACATGAAACATATTCTATTGCCAACGGACTTCTCAGAAAATGCATGGAATGCCATTTTCACGGCTATAAAGCTCTATGCCAACTTTACCTGTAAATTTTATGTTTTAAACTGTTATGCCCTGGAAGGTCGAAATATAGGGGGCTTTAAGAGCACGGTGCGATCCGGAATGGTGTACAAAGCCCTTAAAACCACCTCACAGACCGGACTGGCGGAAATCATGCAATATGTAAAGGAAAACCAAACCGATCCAAATTATCAATTTGAAACCATATCCTATTCCGGGGATTTGGTCTCGGGCATCAAAAACAGCATATCAAAGTATGATATTGAAACCATAGTAATGGGTACTAAAGGGGCAACAGGGGCCAAAAGCATCTTTTTGGGCAGTAATACGGTGAATACATTAAAAAGAATTAAAAACTGTGTCTTGATCGCCGTTCCCAAAAAATTTGATTTTAAGGCGTTGAAATCTGTGGTACTGCCTACGGAATATACCCATTTCTTTCCTAAACCTGTATTTAAACCCTTATTGGAACTGATCGGTATCGAAGATACCGAAGTAAAGATATTTCATGTCGCCCAGGAGTTTAAGATGAACGCGCAGCAGGAAGCCAACAAAGCCATTTTAAAAAAGCGGTTGAAAGGGTATGCCCACTCCTTTTATAAGGTGACCATAAAATCCACTGTGGCCAGGGCCATCCGGGATTTTTCCGAAGCGCAAAATGCAGATTTGATCGTCCTGACCAACTATTCCCACACGTTTCTGGAAAAAATCACCCAAGAACCTGTGGTAAGGAAAATGATGTTCAAAAGTAGTAAACCCATTATGGTATTGCCCGACCTTGAAGGGTAATTTGAGGTAAAGAAATGTAGGGTGCGACCAATGGTTGCATTGGGAAAATGGGTTCAATGAAAGGGCCGTTGCGATTTCATTTTGTTGTTGTCACAATAGCTGGTGTATAATTCCAAAGCATTCTTGACCAATTCAACTTCCAGCGATAAAAACTCGATATCTTTTTTTAGGTGGGGTTTGTCCTCCTTTTTAATATGCTCACCACACCTCCCGATCATGAGGTCAAGGCGATGTTCGGTATCAATTAAGGAGGAACAGATTTCCCTTACTTCATCCAAGTGTTCCAATGAAGATGTGGATGCAAAAATGACGTTTAGCTTTTCCCTTAGCGAAGTAATCATTTTCCGCTTTTGTAGTAGCACATATAAAGGGGAGTCAGTGCTTTTGCTATTGGTTGCCGAGGTAATGGAATTGGTTTTTCCCATGATGGATTCTTTGGCTGCAAGGTAAGTTCGCAAACATGTTTAAGAAATGATCTGGGTCATTATCCGTAGCGTGCAGAGGGGAACTCCTTTTTGATCGCAAGGCATCCCAATAATTCCTGATCAAGTATTCCCTTTTTGGTACTGAAGTTGTAAAAGTGCACAGTTCCGACAATTGACCAAAATCATGGCACATTGTTCCGATCAAAACTATTTTACAATCATGATTTTAAGTTTTTAGGTTATGATGAACATTCTTTTGCCTACGGATTTTTCTGAAAATGCCTTTGAGGCTGCCTGCTACGGCCTTCATCTTTTGCAAGGGGAAACCTGTGTATTTTATGTAATGCACACCTATACCCCGCCCATATATCGAGTGGATTATGTTATGGGAAGTCCAGGTCAATTGGGTCTACCGGACGACCATCAGTATTTTGCCGAAACGAACCTGAGGGGATTTGTGGACAGATTGGGGAAGGAATTCAAAAATACCAAGCACACTTTTATACCGCATTCGGCCTTTAATACATTGGCAGATGAAACCGTGCGTATGGTAAAAAATGAAAACATAGACTTGATCATTATGGGAACCCAAGGGGCCACTGGGGCCAAGGAGCTGTTTTTTGGCTCCAATGCCCTTCATATCATAAAAAAGGCAACAACGCCCGTCTTGGTGATTCCCTCCAACACTCAATTTACACCCCCAAATGTGATTTTATTTCCAACGGATCTGGAAATCGATTTTAAACAAGCACAACTCAATGTTTTGTTTGGCCTTTCCCAATTGTGGAATGCGAAAATCCACATACTCCACCTCACTGCTCCGGAGGGTCTGGACGAAGTGCAATTCCATAACCGGAAGAAGTTGAAGGAGCTTCTCCAATATACCAGTTTTGTGTATCACGATTTACCGGACCAGGAGCTATTGGTCGCCATTGACCATTTTCACAAGGAACATAAAATGGATATCCTCGCCATGGTACAGAACAAACACACCTTTTTGGAACGTCTGTTCATTATGCCCATCATTAAAAATATTGGCCTGCACAGCCTTGTTCCGTTTTTGGTATTGCCCTATATGGACAAACCCGATTAAGATTTTGCACAATGACCGTTAAAAATGGGGAATTGATTCAGATCATGGTAAACAACGGGACCTCGGACTAGTTTTATGGCCAAAGCAATAGTATATGAACAAGAGAATTTTACTTCCCACGGACTATTCCAAGAATGCATTGAACGCAATTCGCTATGCGCAAAGACTTTACAAGGATGTTAGTTGTGATTTTTATTTGCTCAACACCTATCAGGTATCCGGATATGCCTTGGACAGTATGATGGTCCCCGAACCAGGGGAACAACTTTATGAGACCTTTAAAAGAAAGTCCGAAGAGGGAATGGACCGCTTATTGGGGATGCTCCATCCAGAGTTGGACAACCCCAAACACCATTTTGAAACCAGGTGCGAATTCAATAGCCTTATTGAAGCCGTTAGACATATGGTGGCCAAAAAGGATATTGATACCATTATCATGGGGACCAAAGGATTAACGGGGTCCAAAGCCAGGATTTTTGGGACCCATACGGTTAAGGTTATGGAGTCCATAAAGGCATGCCCCGTTATTGCCATTCCGGAAAGTCCGGTTTTCCAGCCGCCAAGGGAAATCCTGTTTCCAACGGATTATAGGACCAATTTCAAAAAAAAGGAGATGCAGTACCTCATAGAGATTGCAAAACTGCACGACTCCAGAATCAATGTACTCCATATTGATCAGGATAAAGATGGAAAGCTCAATAAAGAAGAGCAGACCAACAGACTGCTTTTACAGGATATTTTGGATGGCACGGATTATGAGATGCATTTTTTGCCTGCCGTTAAATTGGTAAAGGGGATCAATGTATTCATGGAAAGCAGAAATTGTGATATGCTGGCCTTTTTAAACCGAAAACACCTCTTCTTTGGAAGCATACTTTCCAACCCCTTGGTAAAGGAAATAGGATATGAACCCAAAGTACCGATTCTTGAATTGAACGATAACCCATAAGAAACACCCATGAGAAAAATAGGAATTTGGCTGGATAAGGAAAAAGCCCTCATCCTAAGCTTGGAAAAAAATGAGGAACACTTTGAAACCGTTTCTTCGGAATTGGAATTCTTTAATCCTAAGGGTGGCTCGCGCTCCAAAACAAGATGGGGCCCGCAGGACGTGGTTCAGGACAGCAAGTATTTGGAACGGGAAAAACACCAGTTGAACAGGTATTTTGAAAATATAGTGCAGTCCCTGGGGGCGGTTGGGGAATTGGCCATTTTTGGACCTGCAGAAGCTCCCGAAAAGTTCTTTAAGATGCTCACGGAAAAACATCCTAACATGGCAAAAAAGGTCAAGACCATGGAAAAGGTGGATAGCATGACCGAAAACCAGGTTAAGGCATTGATCAGGGATTGCTTCAGGACCAAAACATAGCGGTTTCCCTTTTAAGGGGATGGCTCTGGTCGATAAAACTATAAACTTCGGAAAGGTCGTATGCTGCACAATACCAATGCTATTGATTTAAATCATTTTGCAAAATTGTACGGTTCGCTACCTTCATTTCCCACGTAAAAGGAAAATTTTGGAGGAAAAAGGTCAAGAAAGGGGAACACAGGAACTGTATCTGGAACTACAGCGATGGAGTTCCCATATCCATTTTATAGAGGACGAGATGCACTTTATCAACAGGCTGCTGAATTCCTATGTCTTTGAACCTACAACCCCTAATCTTTTTGAACGGTTGGCGCTTTTTAAGCAAAACTTTGAACGGTCAAAAAAACAAAAGCAGAAGATAAAAAAACGAATACTGGAACATCAGGGAAAAATTGCCGGAATTCTGGAATGTTCCCCTAAAACCTGTGATTTGGCCTATTCCAGGGCACATAAGAACCTGAAACAGAAAATAGATCGGTATTTTGAGGAGTACCTGCTGCTCAAATCCGAGATATACGGTTATGCAGGCTCCGTACTGAAAAGGAGAAAACCCGTAAAGTGACACAGATCATTTCACTCGTACGGTTTCTGTATAAATTGAAATTACATATTCATTAATCCAAAACAATAGTATTATGTCACTTATTAAATTTAAAGGAAGCCGATTTCCATGGAACGAAAGTGTTTTTGATTTTTTCAATCAAGATACGTTCATCAATGATGATTTTTTCAACCTTGAAAAGTCCATGCCTTCAATGAACGTAAAAGAACATGAAAATGATTTTGAGATAGAACTGGCGGCCCCGGGATTTGAAAAAAAGGATTTTGAAATCACCATGAAAGATGATGTTTTGGAAATTTCCGCCCATAAAAAAGTAGCGGAAACCAAAAAGGAAGAGGATTACACCCGAAGGGAATTCAGCTATAATTCCTTCAAAAGAAGTATGCAGTTGCCCAGCTCGGTAGATCAATCCAAAGAAGTAAGGGCCACTTATAAAAACGGTATTTTAAGATTGGACCTTTTAAAAATGGAAGAAGCCAAAGAGAAACCCAAAAGAATTATTGAGGTGGTTTAGACAGGTGATGAATGCGGCAAATGGTTTTCCGTTTGCCGCTTGAGCAAATCGAAGATGAAAGCGAAACTTAAGAAATATATGGAGTGGTTAAGTGCAGAAGAATTGCACAACGATTCCAGGAGTTGGCGCTCCCACCTGGAATTCACCAGGGATGAACAACAATTCCTGAACGACCTTATAGGAAGTCATGTCCTTGACTTAGTGGATTCTAAGGTGTTTAAAAAGGCAAGCCCCCTACTAACGTCCTTGGAGAAAATGGAGAAAGATTGGACCACCCTCTTTAAAAAGGTCCAACTTCATGAAAACCAATTGCAAATTATGATAGATGATGTCGATCAATTGAAAATGGAGGAGGCCTATTTGACAACACATATGGAACTGACCAATGAAGTTGAAACGTATTTCAAAACGTATCGATCTGTAAAAACCAAAATTTTTAGGTTAATATCGTCCTTAATAAAGAAAAGAAAGCAAAAAAGATTATTAAATTAACAAGACATATTAACCCTTAAACAACAACCTATGCGCAAAACGATTGTTTTTTTGGCAATTCTATTGGCCGGATGTTCTTCAACAAGCCTCGTTACCAACTGGAAAAATCCGGACATTGTGATATTTGATGCCAACAAGGTGCTTGTTGTAGGAATGACCCAAAATGAGGAAACAAGGCTTAAGTTCGAGACCCAACTCCAGAGCGAATTCACAAAGCGCGATATAGAAGCTTTTAGAAGTATTGATCTCTTTGATATTGAGTTCACCTCTTCGGAAAAATCCGAAGAAGAACTTTCAGAGGTGGAACAACAATTATTGGACAAGGGGTTTGATGCCATTCTCTTCACCAAGATAATTGGTTCTGAGAATAAAAAAACGTTTAAGAGGAAAGTGCAGGACCTGGATGCCTACATGATTTCGTTCAGGGATGACTATCTAAGCCACCAACCCATTTATTATCAGGAAGGGTATTATAAAAACTATACGGTCTATCATGCGGAAACCTCCCTATACTGCATCTGTGTGGGCAAAGAAAGGGAACTTATTTGGAGGGGCGATATAAACATCAATGACCCTGGCAATGTGGAAAAGAGTATAGAGGATTATATAAAATTGGTGGTATTTGCCTTGAGGGAACAGGATATCATTTTCCGAAAACCGCTGCAGGATGAAAGTGTTGGTATATAGTGCAAAGGATTTTGAAGTCGAAAAACTTAAAAACGCCAATCAGGATAAGCATAGGATGACGTTCGTATCGGAGGCGTTGGACAGTACAACGGTCACTTTGGCTGCCGGTCATGAAGCCATTTCCATTTTTTCCGGTGATGATGCCTCTTCGGTAGTCATGGAGATGTTGAAGGAACTTGGGGTCAAGTACCTCACCTTACGCTCTACCGGGTACAACAATGTAAGCACAATAGCCGCAAAACGATTGGGGATCAAAGTGGCGAATGCACCGGATTATTCCCCCCATGCCATTGCGGAACATACCATTTGTTTGGTGTTGGCCTTAAACAGAAGGTTGCTACTGGCCAACAAACAAGTAAAAGCGTACAATTTTTTGCTCAATGATCTAGTGGGTTCCAACTTGAACGGTAAAACGGTTGGCATTGTGGGAACAGGAAGGATAGGGTCACTTTTGGTGAAGCTGTTCCACGCCTTCGGTTGTGAGGTCATTGCAAATGATTTGGTGGTCAACCATTATTTGGAAAACCAGTTCAATGTGAAATACATGGATTTGCATACGCTATGTAGAAAGGCGGATATCATCAGTATCCATGTACCCCTTACCCAAGACACCCACTATATGTTCAACGAATCACTTTTCAAACTTATGAAGAAGGGGATTGTTTTGGTCAATACGGCCAGAGGGGCTGTTGTGAGGACAAAGGATGTATTGAACGCCTTGAGGGATGGTTCCCTTGCGGGGTATGCCACGGATGTTTACGAAACCGAAAAAGGAATCTTTTTTCGGGACAACCCCTCCGGCATAAAAGATGCGGAACTCAAGGAATTGATAGCATTGCCCAATGTATTGCTAACGCCCCATCAGGCATTTGTGACCGAGGAAGCGTTACGGAATATCGCGGATACCACAGTATATAATCTAAACTGCTGGGAAGAAAATAGGCCTTGCAAGAACGAATTGGGCTATAAAACCCAAATACTGTTATAGGAGCGGACTCAAAAGTTTTGCCAATCCTTCCCGTATTTTTGCCCACCAACTGCGTTGTTGGAACGCAAGACGGTCCACTTCCTGGGATTTTGAACAGTTGTTTAGAAAATCATTCCTGAGATCGGCACTTATTTTTTGGTCATAGATGATTACATTGACCTCATAGTTTTGTTGTAGACTTCGATCATCAAGGTTGGCCGTGCCAATACTGGCAATTTTAGTATCACTGATGACCATTTTGCTGTGCAGGAACCCATCTGGATATAGGTATATTTTTATGCCTGCCTTTAAATAGGCTTCAAAATATGCCCTAACACACCAGTCCACTACTTTACTGTCCGTAGTTGCAGATAGCAATAGTTTTACATCCACCCCACTAAGGGAGGCGGTTTTAAGGCTTTGCAAAATGGCCTGGCTTGGAATGATGTAAGGGTTGGCGATATACAGGTATTCCTTTGCCTGGTTGATAATGGTAAAATAGACCTGTTCCATTATGGCAAAATCATCATCTGGCCCGCTGGGAACGAGCTGCAAATGGGTTTTTGGGTTGGGGGCAATCGTTTTTGAAGTGGTCATGGGAAGATTGGAGCTCCCTTCGGATTTTCCACTCGCAAGATACCAATCCGACAAAAAGACCCTGTTTAGAAAAGCCACGGCTTCCCCTTTCAATTGCAGGTGGATATCATGCCACCTTCCCAAATCCGGATCCCCCTTAAGATATTTGTCCGAGATATTAATGCCGCCCGTGAACCCCACCTGGTTATCTGCCACAATAATTTTTCTATGGTTTCTATAGTTCAATGCCGCCAGGAACCTTCCCAATCTAAATGGAAGAAACTGTTCTACTTCAACCCCAATACTTTTGAGCTTTTTAATGTACCCTTTGCTCAAGGAGTAACTGCCTATGCCATCGTAGATCAGTCTAATGGAGACGTTCTGCCTTCTCTTTCTTTCAAATAGATCCAGGAATTTCTGGGCCAATAGGCCATCTTCAAAAATATAGTATTGGATATGGATGTGGTTTTGGGCGCGCTCCAACGCTTTAAAAATGGACTCAAAGGTTTCCTTACCATCCTTGAGCAATACCAAAGAGTTCAATGAAGTAATGGGAATTTTAGTGGTCCTTTCTATCAATTTTTGGACCTTGTGACCGTCTAGGTCTGATGCAATGGGGGCAGCTGTAATCTTTGGAAGATGTCCCAAAAAATCCCTGCTGAGGACAAAGAGCTTGTTTTTTCGCCTGTTCCTTCCGAACACAAGATAGAGTAGCATTCCCCCAAGGGGGATGGTAAAAATGGCCAAAAGCCAGGCCAGGGTTTTACTCGGCCTAATCCCATTGATAAGCAAGCTTATGACCAGCGCAAAAGCAATAACCACATAAGCAATGATGAACAGAAATAGCAACATTTTATGAAATGGGAAGGCTTGGAAATAAAGGTATGGGATTTATGGATAGTGGCTACTGAGATAGATCAGTTGGTATTGGACTGGAATGATGGGGGACCAATACGGTTAACCCCTCGTGATGCACCCAGGCTCTTATAATTTGGCCAGGCTATTATCCAAATCCGGAAGAAGCTCGACAACCTTTTTGGAGAATTCCTGTTTGAGGTCCTCAGCATATACGCGGTAGGTTGCCAATCCAATCAGGAAAGATCCTAAGAGCAAAGCCCCAATAAGAATTCTGAGCCCAAAAGTGTCCTTGGAATTTTTCATTTCTTAAAAATGTTAAAGACAAGTTAACAAATTATTTTGATTTAAGAAAAAATTAACATTAAAATCGCAATGAATACGGGGTTTGGCGCCATAAATCTTCTGAGGACCGCAACACATCCATAATTTTAAGAAATTTCTTACGTTAATGGAAGAAAGCATACGTATTTGAAGGTTGGCTTAAAAGAAAATTTTGATTTGCGGGAGTCCCCAATTCCTTTGGTTTTTATGGATAAGGACCATGGGATATTGCAATTCTCTACAGGGCTATTGGACTTTTTTGAACTCCCAAAATCACATGTTCCCAAAAAATTGGATGACCTATTTGGTAAATTGCCATTAGGCCTTATAACATGCATAAACAACAATTTGGAACATGTAGAAATTGTTCCCATAGTTTCAAAAAAGGGGAAACAGCGATGGATTAAGGTTTCCCTCTTTCCCTTGGGCAATGAGTCACCCGGATTTCAGATCTTTTTTGATGATGTTACCGAAGATAAGGAGCACTATGAACTGGCCCTGGAGGCTAAAAAAATAGCGAAGATTGGAAGTTGGAAGGTCGATTTGATCAAGAATTCAATTTTCTGGTCAAAGATAACCAAAACCATTCATGAAGTTCCTCCGGATTTTGAACCCGATTTGGAAAAGGGCATCAATTTTTACAAAGAAGGTGAGCATAGGGAAAGGATTGTGGAAGCGGTATCAGCGTGCATAGAATCTGGAAAACCCTTTGATGTGGAACTGATTATTGTAACCGCAAAAGGCAATGAGAAGTGGGTTCGGTCCATTGGGGAAGCGGAACGTAGCAATGGGAAAACCATCGGGTTCTATGGGGTGTTTCAGGATATTGATGAGATCAGGCGCGAAAAGCTCAAGAACGAGGAATTGAACAATCGTATGCGGGCAGCGGTACAGAGCGCCCAAATTGGTATTTGGGATTGGGATGTGGTCAACAACCACCTTATCTGGGACGATAATATGTTCACCATTTTCGATATAGATCGAGATGAATTTAAAGAGGCCTATAAAGCCTGGGAATCCGCACTTCACCCTGAAGACAAGGAGCGCGCCACCCATGAAGTAGAGCTGGCCCTTGAGGGCAAGAAAGACTTTGATACCGTGTTTCGGATACGAAAACAGGATGGGTCAATTGCACATATCCAGGGAAGGGCGCAGGTTTTTAGGGATGGGAACGGAAAGCCACTTCGTATGGTCGGAATCAATGCCGATGTCACCAAACTCAAAAGAAAGGACGAACGTTTGCGCAAGCTTTTGGATTTGACGGAAAAGCAAAACCAAAAACTGTTGAACTTTGCACAGATTGTGTCGCACAACCTTCGTTCCAACTCCAGTAATATATCCATGTTGTCCGGCATGTTATTGTCCAATATCGTGAAAAAGGAAAGGGATAAATTTCTGGACATGATCCACACTTCCTCAGAAAGGTTGGAAGAGACCTTGAACCAGTTGAATGAAATCATAAGAATTCAAGAAACAAGGTATAGCGACTTACATGAGGTGAAGGTGTTGCCGATACTGGAAAACGTTTTGGAACGTATCAACGCCACTATTGTGGAATCCAAGGCTAAAGTTTGTATTGACATGCCCAAAGCGATAAGGGTAATTGGTGTAGAGCCCTATCTAACAAGCGTTTTCACGAACCTTCTGACCAATAGCATCAAATACAAATCTTCCCAAAGGGCACTTAAAATCAATATTAAGGCGGAAATTCTGGGCAATCAGACTGTAATAGGTTTTGAGGACAACGGCTTGGGAATTGATTTGGAAAAGAACGCCAAAAACCTTTTCGGGATGTACAAAACCTTTCATAACAATGAGGATGCCAAAGGGGTTGGATTGTTCATTTCAAAAAACCAAATGGAGGCTATGAACGGAAAAATCGAAGTAAGAAGTACCGTCAATAAGGGCAGTACATTTTACTTGTACTTTACTAACAACGAATAAGAGGATAATATATGGGGGCGAAGAAATTATTTTTGGTCGATGATGACGAGATATTTAAAATTGCTGCCGAGGTGCTGATCAAAACCCATAAGCTGGCCGATGAAGTGGTACAAATGGCAAATGGCCTTGAAGCCTATAACGCCCTAATCTCGTTGGAACACAGCCCCAATGACCTACCGGATGTCATGCTTTTGGACATCAATATGCCGGTTATGAACGGCTGGGAACTCTTGGAAGAACTAAAACAAGGACCGGAAATCATTAGGAAACAAGTCCAAATACATATTTTGACCTCCTCCATAGCCCCGGAAGATCTGAACCTTTCCAAAACATATGATTTTATTGATGGGTACATTACCAAACCACTCACCAATTCTGACATCGACAAAGTAAAAAGCGGCCTTTAACCCCCCAATTTTACTTCAAAAGAATGGCAATGGCACCTATTGCCGTTACCACAAGTATAAATTTTCGGTAAAGGGAATCGTTGATGAATTTCAATACTTTGGCGCCAACAACAAATCCCAGCAACAGTGCAGGAAACAGTTTTAGGTTTAGAACCAAGGTTTCTGCAGAAATCGTTTTCCAAACAAAAACATGAAAAGGAACTTTAAATAGGTTGGTAATAAAAAACAACCAGGCCGCGGTGCCCACAAATTCGTTTTTGGGAAGACGTAGCATCAAAAAATAAAGGTTGGTAAATGGCCCGGCCATATTTCCGATCATTGTGGTCAGTCCCGCCAGGATACCACTTCCGGAGGCAAAGGTCCAATGCCGGGGAACGGTTTTGGACTTCCGAATGTCCCAAAAGACCAATAGCCCCAGGCTTACAAAAATGATGGTCACCATGGCCACCTTAAAAAGGCGTTCGGGCAAATCCTTTCCCAGGATTACACCGGTCAAAATCCCCAGGGCCATCCAGGGCAAAATCTTCAAAATGGGTTTCCATTGCGCATGTCTGCTGTAATAGAGTACGGCGGCAATATCCCCTAGGACTAGAAAAGGCATGATGATCCCAGTGGATGCCTTGGCCCCAAAAGCAAGGGCGAGCAGGGTGACATTGAACAGGGAGAGCCCCTTAAGTCCTGCTTTGGATATCCCTATCATGAACGCGGCAAGCAAGGCCAAAACCCAGGCAGAAACCGAAACGTCCGTAAATAGGGGAAGAAGCATAAAATGGATACTGGGTCAAAAGTACCATAAAATTGATTTTACTTCCAGTATAATGATACCCTTAAACGTGTTGAATCTGTAGAATCTTGTCATTTATTGCTACTAATGTTTCAAATGAAAAGCCGATTCCAAAAAAGTAATATCTTTAAGATTCAACCAAAACCAACTTATGGATATTCAAACCCTTGACTACTTCATCATTTTTGGATTTTTCGCAATTGTACTTTTTATAGGAGTTTATGTTTCAAAAAAATCGGGAAAAAGTTCGTCGGAATACTTTTTATCCGGCAGGACCATGCCTTGGTGGCTGTTGGGCCTTTCCATGGTGGCCACAACATTTTCTACGGACACCCCCAATCTGGTGACCGATTTGGTGAGATCCAACGGAGTCTCGGGAAACTGGGGCTGGTGGTGTTTCTTGCTTACTGGGATGCTTACCGTATTTGTATATGCAAAGCTGTGGAGAAAGTCCAATGTAAAAACGGATTTGGAATTTTATGAACTGCGTTATGGCGGAAAACCCGCAAGTTTCTTACGAAAGTTTAGGGCCGTTTATCTCGGGATTTTGTTCAATGTCATCACTATGTCCGCGGTTACCCTGGCAGCGATTAAAATAGGCGGTGTCATGTTAGGGCTGGAACCTTGGGTGACGGTGGTTGCCGCCGGGCTAATAACGGTAATCTTTAGTGCACTGGGCGGTTTTAAAGGGGTGGTCTACAGCGACTTTCTTTTGTTCTTTGTCGCAATGGCAGGAGCTATAGGTGCGGCCTATTATTTGGTGAACCTTCCAGAAGTGGGGGGTATACAGGCCATTATGGACAATGATAATGTGAAGGACAAACTAAGCATCCTTCCCGATTTTAATGATAAAAAGGCACTGATAACCATTCTTATCATTCCCTTGGCAGTACAATGGTGGAGCTCTTGGTATCCGGGTGGGGAACCCGGAGGTGGAGGGTATATTGCCCAGCGGATGTTGGCGGCAAAGAATGAAAATCATGCCATAGGGGCCACCTTCTTTTTTAATATTATGCACTATGCCTTGCGTCCCTGGCCATGGATTTTGGTGGCTTTGGCCTCTTTGGTGGTGTACCCGGATGTAGCGAGTATACATGAAGCCTTCCCCAATGTGGCGGCAGATAAATTAGGGCACGATCTTGCCTATTCCGCGATGTTGACCAAACTGCCCAGTGGACTGTTGGGCGTTGTACTCGCTTCTTTGGTCGCAGCCTATATGAGTACCATTTCCACACAGTTGAATTGGGGCTCCTCCTACATTGTCTATGATTTTTACAAGCAACAGATAAATCCAGATGCCAGTGAAAAACAGATGGTTGCCGTTGGTCGGTTGTCCACAGTAGTGCTCATGGTCTTAAGCGCTTTTTTGGCGCTGGCCATGCAAAATGCAATGGGCATTTTCAATTTGTTGCTGTCTTTTGGGGCGGGAACGGGATTGATTTTCATATTGCGTTGGTTCTGGTGGCGAATTAATGCATGGAGCGAGATAACGGCCATGTTCTCTTCCGGAATTTTAGCCATTTTGCTGGAGACCACTTCCCTTAGATCGTTTCTTTTTGCACCAGAAACCGGACTGCTACCGGATTGGGGCGAACTGCCATTCATTATGCTGGTGACCTCGGTGATCTGGTTGACGGCCACCTTTGTTACCCAGCCCGAATCCAACGAGGTGTTGCGGGACTTTTATAAACGAATTCAACCTGGTGGTCCAGGATGGAAAAAAGTAGTGGACGAAGCCGAGGCCGAAAACGTTACCGTGGTACACGATAATGAAAAGTGGAGTGTGCCTTCGGGGATTAAGGCCATGCTTTTGGGCGTAATCCTCATTTACACCATTATGTTCGCCACAGGACATTGGATATATGGGAAAACAACAAGTGCTTTTATCCTAACCATGGTAGCGGCCCTTTCAGGTTTCCTATTGATCAGGGTTTGGAACAAAATGAAGGATAACCTACTGTAATGAAAGATAGAATACGCTCCGTAGATATTTTTAGGGGGATTACCATTGTCCTAATGATCTTGGTCAATACGCCCGGGACATGGTCCAAGGTGTATGCCCCTTTACTGCATGCAGAATGGCACGGGTACACCCCAACGGATTTGGTCTTTCCCTTCTTCCTGTTCATTGTTGGGACCTCCATTGTTTTTGCCTATCAAAACAAAAGCCCATCAAAGGCAACCTATAAAAAGATTACCGTCCGAAGTTTGAAATTGATAGGATTGGGGTTGTTTCTGGGGGCGTTTACCATAAGTTTTCCCTTCATAAAGGAATTCGCCGAGATTCGATTTCCTGGGGTTTTGCAGCGGATTGGAGTGGTCTTCTTTTTTGCCGCCATCCTATTTCTTAATTTTAGATGGAAAAAACTGATTTGGATTACGGCCGGTATCCTGGTGGGGTATTGGTTGCTCATGACCTTTGTTCCCGTTGAAGGGCAAGCCCCTACATTTGAAAGGGCTCCCAACAACTTGGCCAATTATTTGGACGTGAGCCTGTTGGGTTCCCATACCTATAAACCAGATTATGACCCTGAAGGAATATTGAGTACAATTCCTGCAATAGCGAGCTCGCTTCTGGGAATTTTTACCGGGTTGGTATTGCGGTCCAAACATGAAAAAAAGGCGACCATCCTGTTTGGCCTTGGCGGTTGTTTTTTGATCTTGGGACATCTTTGGGATTTTGCTTTTCCAATAAACAAGGCTTTATGGACCAGTAGTTTTGTGTTGGTCACCGGCGGATGGGCAAATATTATTTTGGCGTTGATCTATTACTTGACCGATGTACGAAAAATCCAATTCGGAAGCATCTTTAGATACGCGGGTGCAAATGCCATTGTAGTCTATTTCTTGTCCAGCTTTGTCACAAAACTGTTTTACTCCATAAAAGTGGACAGTGAAACCTCATTGCATGGATGGTTGTTCCAAAAAATCTATGTCCATGATTTCCTTTCCATGCAAATGTCCTCCCTGCTTTATGGGTTAACGGTGGTTTCCTTTTATTGCCTGTTGGCGTATTTCCTGTATCTAAAGAGGATATTTATTAAAGTTTAATATGATGGTTTATTCTGATTAAAAAGGAAAGGTTACGCAATCTGCTTAACGAGGGCCAATTGAAATACAACACTGTAGTTATCGTGTACGATTTTAAATGAAAGATACAAAGGAATCCGGATCAAATTGAATATAGCCTTTACAACCGTTATGGAGAATGATAATTGACTGGGAAGGATATTGTTTGTCTTTTTGCAGGAACGTATTTTGGTATTGAAAACGAAATATAGAAGGTTTTTATCCTAATATAAAAAAAGAATTAAACTATTTATTGTTCAACAAGGCTCAAACCATAAAAAGAATTGTTTTTGCTGTACTTCTAGTTGCAGATTTAGGATCCAATTTTGTCAACTCAAAGCTTAAGAGAGACATTTACCAAAAAAATTCTGGGGAAGAGATTACTGGATGTCTCTCTAAAAAGTTGTTGGTTGAATCTATTCATAATAAGACGTTTGGAGTTTCCCAGATTATTAATTTTTATACCAAACTCCCATGGAGAATCAGTTGCCCTATGGTACAAGGACAAATTGATTTGGTTATAAGAAAAACTGCTGTTTTGGGTTATATTTTCAAACCAGGTTTGTACTCCATCCGCTTCCAATTTAAAGGATTTTATGTTGAGGTTCAAGCCAGCGTCTAATCTGAGTACATTGGTGGTGTTTGAAAACAGACCATTTTTATTTATGTTTTTGTTGTTACTTAATTCCACGGCGATATTAGGGAATTCTTCAAATAGGGTTTCTAATTGAAGGGTATTGGTTAAACCGTGGAATGTATTATTGAACTTTTGGCCATTATAAATGTTGGGTGATTCTCTAAAATTCCAAGAATTCCTTTGTGAAATTTTCCAGTAAGGTCTACGATAAGAAATAAGATTTCTTGCAGATAAACTTGTCCCATTTTCGTCAATCTGAACGGGTGAGGTAATCCCTTGAATTCCAGAAAAACTAAATGAATTTATAATAGGGTCCCGGTTTTGGCCATGGCTCAAAGTGCCACTGAAACTTAAGCCATAGGGTTTAAAAGAACTGGCTTTAAGAACATATTTTTCTGAATAATATGAGGTTAAATCAAAATTTCCATTGTAAATGCTATTAAAGTCGTCCAAGGCTAGTGATATAACCCTTCTATTGGTCGAAGGGGCATACATACTTCTAAAATAGGAAAAACTCAAATTCAATTTTTCCTTTGGCTCCCATTCGACTTTTAGTTTTGGCAAAAAGTTGTTTGAACTTGCACTATTTCGCAAATTGTTTCTTTCATCAATCCAATATTGATATTGGTATTTGAACCCAAAGGACAATTTAAATTGGTCAATTAATTTTTCATAGGTAGCTCCAGCTATGGACTCTCCAAAGCTACTGGATATAATATTTTGGAAACTGGACAGACCATTGGCAGAGCCGTTTTCAAAGCCTTGTTTTGCTTCTAAGGACAGCGAAGTATGATTAAACCTTGTATTGACTTCAAAAGTCAATAAATCAGAATGTGACGGTCTGAAATAATCCGCTAAACTCAATTGGAATGAATTGATTGTTTGTGTTTTGGGGACTTCAACGGAATAATTATCAGTTTCCATCAAATTCAATGTGTCAGAAAAGATATTGTTAAGGCTTTGCCAAATTCCAAGCTCATTGAAGTAGTCATAATTGTATTTCAAAGATGATGTCGCGGTATTTTTTTCAGAAAAGAATTTTGCCGTTTCCAATGAAAAATCCAATCCTTTTTCATCTCTATTGTTTAATCTATGGTATTCGTTCAACCCATTTAATCCTGTATTGCTGGTGTTGTTCTCAACCCCTTCAATTTGAGAAAGATTGAATTGGGTAGACATTTTCATATCAAATGTTTCTTTAGGCGTGAATCTATAATGGATTTTTCCAAAATAGATTTTTTGATTGGATGTTTGTTCGTTGAATCTTTCCTCAAATGTTTGGTCGGTGATATATGTATTTTTTAATGAATTAAGTGTTCTTATATTATCGTCCAGTGCAATAAAGAATGTACGGAGTTCATCTTTTTCACTTGGGTTCCATTGATTGTTAATACCCACAAATTGATGTCGGTTGTCGAAAAAATCATCGTCTGACAAAAATTGATATACAGGCGAATTCAATACCTCTTCAAATTTTTCGGGAGTATACTCACCTTGAAATGAAAGATAGTCTCCCAACGTAAATGATCTATCGGGAGTATTATTGATATCTCCTATAATATTGCTGATATTCTTTGTTGAATAATTGAATATACTTGGGTTAAATCTATACCTGCTTTTTAACCCTGCGGCTGAATTTAGGTCTCCAAAGGCAAATTTTTTCTTGTCCTCTTTCAGCACTAAATTCATTGCTAGCTCTTCAGAATCCAGGAGGCCTTTGAGAAAAAAAACTTCATGGTAATCCTCGATTATTTGAACCTCAGCTATAGCATCAGCAGGAATGTTTTCAACCGCTAATTTTGTTTTACCATTAAAAAAAGTCTTGCCTTCAACCAAGACGATTGTAATCTTTTTGTCGTTAATTAATACACTTCCATCTCTGGTCACCTCCAACCCGGGAAGCTTTTTCAAAAGCTCTCCAAGTTTTCTTTCCCTACCGGTAGCGAAAGAATCCACTTGATAAATGGTGGTATCTTTTTTAACTTGAATAGGAGGCTTGTACTTTAATGTTATTTCTTCAAGAAGATTGAGCGATTCCTGCAGGATAAACTTCAATTCCAACTTTTTTGAATCAGCAATAATTTCTCTTTCAACAGGGTTGAACCCTAAGAAAGACAGTCTCAAATTATAGTTTATACCAATTTCAATTGCTATTTTAAAATTGCCATACTTGTCGGTAGATCCAAATGCAGGTTTCACAATGTTTTTAGAATCCAATAAAAGAATATTCGCTCCAAATAAGGGCCGTCCAATAGAATCTGTGACTTTTCCAATGAACAAGGCTTTTTGACCATGTGTGGTAATTGAAACAAATATCAGAATCAAATAAATATGGGTTGTTAATTTATTCAATCAAAAGTTTCAAATTAATCAGGAGTTACCTTCCTATTTGCCCTCATTAATTTAACCAGTTCATTTGGGCTGATTACATTGTTTAGACTTGGGATTATAAATTCTTTAATTCCATCCTGTGGATTCATGATTATTTTTTCGGAGACATAAACCAATGGCCCTGCCCTTAATTCCAGAATTAAACCGGGAAGCCCTCCAAATCCGGCCGGACCGTATGGTAAAGGCAGTTCGGGCGAATACCAAGCTTCAACCAATTTGTATTTGGAGGTTCTATCATTGAACATTTTTAAATTGGCTTTATACGCTTGATAACCCTCAATCATTTTTGAGCTATTATTTAACTCCCAGCCCTGCATACGATCATGCCTTAATACCACATACCGTTTTCCACGAATCTTATGTTCATAGAATGATACCCTTTGTTTTGAATCTTGGTACCAGTCTTTGGGGGAGCCGGCTGCTATAAGGGCTAAGTTTGCACTTAATCTGTTATCCGGCACATGTTGAATGTTGAAACAATACGAGTGACTCTTTGTGTATAGCAAAGAAAATCGCATTCTGTTAATTTCCCTTGTGATTTTTTTCGAGTAATCGGTATCTTTTTTTGCCGTTTCTATGGCATAAGTTCTATAAGTTATTTCTCCCTCTTGAGCTTGGGAAAGACCAAAAAAAAACAATGGTAGGAATAAACAGAGGTTTTTCATACAAAATCAAATACGGGTTTTTCTTAATCTTTTTTAACTACAAAGGGGGTGTCTTTTAGTACGCTCAATAGTCGATTAGGAAGTTCAATAAAAACTGCTTAACCTTGAAATACAGTTATAAGGTAAATGAAATGGGAAACTATCAAGCTTTTTTGGGTTTTGACAGTTTCCCGCTTAACTGACCATTGCATTGTATGGACTTTTAGTCCTCCTCTTCTTCACAATCATCATAAACAACATTATAGACCCATTCCGCTTCCTCTTCATCTACGTCTCCATTCCAATCTTCATAACGTTCAATTTCTTCACAGGCCCTTTGATGACAATCATCATCGAAATAGTGAAGCGCGTATGAGGATTGAAATGAAATCATTACTATAAAAATTAAAAACGTTTTAAACAATTTACTTGTTTTCATAATAAGGAATTTAAAAGATTAATTATTAAACCATTTTCTTTGATGAAAAGGGGTATATTTTTCCGAAGTCAGGATTTGAACCATATCTTTTTCGATTGAAGCAACTGAAAACTCTTCAATTCTATTTACTTCTTTATTTCTCTTTACGATTATCAGTGTTGGAAGATAAACGACTCCGTATTGGCTAAGCAGTTTTTGGGGATATGATTTATCTTTATTTACCGCTATTATCTCAAGACGGTTATTCGGTATTCCCAAGAAATCAAAAATTTTTAGAAATTTCGGGACGAAAGATTTGCTATCAGAACACCATGTAGCCATAAATAATTTGAATAAATATTTGCCTTTCAAATTATGAATTGGTCTTAGGGTAAGGGTATCCACTTTGTAATTTTCATAGTTGTTATGATACCATTGGTAAGTTGAATTTTTCAACGCGGTTTTGTTAATTGCCCCTAACAAATGTCTCTCTTCAACTTGCTGACAATGAACATATTCGATTAAAAATAAACCAAAGAACAACATTAGTAAATGGTAAAAATTCACTTGTTTTTTCACAAGTTCAAAAATAAGTCCATGCTTATTTGAGTTAAAGAAGTTTACAGCAAAAAAAGTAAGGTTTAACCTTACTTTTTAAACAATGTACCAGCTGTTTATCATAAGTAGCCTTTTTCTTTTGCTGTTTTGATCAATTCAAATGTCGAGGCTGTCTCTATGTTGAAATATTTTTTTAGATTTTTTTTGCGTTTTTCAATCGCCGAAATGGAAAGAGGTACTTTATGAGGTAGGTTTTTTGTCATTATTCCTTGGGATAACCAATGCAAAATCTCTCTATCTATTGCATCTATTAATCTAACTTGGGAAAATTGGTTTCTTATAAGCTGGGAAAAAGTTTGACTGTAGTAAATTTTATCTGATAAAACATCCTCGATGGCAGAAATGAAGGTCTTTTGGTTCAAATCTGTTTTAATCAAAAGACCATCGGGATTTATTGATGTAAAAACATTGTATAACCTATGGTTTTGGCTGTGGCTTGTTGCAATGATAATTTTGGTTTGAGGTTTTTTCTTTCTTAGTATGACACCTAAATCCTCACCCGAATAAATACCCATTTTAGGAAATGCAGGAATATTTATATCCAAGATTACTATATTAAAACTAAAACTGTTTTTTCCAAAAACTTTGTTATATGCTTCTTCAGAACTACAAGCAGAATGTATATTTGGAACAATTGAATCGTTGCCTATAAAATGATTTTCAATAAAAATCTTATATCCTTGACAAACAAAAGGATGATCATCAACGCATAAAATCTTTAAGGATTGCATTAAAACTGTTTTTTATTACACTTATATAGTATTCCTCAATATTATTACGAAGCAAAATCTAAAAACCCTTACTGTTTAGTTTGCCCAATGTTTCTGATCAGCACTAATTTGATTACGGCAAAATTAAGGCGCTTAACCAGCTATACGTCAAGAGGTCTGCAAAGAAAGGCTTGGATATAAAAAATGACGATTTTATGTTTTGTGCATTGAATTACCCATAAAAGGACTTTGGAAAAACAGATGTTGGACTGCACCATTCTTCAGGACAATGGCTAACTATTGGTCATAATCCTGTCACTTGTCAAATTCTAGCCAGCGGAAGGAGGTCTTTTTCCCTTAATTTTGACTACTGGACTTATGATCCATGGGAACGATGGAAAACCTCTTATATGGGAAGTAGTATCTCCTTAAAATAAATAAGTTTTATCAAAGGTTGGATAAACTATTTTGGAAGCAGGGAGCTAACGTATCTTTTGAACATATAGCTCTAGATGATTCCGAAATATCACATAACTAATTTTTGGCTTCTAATAACCGTGCCACATACTTGCCAATCACATCAAACTCCAGGTTGACCCTTGAACCCATCTTATACGAATGGAATCGGGTATGGTCATAGGTATAGGGAATAATGGCAACACTAAATCGATTCTTTCGGGAATCCACCACGGTCAAGCTAACACCATCAACGGTAATTGACCCTTTTTCTATGGTAATATTGTTTTGGGAGGGATCGTACTCAAATGTAAAGAACCAACTTCCCTGTTTTTCTTCCAGGCCCACACAGGTTGCCGTTTGGTCCACATGACCTTGGACCATGTGCCCATCCAAACGGGCGCCCAGGACCATGGCACGTTCCAGGTTTACAAAATCCCCCACTTCCAAATCCCCAAGGCTGGATTTGTCCAAGGTCTCCTGGATGGCGGTTACGGTATACACATCGTCCCGTATGTCCACCACAGTGAGGCAGACCCCGTTATGTGCCACACTTTGATCAATTTTAAGTTCTTGGGAGATATCCGACCGTATCCCAATATGTAGGTTTTCATTTTCCTTTTTTAATGCTGTTACCTCTCCTAAAGTCTCAATGATTCCTGTGAACATCCCAATAATAATTTACCTAGCTTTGTTTTGTAAAATTAGGGATTCGATTATGGATTCTAAGAATGAAAACAAGAAAATACGCGTGGGAATTTCCATTGGGGACATCAATGGTATTGGGTGTGAGGTGGCGCTGAAATCGTTTTCCGATGCCCGAATGCTGGATTTTTGTACGCCCGTCCTTTTTGCCTCCAATAAGGTTGTTTCGGAACAGTTAAAGACTTTGGGGTTGGAACTAAGGTTCCATGGGGTCCGGGAAGCCGAAAAGGTCCACGACGGAAAAGTAAACGTGGTCAACGTTTGGAAAGAACCCGTTCCGTTGGAGTTTGGCCAAGCAACGACAAATGGTGGAAAATACGCCATAAGATCACTTCGGGCGGCAGTGGATGCGTTAAAAAAAGGGAGTATAGATGTGTTGGTAACGGCCCCCATCAATAAAAACAATATACAGTCGAAGGATTTTAAGTTCCCGGGACATACGGACTATCTTGCCCAGGAACTGGATGGAGAGAGCCTGATGTTTATGGTTACGGACAGTGTTAAGGTAGGCCTATTAACGGACCATATTGCGGTAAAAGAGGTGGCTTCGGCCATTACGACCAAGTTGATAAGGGACAAGGTCTTTACCATTTCAAAATCCTTAACGATGGACTTCGGAATCCGAAAGCCCAAGATCGCCCTACTGGGAATCAATCCACATAGTGGTGACAACGGCACCATAGGCAAGGAAGACGAGGACATTATGAAACCGGCAATAGCGGATTTGTTTAAGGAAGGCCACTTGGTCTATGGCCCATATTCCGCAGATAGCTTTTTTGGTTCCCAGTCCCACCAGGCCTTTGATGCTGTTTTGGCCGCTTATCACGATCAAGGATTGATTCCATTTAAAACCTTAAGCTTTGGACAAGGGGTAAACTATACTGCGGGATTGGCAAAGGTGAGAACATCTCCCGACCATGGAACCGCCTATGAAATTGCAGGGAAGAACCAAGCGGATGAAACCTCATTTAAAGAGGCTGTTTTCACGGCGATAAAAATTTATAGGAATAGGGAAGATTACCAATGGCTTACTAAAAACCCGCTAAAAAAACAGGTGGCGAAACGCTAGAAATCAGCAATTGTTTTTTGGTGATTTTTTTGAAGTATTCTATAAATAAAAAATGTATCTTTGCACCCGCCTTAGCGGAAAGGTACACAAACATTTAGTGTTCAAATGATGAAGAAAAGGGAGTATTTTATTCCTTTCAAGGGGTTAAAAGCGGGCAAACACAATTTTGGGTACAAAATTGACAATTCGTTCTTTGAATCTTTTGGTTACGCGGAATTTAACGGTTCCAACATCACTTCCGAGGTTGTTTTAAACAAGATGGAAAGCATGATGGAGTTGGACATTGAGGCGAAGGGAACGGTCAACGTCAATTGTGATTTGACCAATGAACCTTACGACCAAGCTATTTCCGCTAACCTGCATTTGGTGATTAAATTCGGGGAGGACTATAATGATGAAGATGATGAAATCCTTATCCTTCCCCATGGCGAATACCAGGTCAACATTGCACAATATCTATACGAAATGTTGGTCTTGGCCGTTCCCCAAAAGCGAATACATCCCGGGGTATTGGATGGCACATTGAAGTCCGATGCGCTTAAAAAACTCGAAGAGTTGCAACCTAGGGAAAATACCAACAAAGATGAGAGGACCGACCCAAGATGGGATGGATTAAAAAAATTATTAACGGACAATAAATAGGAAAACATGGCACATCCTAAAAGAAAAATATCAAAAACAAGAAGGGACAAAAGAAGGACCCATTACAAGGCCAGTATGCCTACCATTGCCAAGGATTCTTCAACTGGGGAACTACACCTGTACCACAGGGCCCATTGGCATGAAGGGAAACTATACTACAGGGGCCAGGTTCTTATTGATAGGACCGAAGAAGAAACTGCAGCTTAGCGGATTTTTCCCAATGACAATACCAGCTCCCATTTCGTTTGAAAATCGGGAGTTTTTTATTTGAACTCATCTAGAGTTCGCAGGGTTTAGGGAAAAAACAGGATTTTGTGCCCAGATGAAGGCTTTTTCGCGTTGCATAGCCATAGCTACGGAACAAGAAAAAGACAAAATATGGGTGCAAAAGATATTTTGCAGCAAATTTTACGAACTCAAGACGAGTTCTTTGTACGGCAGATTGAAAAACAACGGTTGTTGGTTAAAATATCAGAGAAAATCACTACTTTTCATCGATTTTGAGTCGATTTTTGGCTTTTTGACAAAATTCAAACTTAATGGCTAAAACTAAAGCAGCTATCACAGCTGTAGGGGCATACCTTCCGGAATATGTGTTGACGAACCAGATTTTGGAAACCATGGTGGATACCACTGACGAATGGATAACCACTCGCACTGGAATCAAGGAGAGAAGAATCCTAAAGGAAGATGGAAAAGGAACTTCGTTTATGGCAATAAAAGCAGCGGAGGACCTTATGGCAAAAAAAGGTTTGGATCCCAAGGATATAGACATGATCATCATGGCTACTGCAACACCGGATATGCCCGTTGCCGCCACAGGAGCCTATGTTGCATCGGAAATAGGAGCCACCAATGCTTTTTCCTATGATCTGCAGGCCGCCTGTTCCAGTTTTTTGTACGGTATGTCAACCTCGGCCAGCTATATAGCGTCCGGCCGTTACAGGAAGGTGCTATTGATAGGCGCGGATAAGATGTCCTCCATCATAGATTATACGGATAGGACCACATGTATCATTTTTGGGGATGGTGCCGGGGCGGTTCTTTTTGAAGCGGATGAAGAAGGCTTCGGTCTTCAAGATGAACTCTTAAGAAGTGATGGTGTAGGACGACAGTTTTTAAAAATAGATGCTGGAGGCTCCATGTTGCCAGCTTCGGAAGATACCGTAAAGAACAAACAGCATTTTGTTTTTCAAGACGGGAAGTCGGTTTTCAAATTTGCGGTCTCCAATATGGCAGATGTCTCGGCCAAAATTATGGAACGGAACAAGCTCACCCACGAAGATGTGCAATGGTTGGTTCCGCATCAGGCCAATAAAAGGATCATTGATGCCACGGCCAGGCGCATGGGTTTGGAGGAGTCCAAGGTAATGATGAATATCCATAGGTATGGCAATACCACTTCGGCCACTTTGCCCTTATTGCTCCATGATTATGAAAAGCAATTGAAAAAAGGGGATAATATCGTATTCGCTGCCTTTGGTGGTGGATTTACCTGGGGTTCCATTTATTTAAAATGGGCCTACAATTCATAATAGCAACTAACTAAATCAAATTCAATGGATATCAAGGAAATTCAAAGTCTAATAAAGTTCGTAGCCAAATCCGGTGCCAGCGAAGTGAAATTAGAGATGGAGGATATCAAAATCACTATCCGAACCGGTAGTGCTGCTACGACTCCAGAGACCACGATTGTTCAGCAGATTCCCGTAGCACCGGCTCCAGTTGCGGCTGCCCCTGCCCCTGCCCAGGAAGCCCCTGCCCCTGCGGCACCTGCAAAGGAGGCTGCGGAAGAGGACAATTCCGAATACATTACCATAAAATCGCCGATTATTGGAACGTTCTACAGAAAACCCTCTCCGGACAAACCGCCTTTTGTGGAAGTTGGAAGTCAAATCCAAAAAGGTGATGTATTGTGTGTGATTGAAGCAATGAAATTGTTCAATGATATTGAATCCGAAGTTTCCGGAAAGATTGTTAAGGTGTTGGTGGATGATTCCTCACCTGTTGAATTTGACCAGCCACTTTTCTTGGTCGACCCATCATAAACTCAATTCCAAAATCCATTTACCAAAGTCCAGAAGGGTATTTGGAAATTGACAGTTGAAATTTCAAGGAATTATGTTCAAAAAAATATTGATAGCAAACAGGGGGGAGATAGCATTGCGAGTTATCCGTACCTGTAAGGAAATGGGCATCAAGACCGTAGCTGTGTATTCCAAGGCAGATGAAGAGAGCTTACATGTCCGTTTTGCGGATGAAGCCGTCTGTATAGGTCCAGCCCCAAGTTCGGAATCGTACCTAAAAATTCCCAATATCATTGCAGCTGCGGAAATCACCAATGCAGATGCCATTCATCCAGGATATGGCTTTCTTTCCGAAAACGCCAAATTTTCGAAAATATGTGCGGAATCCGACATTAAATTTATTGGGGCTTCTTCCGAGCAAATAGAAAAAATGGGTGACAAGGCCACGGCAAAGGAAACCATGAAAAAAGCGGGAGTACCGACCATACCAGGTTCCGATGGATTGCTCAAGGATGTGGGCCATGCAAAAAAAGTGGCCGAAAAAATGGGATACCCCGTTATGATCAAAGCTACCGCCGGAGGTGGGGGAAAAGGCATGCGTGCCATTTGGAGCGAAGAAGAACTGGAGTCAGGTTTTGATAGTGCCGTAAAAGAAGCCACGGCAGCTTTTGGCAACGGGGGGATGTACATGGAAAAGCTGATAGAGGAGCCCAGACATATTGAAATCCAAATTGTTGGAGATCAGTTTGGTAAGGCATGTCACCTTTCGGAGCGCGATTGTTCCGTACAACGAAGGCACCAAAAGCTCACTGAGGAAACCCCTTCTCCCTTTATGACCGACAAGCTAAGGGATGAGATGGGAAAAGCTGCGGTAAAGGCTGCAGAATACATTAAATATGAAGGTGCGGGAACGGTAGAGTTTTTGGTGGATAAACACAGGAACTTCTATTTTATGGAAATGAACACCCGTATACAGGTAGAACACCCCATTACGGAACAGGTCGTAGATTATGATTTGATCAGGGAACAGATTTTGGTGGCCGCCGGCGTACCGATCTCAGGAAAAAACTACACTCCAAAATTACATTCCATTGAATGCCGGATCAATGCAGAGGACCCTTATAACGATTTTAGGCCCTCTCCCGGTAGGATAACCACCTTACATACCCCTGGAGGGCATGGGGTGCGTTTGGATACCCATGTGTACAGCGGTTATATTATTCCACCAAACTATGACTCCATGATCGCCAAATTGATTACCACGGCCCAAACAAGGGAAGAGGCCATCAATAAAATGCGGAGGGCATTGGATGAATTTGTTATTGAGGGCATCAAGACCACTATTCCGTTCCATAGGCAGTTAATGGAAAGTCCGGATTACCTGGCTGGAAATTATACGACCAAGTTTATGGAGGATTTTGAAATAGACGAAAAATATCAAGATTAATTCCAACCCCGATTTATCGGGGTTTTTCTTTTATGGAACTTAGCTATTGGGAATACAAAACCTGGTTGTCCAATATCGATTTTGCGGTGGTGGGAAGCGGTATTGTTGGGTTAAGTACGGCCTTATTTCTTAAGGAACGGTTTCCCAAAGCCAAAATTCTTGTTTTGGAAAAAGGGGTATTGCCACAGGGAGCAAGCACAAAAAATGCGGGTTTTGCCTGTTTTGGAAGTGTTTCGGAAATCGTATCGGACCTAAAGAAGCATACTGAGGAAGAGGTCTCAAAATTGGTGGCCCAGCGCTTTAAGGGAATTCAACTCCTCAGGCGGACCTTAGGGGATGCCAATATCGATTTTTTAAAGCTTGGGGGGCACGAGTTATTCCTAAAAAAGGATGAAGCCCTTTATGACAGCTGTAGGATTTCTTTGGACAGGATTAATACCCTATTGGAACCTGTTTTTGGGAAAAAGGTGTTTGGACACCACTCAAATAGTTTTGGTTTTCAAGGGATATGGGGTGAATACATTACCCATTCCGAAGAAGGTCAGTTGCACACGGGAAAACTCATGCAAACGCTGTTAAAACTAGTGTTGGGCAAAGGAGTCCATATCTTAAATTCGGTTCAGGTACAAGGGTTTGAGGAGCTACAAAGCGGTGTTTCCATAAAGACGGACAAATTTGAGTTTACGGCCGACCGATTACTGATTACCACCAATGGCTTTGCTTCGCAATTCTTGAGCAGGGACGTGCGTCCGGCAAGAGCACAGGTGTTAATCACCAAACCCATTGAAAACTTAGCGGTCAAGGGCACCTTTCATTTTGATGAGGGCTATTACTATTTTCGGAACATAGACCACCGGATTTTATTTGGTGGTGGTCGGAATTTGGATTTCAAGACCGAGGAAACCAAGGAATTTGGACAAACGAAATTGATCCAAAACAAGTTGGAAACGCTCCTGTCCAAAGTAATCCTCCCCAACACCCCATTTGAAATAGACCATCGTTGGAGTGGTATTATGGGGGTGGGGGAACAAAAGAAACCCATTATCGAGCAATTGTCAAACCGAACCTATTGTGGTGTTCGACTTGGCGGAATGGGAATCGCCATAGGCACTTCCGTGGGGAAGGGTTTGGCAGAGCTTGTTCATTAGGCTCTTAGATATTAGAATTTATTATGTCACAAAGAGCTTTTAACTGAGTATCTTCCATTCCAAGTATTTGATTTATGGATCTTTCTAATTCATAATCCACTGCGACGCCATCACCGTCAAATAATTCTCCAGTACTTTGATAAGATATCATTCTTGACCATCTAATTTCCAATTCGGTCAAAGGCAGTCGATAAGCTTGACTCATGCCGCTAGAACCATCTGCTTTAACTCCAGCAAGATGTATATTGGGATAACCTTTAAAAGAGCTGGCAAAGACACTTGCCGCACTTGCTGATTTCTCATTTTGCAATATGTATATTGGCTTATTGAAATGATATTTTTCAGCCGAGTTATCATTTCTTAGTACCATATAAAAATAGTCCGTGAATTTATTCTCATCCAATTCAATTGATGGACGAAAATTTTTCATAAATTTCGAGATAGCATCTTTGGCTTCCTTGTTATGTTCCTCATACGATTTTATATTCCTAATCTCTAATCGTTTTCTTTCAGAATCGGTAATCTTATCTCGAAAGCGCACTAAATTGGCAACGTGATATTCGTTTTTTTCTAAAAAATAGTTGGCAAAAAAGAAAAGTAATTCTCTTTGCCCTCCTGAATTATTTCTGATATCCAGTATAAGGGCATTCGCATTTCTATTTTTCTCCATGGCCTTAGAAAGCCAGTCGAAATATTCTTCATTTTTTCGGCGTCCAAACATCTCGGGTATTCTTATATATCCAATATTATTGGACAGTGTTGATGCCATCAACTTCAATGATTTTGGATTTTCAATATCATAATGCGCATCACATACATCACGCCATTTTCTGTTATGTCTTGACAAAGGAAGTTGCAATGTAGTATCGCTCTTTTCATCCCAAGAAGAAAAAGTAAACCTTAGGGTATCACCATAAGCGATTGACGGAGCTACACTATAGAATCTATACAACCGACTTACACCACGTGCCAATCTCGAACGTGTTGGAGCATATTTATCTTTTAAATTGTACTCGTATATATACTTTTTTACTTCAATGTCATTTATACTTTTTAAAAATGGAAAACCATTTAAGACAAAAGAGTATAAAGAATCATCCTTCATACTGGATAAAGCAAGGATTTTATCTTCTTTCCAAGGGGCTATGGAAAATGGCAAATAAAACTTATCTGGTCTGCAGTCTCCAATATATTTTGCCCGAGAATGCCTATCTCCTAATTCCCCAAGAACATTTGTGACAGCTATTTCTATCTCCTTCTTAGTAATAGATTCTTTCTTTTGCAAAAAAGAATCTAGTTTTGCGAAGGCCTTATCAAATCTTCGATACCTCACATTGACATAAGCAGATTTTTTCTCTGCAATTTTTCTGAGATTATTGAGCTCTTCCGCAGCTTGGCTTCCCGAAATGGAGCAATTTACCCGTGTACCCAACATTGATCCGAACAGACAAATAGCGGACAGTAAACTAATAGTCAGTATAATTACCGTTTTAGACATAGACAATATATTTTTGACAATTTCATTCAGAATTTGGATATCCAAATCTGTCTTTTATAATTATTCCTTCAGGTTCAACATTTCTATATACACTATACAGTCTATCTTCAATTGAAATATTTGATTTGATTTTTTCTTTTCTCATCAAATCGGCCAAATCTTCTCCGGAATATATCTTCTTGTCAGGATAACTGGGAATCCTAATATCTAGAAAAACCAAATCATAGATTAACTTTTTTCTTCGAATACCTTTTGGTAAGCCTCTTTGGAGTTATGAGCAATATCAACGAAATATTTGCTGCTTTTTTTTGATTAAAATTCAACTCCAGTAAACCTTTAATTACTTCACAGAAAAAAGGATTATCATCTACTACCAAAACATTTGTCAATTTCAATACTTATTAAATGAGAATTTTTACATTTATAAGTAATACGGAGCAAATATTAAAAACCCTAGTATTTTGTTGATTTGAATTCAATATTTGATAGAGAATTGTCAAATTCATAAATAAAAATGAATACAATCATAGGCGGGAATTGTCCTATAATTACATTCGGGTATAGAAAGAGTATAGCCGAATTTTAATGCATTAAAGGCTCGTATAAAGCTCTTAAAAAGATATAAGGTTTCCGTTTTGCTCTCTCAGTTTTGCAAGTGAGAAGTATTCCGAAAAGGTTCATTTAATCCTCAAAAGTTGGAAATCCATTAAGGAAAAAGTTGAACTACATGAATCAAATGCGAATAAACCTTTTTTCTATAAAGTATTGAATAATGGATTAAAAGAATGGAAATAAGTTTAAACCATCCTACCGTCCAATAGATTAATGACTCGGGACCCGTATGCGGCATTTTTCTCCGAATGGGTCACCTGAATAATGGTCACCCCATCTTCTTCATTCAACCTTTTGAACAGTTGCATGATTTCTTCACTCTGTTGCGAGTTGAGGTTTCCAGTAGGCTCATCGGCCAAAATCAATTTTGGGTTCGCGATCAAGGCCCTGGCCACACCGACCAATTGCTGTTGTCCCCCACTTAATTGGGCAGGAAAAAGGTCTTTTTTGCCAACAATGTTAAATCGATCCAACATATCGGCTACCATGGCCTTTCTTTCGGAGCCCTTGAATTTTTTATAGAGCAGGGGCATTTCCAGGTTTTCATACACTTTTAAATCATCCAATAGATGGTAGGACTGAAATACAAAACCGATGTATTCCTTATAAAGGTTGGAGCGATGTTTTTCCTTTAATGTGTGCACGGATTCATCCAAAAAATGGTACTCGCCTTCATCAAAGGTATCCAGCATACCAATGACGTTGAGCAAGGTGGATTTTCCAGAACCGGAAGGCCCCATCACGGAAATGAATTCCCCTTCTTCTACTTGAAGGTTAATGTCCTTTAACAAAAAGATACGTTGGCCACCGGAGTTGACCCATTTAAAGATGTTTTTGAGTTGTAAAAGCATACTATTGTTTTTTGAGTTTTGTTTATTCTTCTCTTAGTCTTTTTAAAGGGTTGTCATGGGCAGCAGTTATTGTTTGCGACAAAATGGTTCCAAAACCGGTTGCGAACATGATGCCCATCCCCAAAACAATGATCCATGGACTGAAACTGACCTTATAGGCAAAGGCTTCCAACCAAAGCGTATTTACGAAATAACTTAGGGGCCCCGTAACCAAAACAGCAATTAAGAACAAGGGCAAAAAACCTTTGGATAAAAGAAATGTAATGTTTTTTGTTTTTGCTCCATGTACTTTTCGGATGCCTATCTCCTTCCTTTTTGATTCCGCTGTAAAGGCCGCTATTCCCAAAAGGCCAAGGGTTGATATGGTAATCGTTAAAAAGGAGATAAACCCTAAGATGTAAATGATATCGGAAAAGATGGCATTGGTGGCTTTAAGCTCATCTTCGTAAATATGGTATTTGAACGAATGAACCTTATCCAAACTTTTCCATTGCCGTTCCATAAACGAAATGACGGATCCCGTATTCGAAGTCGGCGTATGGCGTACGTTCACATAGGCAAATTTATCCGGCAAGTATCTCAAAAGCAAGGGATCTTTGGGGTCTGCCTCGGTCAACAGGTCGAATATGAAATTGGACGTTAGCCCAATTACGGTTAAAGCGGTTCGTTCTTCCCCTATACGAATGGTTTCCCCTACCACGGTTTCCGGTACCGTATAACCCAACAACTGCGCTGCGGCCTCATTCACAATTACAAATTCCTCATTGTGCTTTGGCATTTCAGCAGAAAAATTTGTCCCGGCTTTGAGCTGTATTTTTAGATTTGGAATGAAGTTTTGATCTACGGCAATAAAGTGTGATGTCAAATCGCTTTCCCCTTTGGCACCATTGTTTTCAATGAGCACACTTCCGCTATAACCACCTGTTCCGGGAACAAAGGAACAGGCAGAAATCCCTTGAATGGACGGATTTTGAATCAGTTCATTGGTCAGGGTTTCATAATCCATACCCTGAAGTTTAAGGTTGATCACATTGCTTTGGTCAAAACCATATTCTTTCTCCGTGAGATAGTTTAGCTGTGAAAAGATTAAAAGTGTGGTAATGATAAAAAAGAGGGAGGCGCAGAATTGTAGTACAACCAATCCCTTTCCAAGATGTATGCGTTTGCCTTTTCCAAGGGTCATGCCCGTGGTATTGTGAAGGGTCTTTATGGGCGAAAAAGAAGATAAAAAGGAAGCTGGAAACACTCCTGCCATCCCGCCAACTATAACACTGAACAAAACGAATACCAAAAAGAGGGCAATGTCAAACCTAAAATCCAAAATCAAGAATTGGTTTATCCATAAATCCAAAAATACCTTGGTCAATACTTGAAGCAGTCCAATAGCGATCAGCAATGAGAGTAATCCAACAAGTATGGATTCCAGTATAAACTGTAGGAATACCTGATGCCGGGAAGCACCCATGGTTTTTCTAACCCCAATTTCCTTGGAGCGTGTCAGCGAACGGGCAAAAGAAAGATTTACATAGTTAAAACAGGCAGAAAATAGTACAATCAACCCTAAAAAGGAAAGCACGTAGATGATTTCAATGGGGATTCGTAAACTCATGGGGTTTTGATGAAAGGTGCTCACATTGATCTGGGAGAGTTTTTCAGAAGCAAACCTAATATTGACATCCTCAAGAGTGCTATACTTTTCTAAGGTTACATCATTTAGAATGGGTTCCAAAGCCCTTTCGGAAACACCTTCTTTCAACAACAGATAGAGGTAAGCATCAAAATAATTTTCCCAATTATCAAAAGTAGCATTGCTTTTTCCTTGTTTTACCAGAGAGGATATGGTGGACATGGAGACCAAAAAATCAAATTGGATATGTGAGGGTAGTGTGTTGTCCGTGATGCCGGTGACCACAAAATCGCCCAATACGGTTTCTTTGTTTTCCGTGGGAATCAAATCAATGCCCATGGTATTCAAACCAACATCATTGAGTTTAATCGACTTGCCAATTGGATTGGCTTCCCCAAACAGTTTAACGGCCGATTTTTTGGTAAGGACAATGGAGAACGGTTCCTTCAATACCGTTTTCGCGTCCCCTGAAACCAGATTAAAGTCGAAAACAGTAAAAAAACGGTCGTCCACGTAACGTCCGGCCAAAGGAATCCTATGGTCACCATATACTACGTCCCCGCCCACAAAGCTTGATCTTATCTGTACCACATCTTCTATTACATGGGGATAGTTTTCGGAAAGCATTTTACCTAAGGGCAATGGTGTTGAGGCGAAAGAACGGTTTTCCTCAACACTTAAAACCCGGACGATCCTGTCCTGCTTTTCATGGAAGCCATCCACCTTTTTTTGGCTGTATATCAGGAGGATGATCAACAAACAGGTTGCCATACTCACCGATAGCCCTAAAACGTTGATGACCGAAAACAATTTATGTTTCAAAAGATTTCGAAAGGCAACCTTTATGTAGTTTTTTAGCATTTTTTAGTGTTTTTGTTATTCGTCCCGTAATACCTCCACGGGATTTACAATGGCGGCTTTAAAACTTTGCCAGCTCACCGTTGCCAAGGCAATCAAGAGTGCAGCAGCCCCCGCCAAAGCAAAAACCCACCAACTAAGAGTTGTTTTATGGGCAAAACCTTCAAGCCATTGACTCATGGCGAACCATGAAATGGGGATGGCAATAAGAAAGGCCAACCCAATCCATTTTACAAAATCCTTGTTGAGAAGGGCAAGAATTTGGGCAATGGTGGCACCGTTCACCTTGCGTATTCCAATTTCTTTTGTTCTGCGTGCCATGGTGTTGGAAGCCAAAGCAAACAAGCCCATACAGGAAAGCATAATGGCCAATAGGGAAAACCATGTGATCAGGGTATTTACACGTTCATATTCTTCATAATAAATGTTCAGTTTTTCATCGGTAAAAAAATAGATCAAAGGGGCATCCGGAAATAGCACGTTCCATTTTTCCCGCAAAAGGGCGATAGCCTGTGATGTAGCTCCCTTTTCCGATCGAATGGTGAGATAATCCCAATCCATTAGATTTTCCATGTCCGCAAAAAAATGGGCCAATGGCTCGGTTGCGCGCTGTACACCCTGATAGCTAAAATCATCAATGGCCCCAATCACACGATATTGCGTTCCGCCTTTCCTCCCTTCGACCAGGATTTGGCCTTCGGCGTTGGAAAAACCCAATTGGTCCATGGCAGTTTTGTTCAGGACCACCGTGTTTTTTAAGCTGGTTGGATCTTTATCAAACCCGTGCCCACTTAATAAATCAATTCCCAGCGTTTTAAAATAATCCTTGCCAACGTATGATTTCCGCAGCGCAATATCCGGCAAAATACTTTCACCAATTGGATAAAAAGTATTGTAGTTTTCATCATAATCCCCGGGGACACTCCCTGTAAAATTAACGGAGGAGATGAAAGGGCTATCCAATAGTTCCTTGGAAATCACATCAAGTTTTCTAGAGGCGACCTCACTATCCTTATGCTTCCAAAAATCGGTTTGGGCAACAATGACATTCTCGTTATCAAACTTCGGGTTTTTGCCGATCATAAAATCGATTTGCCTCCTTACGGTAATGGTTCCGGAAATCAAAACAATTGCGATTACAAATTGTACAATGACTGAGGAGTGTTTGGCAAAACCGGATTTGTTTGTCGCTGTGATTTTCCCCTGGAGGTTCTCGATCAATTTGCTTCTTGACCACAGCACGGAAGGCACTATACCGGAAAATAGTCCCGTAAAAATCCAAAGGCCAAGAAGTAGCGCGCCCAAAAAATAGGGGTTTAGGGATTGAAATGCCAACTCCATACCAAAGAGGGAATTGAAGGTAGGAAGTAAAATTGCGTTAAAAAGGATCAGACCAAGAAGTAACGCCATAAATCCCGTAGCAAGGGACTCGACCATAATTTGTTTTACAATGTGCTTTTTTAAGGCACCATGTACCTTTTTGACACCAATTTCACGAGTTCTTGACAGCGCATTCACTATGGTTAAATTGATAAAATTTACAAGGGCTATACTGAGAATACCCACAGCGATGATGGCCAAAATTATGATCAAGGTTTGGTTGGATTCCTTGGCAGCATGGTATTCGGAAAAAGGGATTAAATCTATTTTAGTGTTGTTTTTCCCTGCCGGAAGGAAGTTCGCCTTAACAATATTGTCCAGCTTATTCCCAATTTGGGACGGACGCACACCATCTTGAAGCACCACATAGGTCTCTGAAAAAGTATTGTACCAATCATGGACGTCTTTGATCCAGGGCGAGATGGTCCCGCCGGTTTCATAAGAAGTTACAATGTCAAATGTTACGGAGGAGTTCCCAGGAATATCAACAACCCCGGTAATGGTAAAAAAAACATCGTCAAAACCTACTTGCAATTGCTTGCCCAAAGCTGAGGTAGTGCCAAAATATTTGGAGGCGAAGGGAGCACTGATGACCGCGCTGTATTTTTCCTCAAGAACACCATTGGCCCCGCCCTCCTTAAAGGGAAAACTAAAAACGGAAAAGAATCCCTTATCCACATAAAAAACATTCTCTAAAAATGCATTGTCACCATAACTTAAACGGTGACCATCCCAATCAAAAATTCGGGTTCCATTGACAATTTCTGGAATTTCTTGCTGCATTTGTGGTAACAGAAGCCCTTTTGTGGCGGTGCTTGTTCCCTCTTCATACACTTCTTGGATCCTATAGATATTGGAAAGGTTTGTGTTAAAGTGATTGTAGGTCAAATCATTGTACACGTAGATGACCAAGACCAGGAAGGAGGCTATCCCCACGCTAAGTCCAATAACATTGATACAAAAGGTGCCTTTATTGCGGTTACTATTCCTAAAGAAGAGTTTTAGATTGTGTTTCAACATGGTTCTGACTTTTTAATGGTTACTCTGTCCTTAAGCTTTCCACTGGGTTTTGGGCGGCCGCCTTAAAACTTTGCCAGCTTACGGTCACAAGGGCGATGACCAATGCCAGAAATCCGGATAGGGCAAAAACCCACCAACTCATACTTGTTTTGTAGGCAAAACCATTCAACCATTGATTCATGGCATACCATGAAACGGGTATGGCCATGACAAATGCAAAACCGATCCATTTTACAAAATCCGTATTCAGTAAAGCAAGGATCTGGGGTATTGTCGCACCATTTACTTTTCGTACCCCGATTTCCTTTTTTCGCCGTACAACGGTATAGGACGTAAGTCCAAAAAGGCCCATGGATGCAATTAAAATGGACAAAACCGTAAAAATCTGGAATGCGGTGCCAAAGGTTTTGTCATCCTTGTACTGTGCTTCAAAGTTTTGGTCGAGAAACGTATAATTAAAAGTGCTTTCCGGAAATATTTTCTTCCAGGCACCCTCAATTTGGACCATGGCCTGTTCCATACCACCGGAAGCCATCGCCTTCTGATTTAGTTTTACAAGGATGTTGTTGGAACTGGGAGCGTATCGTAAAATTATGGGTTCAATACCCGTTTTTAATCCAAAATGGTGATAGTCCTTAAGTATCCCGGCGATGGTCCAATCCTGTTCCCAAAATCGTACGGTTTTTCCAATGGCCTCATCCATCTCGGATATGCCCATGTATTGCACAAATTTTTCATTCATGACAATTTCATTGCTGTAACCGCGTGAGGTTTCTTTAAAGGGCCCTCCCGCTACAAAGGTGAAATCCATTAATTCAAAAAAGGTAGGGCTAACGGAGTAATTATAGGTAATCCTTTTTTCATCCCTTGTTCCGTTAGGGAAGGTGATTCCGGCACTGGAACCCAGGTCTTCGTACCTGCCTCCTGGAAAGGTGTTTGCCGTTGCCGTTTTTTCCACAAAGGGAATGTTACGCAATTCATCCTTGAAGGCCCTTATCCCCTGCACAAGAGTGGAATCGGAATCCAATCCCAAATTAAGTACTTGCCAATGTAGGGCGACCACTTGTTCCAAATCGGCACCAATGGGCCGGTCTTTTAAGAACAAGATTTGTTTATTGACCATGAGGGTCCCCACCAGTAGGATAATGGTGGCGAAGAACTGTCCAACAATAAGTCCTTTTCGCACCTTAAGGCCAACGGGGGAGGTATTGACCTTTCCCTTTAAGGTATTGGCAGGGGTATACCTACTCAAAATAAAGGCAGGGTATAGTCCCGAAACCAGGGAACCTAAGCATACAAGACCAAAAATGGGGAGCATTTGGTCAATATTGGAAATTCCCAAGGACAAATCCTTGCCAATAAAAGTATTGAAGGAAGGCAACGCTATAAAAACAATGCCAATGGCCAGCAGTACGGCTATGCCGTTCAATAAAAAGGACTCCAACAAGGATTGAAATACAATTTGGGGCTTTTGGGCACCGGCGACTTTTCGGACTCCGGTCTCTTTGGCCCGTTCGAGCGATTTGGCCGTCGAAAGATTGATATAGTTCAACCAGGAGAGGACAATGATGATTACCCCGATTACAAATAAAAACCGCACTCTTTGGATACTCCCATTGGCCTCCGCCTCATAGGGTTTATTGGAGTATAGGTGGATATCTTCCAAAGGTTCAATGTTATGCCGCTCGTAGGGTAATGCCTCAATCTTGAAATCCTTTATTTTTTGTTGCAGCAGTGTCGTATTGGTATTGGGATCGATGCTGAAATAGGTGTAATATATATTTTGAGTCCATGTCCGTTCCCAATCCCCCTCAAAGACCTCCCAGGCACGAAAGGTGCTAAAGGAAATTAAAAAATCATTCTTTATATGGGTATTTCGATGGTTTTCCTTAAGAATTCCGGTCACGGTAAAAATTGGACTGTAACTATCCATAAGTTTTAGGGATTTGCCCATTGGGTTTTCGGAACCAAAAACTTTTTGGGCCAAGGCTTCCGTAAGTACTATGGAGTAAGGTTCCTCCAAGGCAGTAGCAACATTGCCGTGTTTTAACTGGGAATGGAAGATTTTGAAATAGGAGGGATCGGCCAAAGACCCTTTGGTGTGTTCAAAAACCTGATTTCCACGGAGCAGTAAGCCCCCAGTTATATAGCGGAACCGCAGAAAATCCTTGATTTCAGGAAACTCATCCTTTAAGGTGGGTCCCGTAACGATATAGGTATTGGCGTCACCAGCAACCCATTTACCCCCCTCCTGATAGTCCATATAGGCCCGATATACATTTTCGGAGCCTTCAAAGGTATCATAGCTATTTTCATGGTCCACATAGAGCATAATCAATACAAAGGAGGCCACACCTATGGAAAGGCCAAGAATATTGATCAGGGAGTATAGCTTGTTTTTGAAAAGGTATCTCGTGGCGATTTTTAAAAAAAGCGTATACATGGGTTGTGTTTTGAAATTGGGTTACACCTTCGGTGTATTAGTGTAGTTCGATTTTCATGCCAAAACACAAGAACCTGATATACAGCTACATGTGACTAATCGCACCATTGCTAGTGTAAAATTATTTTACAGATTCTGTATAATATATTTACACTGGGCCATTGAAGGGAAGGACTTGAAACCCATACTTCCTTTTTGGTCCGATAATTGCCCGCAACTACCTATCCCAATGCTACTTTAAGAATGCACCCCCGTTTTTGATGGATTACTCCGCCCGCAAACTCTTCACGGGATTTACCACGGCGGCCCTAATGCTTTGATAGCCCACCGTAAGAACGGCAATGGCTATGGCCAAAAATGCGGCCAGGAGCAACATCCACCATTGAACTTCGATGCGGTAGGAAAAGTCTTGAAGCCATTTGTCCATGGCGTACCACCCAATAGGCAGGGAAATAACAATTGCCCAGCCCACCATTTTCAAGAAATCCGTGGTCAATCGATATGATATTTGACTTATACCGGCCCCCAAAACTTTGCGTATTCCAATTTCTTTGGTCCTTCTTTGGGCATTAAAAGTGGCCAATCCAAAGAGTCCCAAACAGGCAATGAGTATGGAAAGGACAGTAAAAACGGAAAATATTTGTCCCAATCGTTGCTCCGCATCGTAACTGTCGTTAAAGGAGTCATCCAAAAAGTAATAGTTGAAAGGTTGTCCAGGAGCTATGGTATTCCAGATTCCCTCAATGGCAGACACTGTTGCGGTAACATCTTGGGTTCCCATTTTTATGGCCAGGGATCCAGGGAACCTTCCAATGCCCAAACAGAGGGCCTCAATATTCTTCCGCATGGAATCATAGTGGAAATTCCTGACTACCCCAATAATGGTCTGGTAGGTAATATCTTCCTCACTCGCCCCCAAATCCGATGAAATGCGTAGTCCAATAGCATTTTCCGCACTCACGTTCAGTGTTTTGAGTGTGGCCTCGTTAATGATTACGGCACTGGAATCCGTCGGAATACGAACATCAAAATCCCTGCCTGCAATCAGTTCCAGGCCCAAGGTAGAAAGGTAATCATGGTCTACCCTCCAGTTTTCCATGTTTATGGCATCCTCCTGGTTGTTGGCGCCCTCTTTAAAGAAGGTTTGACCCGTTCTTGCGGAAGGAGTAGGCAAAAAACTACTGAGGGTGGCACTTTGTACCTGCCCCAAACGTAGGACCTCACGCTTTAAGGACTGTTCTTGGCCGTTTGCATTGTTTATATCCTCCAATACCAGGATTTGTGCTTTGTCATAGCCCAGTTCCTTACTTTGGATAAAGTTCAATTGCTGATAAACCACTACGGTGGCCACAATTAAAAGGATGGATATGGCAAACTGAAAAACAACGAGCGAGTTGCGTACTTTACTTCCACCGACATCGGAAAGCCCGCTCCCCTTCAATACCTTGACCGGAATAAATCTGGACATAAAAAATGCAGGATAGGTTCCCGATAGGACACCCACCACTAAGGTGGCACCTATTAAAATGGCCCAGAACATAGGGTTTTGAAAAGGAATGGAAATGGCCTTGTCCGCCAAGTCATTGAATAGGGGCAACACCAAAAAAGCAACACCCACGGCAAGTAGTAGGGAAAGAAAGCAGATGAATCCGGATTCTGTAAGGAACTGGCGGACCAAATCGGATTTGTCGGAACCCAAGGTCTTGCGTACCCCAACCTCTTTGGCCCGTTTCAAGGAATAGGCCGTGGAAAGGTTCATGAAGTTGACAACGGCCAGAACTACAAGGAAAATGGCGACAAACGAAAGGATATAGATGTTTTGTATGCTTCCATTGGCGCTGAGTTCGGTTTTCATATTGGACTGCAAATGAATATCCGTAAGGGGCATGGCGCTGTAATTGATAAAATTTCCGGAGGCCCGGAATGAAGCTTCGGTCATACCGGGATAATAATCCTGTATCCACGGAATCAAATAACGCCCGAGCAAAGAGTCCAAACCTTCTTGAAAGGCGGCCATATCTGCGCTGGGCACCATTTTCACAAAAGTGTAATAGTTAAGACTGCCCCAATGACCGATTTGTGCAAATTGAAAACTGGGCATGGAAATAAAGACGGTATGGTCCCGTAGGAGGGAATTCTTGGGCATGTCCTCCATAACACCGGTTACCCTAAAGGTCCCTAGATTATTGAGTACCATTTCCTGGCCAACGGCGTTGTTTACCCCAAAATGCTTTTCGGCCGCCGTTCGGGTGAGTACCAATGTATTGGGTTCTGTCAATGCTGTAGTTACATCTCCGTCCAAAAACGCAAGCCCAAACATTTTAAAGAAGGTAGAATCCACAAAGGCACTGTTCAGTTCCTTTACATTGCTGGTTACATTTGCCTTTCTGATCAACACACTCCCTTGGTCCCTAATACGTATTGCCAGTTCCACTTGGGGATAGTCCCGCATCAGGGTTTCTGCCATGGGTTCGGGTGATTCGCCAAGCTGCTCCGGCAGACCACCGAATTTCACATCCGCATTAATTCGATAAATGCGGTCCGAATCCGCAAACATTTTGTCGTAGCTCAGTTCATCATGGATGTAAAGGGCAATAAGCAAGGCCCCTGCCATACCAATGGCCAGACCAAACGTATTGAGAAAGGTAAAAAAGGGCTGCTTTTTCAAGCTTCTCCAAGCGATTTTTAAATGGTTTTTAAACATGATTGTTCGTTTTTTTGGCCCTTAGACCATGCTATGGGCAGATTGATGATTTATTCCGTTCGTAAACTTTCCACTGGGTTGGTTATGGCCGCTTTTATCGATTTAAAACCAACGGTCAACAGTGCTATTGCAATTACCAAAATTCCCGCAAATCCGAAGACCCGCCAGGGCATATCGATTCGATATTCGTAGCTGGTAAGCCATTTATCCATAAAATACCAAGCAACAGGACAACCAATGACAATGCCCAAGACCACCGATCTCAGAAAATCCTTCACCAAAAGACGGGTAATCTTACTGGCCGAAGCACCGAGTACTTTTCGTATTCCGATTTCCTTTTCCCTTTGTTGGGCCGAAAAGATGACCAGGCCGAATAGCCCTAAACATGAAATGAATATCGCCATCAGTGAAAAGTATTGGGAGAGCTTATAGAAGATGGTTTCACTTTTGTACATGGCATTGTACCACGCATCGGTAAAGACATAATCGAAGGGAACTTCTGGAAGTGTTTCGGTATACAACTTTTCCAGAGCTTCTACCGTTTCAATCGTATTTGTAGGACTGATCCGTGCCAAAACGGCTCCCCTGTTCAAATATTCCCCATTGCGAATAACCAATGGGGGAATCGCGGTTTTTACCGTATTTATTGGAAAATCCTTCATTACCCCAACAATGGTACCTTCCCTGCCCCACATGGTCAAGGGTTGGCCTATGGGGTCTTCAAGCCCCATTATTCCCAGGGCGGTCTCATTGATGATATAGCCTGAATTATCGGCCATACTTTGATCGGAAAAATCGGTGCCCATAAGCATTTCCGTGCCCCAAGCTTTGGCAAAATCGGACCCAACATCCATACTCATGAATATGGTTGGGTCATTGTCGGGTTTACCCGCCCATTGTACATCATCAAAGCCATTTGAAAACTGCATTGGTCCTACATTGGAAATCGACATATGCTCCACTCCGGGAAGTTGTAAAGCCCTTTCCTTTAGGCCTGAAAAAGTGCGTGTGGAATCCCCTTGAAATGCAAAAACAAAAACATTGTGACGGTCAAAACCGAGTCTTTCATTCTGTATATAATCGATTTGACGCGATGTAATCAGCATTCCCGAAATCAGGATGATGGTCAGGGCAAATTGAAAAACGACCAAGCCCTTCCGAATCCATTGCGAACCGGCATTGGCGTTTTTGTTGTTTTTGAATAGATAGATCGCTTTAAAGGAAGACAGTACAAATGCAGGATAACTACCCGAAACAATTCCGGTCAAAAGGGAAATCCCCAAAATACCCAACCAGGATAAAGGAGGGAGGCTGGAAAGACTTAAATCCTTTCCCAAAAGCGCATTGAATGTTGGCATTGCCAATGCTATCAATACGAGTGATAAAATTGTACTAACGAAGGAGAGTAAAAGCGCTTCCCCTAAAAATTGAAATATCAAACTTCCTTTTTTGGCCCCCAAGTGTTTCCGAATGCCCACTTCCTTGGCTCGTTTCAAGGAACCGGCGGAAGCCAGGTTCATAAAGTTGATGCAGGCAATCAGCAAAATGAAGAAAGCTATAAAACCAAAGATGCGGACATTATCAATACGACCACCTGAAATGATACCGTTCTTAAAATTGTTGTTCAGATAGCTCTCCCCAAAAGGCTGTAGCCCCAGTTCCACTGTAAAATTGTCATCTTCTTCGGCCCTGTAGGGTGTTAGAAAATCCTTGATTTTGGCATGTACGGCCGCAACGTTCGATTTTTCCTTGAGCATTATAAAAGTCGCTGGGCCACTATTGGTAATATCGGGTGCCCATCCGTTTTCCTGCAGGAAAATATCCCAATGCAGGAAAAAATCACTTTTTTTGGAAGTGTCGGGGCTGGCATCCCTAAGCACAGCGGATACGTTCAACGGGCGGCTATTGTCATAGGAAATCGATTTACCAATGGCATTTTCGGGACTTCCAAAAAAAAGCCGTGCCATTTCTTCCGATATAGCGATGTTATCCGGGGAATCTAGTACGGAGGCTACCGTACCTTCCAAGAAGTGGTACGAAAACATATCAAAATAATCCTCACCTACAAAAAACCCTTCTTGCTTAAAGACGTTACCATTGTAGGCAAACGTTTTGGCGCCTTTCCAACTCATTGGGGAAGCTTTCTCAATTTCAGGAATTTTATTTTTTAACTCCCTATGAAGCACCGCCGGAGTAAAATACCCTGCATCTACCCTACCTTCGAAAATCTGCTTTTGGTAAACGGAATACAATCGATCTATGTTTTCATGGTAGTTATCCATGGTGAGTTCATTGCCTATCCATAGATATATGAGGAGGCTGCATAGAAGGCCAGTGGCCAGACCTGTAATGTTCAATAAGGAAAAGACCTTGTTTTTTACAATATTCCTCCAGGCGATTTTCAAATGGTTTTTAAACATAATCGTTCGTTTTTTGGGGTTATTCTCTTTGTAAAACCTCTATGGGGTTGGTAGTAGCGGCCTTAAAGCTTTGCCAACCAACGGTTAGTAAGGCAATGGCCATGGTGCTAATTCCGGCAAAGGCAAATACCCACCAGCCAATATTGGTCTTATAGGCAAAGCCCTCCAACCATTTGTCCATGGCCCACCATCCAATGGGAATGGCGATAACTACGGCCACAAGAACAAGTTTTAAAAAACCGGAGGTGAGTAGGTTTACAATTCCTGCCACGGAGGAGCCCAACACCTTGCGTATACCAATTTCACTGAGCCGCTGGGTAGCGGTAAAGGCCGTTATCCCCAGCAACCCCAAACAGGCAATGATAATCGCAATGATGGAGAAATATTGGAACAACGTACTTAAGAGATACTCCCTTTGGTACAGTCGGTCAAAAGCATCGTTCAGGAAGAAGTACTCAAAAGGCCTATCGGGGGCAAATTCCTTAAAATTCGCCTCAACCGAAGCTATGGCAGAAGGAACGTCCGATTTGGACACTTGAATCAGAACATTGTCTATAAAATAACTTCTTGGGGAAACGGTAAGAAGTAAGGGCTGGATTTTGTCATGCAGTGACTGCATATGAAAATCTTTGACTATACCGATTAAACGGCCTTCTTTGGAACCTGATGATCCTACCCCAACCATGGATAATTTCACGTTCTGGAGATCATCGATACCAAATTTTGCTGCGGCCGCTTCATTCATGACAAAGGCCATTGTGGAATCGGTTCCGCGTTCAATGGAAAAACCACGGCCCTTTACCATGGTCATGTCCAGCGTGTTTACGATGTTTTCATCAACCAGAAGGGTATTTGCATGGGCTTTGGTCACCAATCCATTGTTGTTGATTGACGTTTCAAAATCATAAAAGCCCTTTTCCCAAGGCAAATTGGAAATTGCGGAAACCGATTGGATTTCAGGGGATTGTAGTAATTTTTCCTTAAAGGCATCAAATCTATTCTGAATGGTCCCATCCCGCACGGGAACCACAAGGATCTGATCTTGCTGAATACCCAAATTCTTATTTTTTATGTAATGCATTTGGGATTGCATAATGACCGTGGCAATGATCAAAGTGACCGCAACGACAAACTGCAATACCAGTAAGGAGGATTGGACGGAAGCGGATTTTTTTCCTTTGAACATGGACGATCCCCTACTTTTCAAAAAGGCGATCAACCGAAATCTGGAAATGATGATCAAAGGGATAAACGAGATGAAAATACCAATGAGCAACAATAATCCCACCAAATAAAAAATGACCCCGCTGGAAAAGACCGAAGATAAGAGTAGCTGCGTTTTCATCAGGGAATTGAACCAAGGAAGGATGAGTGTGCCATATAGCAATGCCAAGATCAACGAGATAAAAAGAAAAGAAAGGCTTTCCAGCAGCAATTGTTTCCATATGCCACTGTTATTGGCGCCCAAAACTTTTTGGATGCCCAGAGATTTTAAATGCAGCACTATTTTGGTGAGAAACAGGTTTACAAAATTAAAGGCGGCCACAAAGAGTATGACGACCCCAACACCTATAAATAGAAAAAGAACATTTCGGTTAATGGTGGGCTGTAACTCATTTTCCAGACTGGAGAAATGGATTGAGGTAAAATCCTGGATAGCATGTGTTCTTGTATCTGCTATGTTTTCCGGGATGAACTCTTTTTCAATGTTTTGGATATACTGTACCGTCTCATTTAGATTAACCTTGGAGTTAAGTTGCACAAAACTATATACCGGGGGATAGTGCCATGTGCTATTGGGATTGGCTATCCAGGGTCCCCAGAGATCCTCTGCAGCGGCCATGGGAACGATAAAATCAAATTTTAGGCTCGATTGATCGATGGGATCCTTAAATACCCCTGCTACTTTAAACACGAAACTTTTTTCCACTCTTAGCAATTGGCCCAAGGCCTCTTTTTCACCAAAATATTTTTTCGCCATACTTTCGGTGATCAATATATTGTCAGGAGCAGCTAAAGCGGATGCCCTATCTCCCTGGACCAGGGGAAAGGAAAAGACATCCAAAAAAGAAGGGTCTGCATAAAAGAAATTGGCCTCTTGGAAAATGGTTATGCCCTCGTCATCGCTTATGCTGACATTCTGTGGTAACATACGGACGGTTTCCACTATGGAGGACAACTTGGTTTCCAGTAGTGGGGCATAGGCCAAGAAGGAATTGGCATAATTTCTGGTAATGCCATCTTCGGTAGTTTCATGGGTGGTAATCCTATAAATCTTATCTACATCCTTATGGAAGGTGTCGTATGACAATTCATTATCAACAAAAAAAAAAATGATCAAACAACAGGCAATGGCCATGGAAAGCCCAAAGAGATTGATAAGGGTATTCATCCGGTCCCTTTTGGCCCGGCGCAAAATGGTTTTGAAATAATTCTTGAGCATTACTGTTTTTTAAAGGTTTATTCTGTCCGTAAACTTTTCACCGGATTTTGTTTTGCAGCCTTAATGGCTTGAAAACTAACCGTGAATACTGTTATTCCCATGGCTCCCAACATGGCCAGTGCGAAGATCCACCACTTTAGGACAACCCGATAGGAATACTCCTGTAACCACCCGCTCATGAGGTAGTAGGCAATGGGCACGGCGATAAAACAGGAGAGGATCACCAACTTTAGAAAGTCCTTGGAAAGCATGTTCCATACGTTGAGAACAGAGGCCCCCAATACTTTGCGAACACCAATTTCCTTGGTACGTTGCTCGGCAACAAAAGAGGTCAGGCCCAATAACCCCAAACAGCTGATCAAGATGGCCAATGCCGTAAAGATTCCCGAAAGGGTTCCGATGCGCTGTTCGGCCTTGAACTTTTTGGCATATTCCTGGTCCACAAAATCGTACTGAAAGGGAATGGCCGGAAAATGTTTGTTGAACACACCTTCAATGGTAGTGAGGCTTTCCTCAACACTTTGGTTTGGATTGAGCCGTAGATAATAGTAATTGACAATTCCAAGCCGGTTGTAAACATATATCCCTTGTAGAACGGGTTCATAAGGTGAGCGGGAAACCACATCTTCTATGACCCCAATAATCTTAAGTGGTGGTCCAGGGTTTTCTATGGCACTGTCCTTTAGTAGTTTCCCAACAGGGTCTTTCAATCCCATATAGCTTACCGCAGATTCGTTGATAAGTACCCCTAATGAGTCAGATGCCCTATCCCTGGAAAAGTCCCTGCCTTGAACAATATTCAGTTTCAGGGTTTTGGCATATTCAGGGGATATTGCGGTCCAGGCCAAGCTTTCCTGGAAGTCGGAGGGTTTTCCTTCCCAGTCAAAACCACTTTGCACAGACCAGATATCAGTTATGGGAGCAGAAGCAGTGGCCATGGAGGTGACCGCCCCTGAGTTAATGAACTCCTCACGCATTAAATCGGTTTTTTCAACAAAGTCGGCGCTGAAAGCAGGTATTTGGATGAGGCCTTCCCTATCATATCCGATGGGACGGTTTTGTGCATGGTTGATCTGTTGAAAGACAATCACGGTGCCAATAATAAACACCACGGAAACCGTGAACTGTAACACCACTAAAGCCCTTCTGGGCAAACTGGCATATTTACCCGCCTTAAAGGTCCCTTTTAAAACACTCACGGGATTAAAGGACGATAAGTACAGGGCAGGATAACTACCTGCCAAAAGGGTCGTGAACAGGATAAACAGAAAAGAAGCGATCCAGAACCGGAATTCGCCCCACGGAAATGCCATTTGTTTTTGGGCAATTTGGTTAAAACCGTTAAGGGAAAGATTAATGATGATCATGGCCAATACAAAGGCGAACAAGGTCACCAAAAAGGATTCGATCAAAAATTGGGAAATCAATTGGGGCCGTTGTGAACCTATGGACTTGCGAATGCCCACTTCCAATGCCCGTTTTTCAGACCGGGCCGTGCTCAAGTTCATGAAATTGATACAGGCCAAAAGGAGCACAAACGCTCCAATGATCCCAAAAAGCCATACGTAGGTAATACGGCCACCTACCTGCTGACCTTGCTCAAAGTTGCTCTTCAGGTGCCAATCGTTCATGGGCAACAAAAAAAGCTTTGGGTCGAATTCCGCCAGATCTTCATCGGCGTCCTTAACAATAGTAGCAATGGAGTTTGTAACGGCCTGCATGGTAGTGTTGTCCGCGATTTGTACAAAAAGCTGAAAGGAGTTCCTGCCCCAGATGTCAAGACTGGACCGGACCCATTCATTGGTGCTGGCATAGTGTCCCCAGGGCATTAGAAAATTGAGCTCTCTAAATGAAGTAGTAAAGGGAAGGTCTTCATAAACGGCAGTAACCATCATGTCATGGGTATTGTCCACGTTGATTACTTTTCCAATGGGGTTTTCCTTACCAAAAAGCGCATCTGCAGTAGATGCATTGAGCATTATGGAATTGATTTCATCCAGGGCATCCCTTTCTCCCTTGATGATGTTAAGATTTAGGAGTTCGGGAGCCCCGGATTCCATGAAGTTACCGTTGCGGGCAATTTTGTTCCCTTCATATTCCAGGAATTGTTGCATGGTCCACGATGATATGACCACATGCTCAAAATTATCACCATAATCCCGTCGCAGCGCCTGCTCCAGGGGAAGGGGTGTAAACGCGTTGGTACTGGTGTTCCCATTCTGGGTTATGGATCGATACACCTGGGCAATTCTATCCTTATGGATGAAATAATCGTTCTGTGAAAATTCGTCCTCGATCCAAAGGCCTATTAGGACGGCCAAGGCCATTCCTAAAGCCAGCCCCCCAATATTTATGATGGTAAACCCTTTGTTTTTGAACAAATTTCGAAAAGCAATTTTCAAATGGTTTTTAAACATGACCCCTCTTTTTTTTGGTTACTCCGTACGCAAACTTTTTACAGGGTTTTGCTTTGCGGCCCTAATGGCCTGAAAACTGACCGTAAGTACCGTGATTCCCATAGCGCCCAACATGGCCAGGGCAAATATCCACCACTTAAGAATCACCCGATAGGGATATTCCTGTAGCCAACCGTTCATCACATAATACGCAATGGGTACGGCGATAAAACAAGAGATGATCACCAATTTTAGAAAGTCCTTGGAAAGCATGTTCCAAACATTGAACACGGTAGCGCCCAGTACTTTTCGTACCCCAATTTCCTTGGTTCGCTGTTCCGCTACAAAAGAGGTCAGCCCAAACAATCCCAGACAGCTGATCAAAATGGCCAAGGCCGTAAATATTCCGGAAAGGCTTCCAACACGCTCTTCGGCTGCGAATTTTTGACCATATTCCTCATCCACAAATTCGTATTCAAAAGGAATATCCGGGAAATGTTGTTTGAACACCCGTTCAATCACGGCTATGTTTTGCCCAGCACTTTGTTTGGGGTTAAGCCTTAAATTGTAATAGCTGAAATTGTTGAACCTATCATAGACATAGATTCCTTGTTTGACCGGCTCATACGGGGATTGGGCAATCATATCCTCAACCACACCAATGATTTTTAGGGGAGGGTCAGGGTCATCGCCATCATCTTTGAGCAACACCCCTATTGGATTTTGCAAACCCAAGTATTTTTTAGCGGTTTCGTTGATCAAAACCCCCAGGGAGTCAGAGGCAAAGTCCCTTGAAAAATCCCTTCCTTCCAGAATTTTGAGGTTCAGGGTTTTGGCATAATCAACGGAAACCTCGGTCCAGGCCAGATCTTCTTGAAAACCATCTGGCTTGCCTTCCCAGGTAAAACCACTTCTGTTGGACCATATTCGTGTCGTGGGACTGCTTGATGTGGCCATTTGGACCACAGCACCCGATTTTATGAACTCACTTCGCATCAACTCCGTTTTGTCCTCAAAATCCTGTGCAAAAGTCGGCACTTGGATCAGGCCTTCCTTATCATAACCTATGGGCCTATTTTTGGCGTGGTTGATCTGTTGCATTACGATAAACGTTCCTATGATGAAGGCCACGGAAACCGTAAACTGTAAAACAACCAATATTTTCCTGGGTAACCCGGCATATCGCCCCGCTTTAAAAGTTCCCTTTAATACGTCCACAGGCCTAAAGGAGGACAAATAGAGCGCAGGGTAGCTTCCAGCCAAAAGGGCGGTAAAAAGAATAAAAACCAAGGAAACCAACCAAAAATTTGAGCTGCTCCATGGAAAGGTGATTTCCTTTCGCGCGAGTTCATTGAATCCATTTAGGGACAGCAATACAATAGCTATGGCAATGACATACGCAAAAAGGACAACCAAGAAGGATTCACTAAGGAACTGATAGATCAACTGCCCTTTTTGGGAACCAATGGATTTACGGATACCTACCTCCTTGGCCCTTTTCTCGGAACGTGCAGTGCTGAGGTTCATAAAGTTGATACAGGCCAGGATCAAAACAAAAGTCCCAATAATTCCAAATAGCCAAACATAACGGATACGGCCACCCGTTTGAACCCCATCTTCAAAGTTGCCCCGCAGATACCAATCTTCCATGGGGAGAAGAAATATTCTTGGGTTGTATTGGACAACATCTTCATCCGCATTCTTTTTTACATCAATAATGGTGTTGGTTACCCGTTCAAATGTGGTGTTGTCCGCTATTTGCACAAACATTTGAAAAGAGTTGTTCTGCCAGTTGTCCTGGGAGTTCTGGATCCATTCCGCATTGGCCACATAGTGTTCCCAGGGAATGATATAGTCCGTATCATTAAAGGAGTTGTTGTAAGGAATATCCTTGTAAACGGCCGTTACCATGAGATCATACTGATTGCTGATCTTTAATATCTTACCAATGGGTTCGCCATCTCCAAAAAATGCCTGGGCCAAAGACTCGGAGATCATAATGGAATTGATTTGTTGCAATCCCTTTTCGTCCCCTTTAACAATTTCCAGGTTCAGCAATTCCGGACCATTGGGCTGCATATAATTTCCAGTCCGCGAAAGGCTCTTTTCTTCGTATTTTACATATTTGGTCTGTGTCCAGGAACACATCATAATTTGCTTGAAGTTATCCCCAAAACCTTCCCTTAGGGTAGGTTCCAAGGGCTGGGGAATGGCCGGGCCGGTACTTGTCCTACCATTAAATGTTTGGGATTGAAAGATTTGGGCAATCTTGTCCTTGTTCTTAAAATAGCGGTTATAGGTGAGCTCGTCGTTCATCCATAGGCCAATGATCAAGGTAACGGCCATACCCAAAGCAAGCCCCCCGATATTAATGGCCGAATACCCTTTATTCTTTAAAAGGTTCCTCCAGGCAATTTTCAAATAGTTTTTAAACATGATTTTTCGTTTTTTGATTATTCTGTGCGCAAACTTTCCACTGGGTTTTTTATGGCAACTTTTATGGTTTGATAGCTAATGGTGAACAGTGTAAGTGCCAATACCGTCACTATTGAAATGGCAAAGTACCACCAGTGTATTTCGGTTCTATAGGTATATCCCTGTAACCATTGCTCCATAAAGTACCAGGCAATGGGTATGGCTATGATACCGGCAATGAGGATCAATTTGAGGAAATCCATTGAAAACAGGGTAAGAATGTCCGTGATATCGCTGCCCAGGACTTTTCTAATACCCACTTCTTTTTTTCGCTGCCCCACAAAGAACAATATGAGTCCATACAGCCCCATACACCCTATAAAAATGGCCAGACCGGAAAATACCTTGGACAGGGACAGGTAGCGTTGTTCGGTCTCGTACTGTGCGGCTACCCGCTCATCCAAAAAGCGATAGTCGAAAATGTGGTTGGAAAAGGTTTGTGACCATTCCCTTTCCAGTTGCTCCAACGTGGCCTTGGTATTTAGATGGTTGATTTTAACACCCAACTCATTGTACCAGATTACATTTGGCGCAATGAATACGGGTTTTATTTCATCGGTAAAGCTGCTATCGTGAAAATCCTTTACCACTCCTACAATAGCGGCTTCAATACGTTCTCCGTTCACAGCCAGGGTTTTGCCCAATAGTTCCTCCGCTGAAGCCACTCCTACTTTTTCCAGAAACTTTTCATTGACAAGCATTTCGGTAATGGAGTCGTTTTTAAAGAAGTTACGTCCAGCGGCCAGCGGGATGTTGAATGCGTTCAAGTAGTCTTCATCACCCGCCTTTATCGAAATACTGAAATCTTCCCGTTCTGGGCGATTGTTGTATTTAACCGTGGTGTCCCAAAAGTTGTTCGACCCTCCAGGACTGGTCAAACAGCCCGAAACCTTTTGCACCCCAACGACCTGTTTCAACCGTTCCTTAAGGTCATAAAACTGTTCGGAGTCCATGGTTTCGGGGACTTCGAGCATCACAATGGACTCTTTATCAAAGCCTAAATCCGTCTTGGTGGCATATTCTATTTGTCTTGAAATTACCATGGTGGCCACAATCAGGGAGATGGAGATGACAAACTGTGTCACCACCAAAACTTTTCGTGTCCTGGCACCTCCCGTATCGTTATGGTTAAGCTTCCCCTTAAGGGCCAAAATGGGCACTATTTTGGATAACAATAGGCCTGGATAGCTCCCGGACAAGAAGGAAACCAATAAAAGCAAGGCGAGCAAAAAGCCAAAAAACCGAAGGCTAACAAGGTTGTCCAGGGTCAATTGTATTTCAAAGAGTGCGTTGAACGCTGGTAAAAAGAGAATGGCCATGATGATACCCAATACTGCGGCGAACAGACTAATAAGGAAGGTCTCGCTCAAAAACTGCCAAAACAATTGCTTCTTAAAACTGCCCAACACTTTGCGGATACCTATTTCCTTGGATCGGTAAAAGGCTTGGGCCGTAGATATATTTATAAAATTGATACAGGCAATAGCGATCAAAAACAGCCCTATAATACCAAAAACGATCAAGAATACCGGATCCAGGCCCCCATACTCATAATTAAGGTGAATTTCCGACAATGGTTGCAGCTTATAGATATGCTTGTTCTTGCTAGTTGCCCTATGCTCTTTGGGAAGCTCCTCCAGAGCAGTCTCAATACCGGCGATGTCCTGATTGGGTTTTAAGCGCACAAAACACTGTAGGTTGGTAGTGATGCCCCCCCAACTTTCGCTGTGGGCAAATGCGGAATATTCCCTAAGGTTCTCAAAGGCAATGAAGATATCTGCATTCAGGAAAGAGGTGTGGGGGATGTCTTTTAAAACCCCGGTGATTTCTATGGTCTCGTTATTTTCCAAGACAAAGGTCCTACCCACGACTTCGGCACTTCCATAAAGCTCAAGTGCTTCACTTTCAGTGATCACTGCGGTATTGGGCGCGGATAGGGAAATGGCATTGCTACCGTTCAACAGCGGAAAATTGAAGATTTTGAAAAAATCCTCCTCGGCAAACATCACATCTCTTTTGTATTTGTTGACCGTCCCGTTTTGTTCAACATCGAGAACCAAACCTTCCCTATCCACTATTTTGGCCACTTTTTCGGCATACGCATAGTTTTCTCGAAATACTTTTGCAAAAGCCGGGGGAACACTGGCGGAATAGCCAATATTGTCCATATGCTCTTCGGTGGCCATCCTGTAGATACGATCTTGGTCGGGATGAAAATTATCAAAGGATAAGTGGTAGCCCAAAAAAAGATAGATCAATATGGCACTTCCAAAACCAATGGCAAGACCTAAAATATTAATGGTGGTGAAAACCTTTCTTTTAAGTAGGTTTCTCCAGGCGATTTTTATATAGTTTCTGATCATGATGCTATTTTTTTTGACCCTTAGACCATCCTCAGGGCAAGTTGATGATTTATTCTGTCCGTAAACTATTTATGGGATTGGCCAAGGCCGCTTTCATTGCCTGAAAGCTGACGGTAAACAATGCTATTATGATTGCAATTGAACCAGCGATTGCAAAAACCCATAGATCAATAGTAATGCGATAGGCAAAACTCTCCAGCCATTTTTGCATAAACCACCAAGCTAAGGGACCTGCAACAAAAAGGGCAATAATGACCAGGCTCATGAAATCCCTAGAGAGTAATCGGACTATTCCCGAAACACTCGACCCCAATACTTTTCGCACCCCAATTTCTTTTTTGCGCTGCTCTGCAGTATATGCTGCGAGACCAAACAATCCTAAACAAGAAATAATAATGGACAGGATGGAGAATATTTTGGCAAGCTCACCTACCAACTCCTCGTTTTTAAACCTGGAATTGAACAATTCGTTTTCAAAACGATATTCGAATGGGAAAGCGGGGTTATATTTTTTCAGAACATTCTCAATAGATGCCAGCGCATCGGCACTGGACGATTTGGGCCTTATATTGATATATAATGAGTTAGCATATTCAGCATTGTTAAAGAACATGACCGGCCCAGTTTTTCCATTGCCGTACATATCCCCATATAGGTAGTCTTTTACTACACCTATTACATTATAGGTGGTGTTATTGCGCGTAATGGTTTTACCAAGAGCACTATTGTCCCCCATGAGGTTTGCAAAAGATTGCGTTATGATAACATTGGTGCTATCAACCATTCTATCATTACTGAATTGATGCCCTTCAAGCAGTTTTAGACCAACAGCACTTAAAAAGTTGGGACTTACGTATCTGAATCGAACGAGCACGTCCTCTGTATTGCTACCCCCTTGCCAAGTTAATCCCGAACCATTATTTCCACTGGACAGCATGTTTGTATTGGTCAATGCAACGTCGGTTACCATGCCCGAAGCAATCATCTCTTCCCTTATAGGATCAAACTTGTCGATCATATCGCCACTAACTGCCACATTTAGTAAGTTCCCTTTGGCATAGCCAACATCCCGGGATCTTACATGTTGTATTTGCTGATAAATAATGGTACTACATATAATGAAGATTATGGAAACTGCAAATTGTAGAACCACAAGACCTTTTCGGATATTAGCTGCACTACCCTGATTTTTACCCACGCCCTTAAGTACTTGTGCCGGCCTGAAAGAGGATAGGTAGAGAGCCGGATACCAGCCTGCCAAAAGACCGCAGACCAAGGTGATGCCTAAAAGGGAAAGCAAATGAATGGGATCAAATAGTTGTAACGCAATCTGTTTTTCTACCAAGGTGTTGAAAGAGGGCAACAAAACCAATAATAAAATGATACTGAATAAGGCAGAAATACCTGCTAAAATGATGGCCTCTGCCATAAATTGCCCAATCAATCTTTTTTTGCCCGAACCCAATACCTTTCGTACCCCAACTTCATTTGCCCGTTTTCCGCTTCTTGCAGTTGAAAGGTTCATGAAATTGATACAGGCGATCAATAGAATAATCAATGCAATGAATGCCAAAGACCTGACCAATTTAATTTTACCCCCGACTTTCTTTCCTCCTTCAAAATCAGACCGTAAATGCCAATCTTTAATGGAGTGAAGAAAAGCTTCTTTAGGGGTATCGTCCATATTGCCCATTTTTGAGGCAATCATTGCTCTGACCTTACCATCTACTTCTCCAAAATCTGAATTGGGGGCAAGTTTAACAAAGGTGTCGGCAAAGTAATTGCCATAGTCCCTTGTCCACCACATATCATCTTCCCCTAATTGAAAACGTTCAAAGGGCAGAAGCCAATTAAAACCAAATGTAACATTGGAAGGCAAATTCTTTATAACCCCCGTAACCGTAAAACTGAATTCGTTATTGATTTTTATTTCACGGTCCACTATGTCTTTGTCGGAACCAAAAAGTGCAAAGGCTGTTTCTTGGGTCAAAACAATCCCATCTGGTCTGGATAGGGCGTTTCCCATTTCTCCTTCCAAAAGGTTCAAACTGAAAATATCCAAAAAATCAGGTTGAACATATCTGCCATATCTGTTGATTCCATTTTCTCCATTTGCAAGCAAAACCTCTCCGCCCCACGTCGTTGAAGACCGGACAATTTCAGGTATTTCTTCTTTTAAATCCTCCGCCAAAGGTCCAGGGGTGGAATAAAAGGTATAAACTTCACCTTCAAAAGTTTGATTGGTAGGCACTATGTAAATCAAATCTTGATTGGGGAAAACACCGTTATAGTTTACTTCATCCTCGACCCAAAGCAATATGAGACAGGCACAGGTAATTCCTATGGCCAGCCCAAAAATATTTAGGGCACTGTACGCCTTGTTTTTCCAAAGGTTTCTCCAAGCTATTTTTGCATAGTTTCTGATCATGATGCTATTTTTTTGACCCTTCGACCATCTCAGGGCAAGTTGATGATTTATTCTGTCCGTAAACTTTTTACAGGGTTTACCACGGCCGCCTTAAGGGCTTGAAAACTTACCGTCAATAGGGTAATGGCCAATGCTATCAATATGGCCACGGCAAAAATCCACCAACTTATTTCGGTTCGATACGCATACTTTTCTATCCATTCCGTCATATAATAATACCCGATAGGAATGGCCACACCACATGAAATCAGTACCAATACCACAAAGTCTTTGGATAATAATTGCCATAGACTGTACACGGATGCGCCCAATACCTTTCGAACTCCGATTTCTTTGGTTCGCTGTTCCGCCACAAAGGAAGCGAGTCCAAAAATGCCAAGACAGCTGATGAAAATGGCCAAAAAGGCAAAAAAGCTGGCCAACCTTCCCGTGCGTTCCTCATTGACAAAATTTCTTGCGTATTCTTCATCCAAAAAAGTATATGAAAAAAGACTTTGTGAGTCATACTTGTTAAATGCCGTTTCTATATGGGCCAATGCCTCCCTGGTATTCCCGCCTTTGCGGATTTTGATGTTAATGAAGTTTAAGAAATTGCCATAGTGCAGAATAAACAGCATGGGACGTACTTGATCATAGGGTGACTGTGTCACCATATCCTTTATCACGCCCACAATCTTATAATTGCCATTATCGCCCCATTTTACCATTTCCCCAACAGGATTCTTTAGTCCCATGTATTCCACTGCCGTTTCATTGACAATGAACGCAAGGGAGTCGCTTTTGAAGTCACGGGAAAAGTTTCGGCCTTCCTTGAGCTCCCAATCCACCATTTCCCCATAGTCATGGGTGGCTCTCAATGTATTGAACTCTTCGCTCATATTGTGGTCTTTCCCTTTCCAGTCAAAACCACTATTTGTGGTAAACGTTCCCGTGATCAGCACATCGGAAGCAGCTACTTCCTTAATATCGCTGGAACTCAATAGCTCATCACGTAGGGTATCAAAATGGGTAATGATTTCTGAAGTGTTAATGGGAACATACAGCAATTGATCTCTGTCATAGCCCACGGGCCTATCTTTAACATGTTCTATTTGCCTGAAAATGGTAATGGTCCCAATAATCAGTATCACGGAGATGGCAAACTGGAAAACGACCAATACCTTTCTTAGGCGTGCAGCACCCTGACCGCTGTTGAATGTACCTTTCAAAACTTTGACCGGATCAAAGGAAGAAAGATAAAAGGCCGGATAACTGCCGGAAATCAGGGCGGTAAACAGCATGAACAGTACACATACCATCCAGAAGATGGGGTTGTCCCAGGGAATTTCCACGGTCTTGCCCGTAAGGTCGTTGAAGTAGGACTTTACAACTAATACCGAGACAAAAGCGACTATAAAAGCTAGGGCGACGACCAAAAAGGATTCGCACAGAAATTGGGCGATTAACTGGTTTTTTATGGATCCTATGGTTTTTCGTATACCTACTTCCTTAGATCGTTTTACCGATTTGGCGGTACTCAAATTCATGAAGTTGATGCAGGCCAGCAATAGAATAAAAAGTCCGATGACACCAAATAGCCAGACTCGCTCAATGGCTCCCCCTGTATTGACGCCATTCTCAAATTTTGAATACAGGTGCCATTTAGGCATAGGGTGCAGATGTATCACGGGCTTGGTATTATCACTATTGGCAGTATCCCTTATGTTATCGGCCTTCACATCTTTAATCAGTTCGGAAACCGTCATCCAGTTAGTGCCTTCCTTCATTTGGGCGTAAACTTGAAACCAATTGTTGCCCCATCCAACCCGTTCCTCAAAGTTCGCTGCCCTTTTGAGAAGTTCCCAAGGTGCAATAAATCCAAGATCTGAGAAATCACCGTTTTCTGGCAAATCCTTATAAATTCCTGCCACTTGTGCTTCCATGGTGGTGCCAATTCTTACGGTCTGTCCCATGGGATTGCCATCTCCGAATAAAGCTATTGCTGTAGATTCCGATAACAGCATGGAAGTAGGATCCTGTAGCGCATCCCTGGTGCCTTTGACCATATTTAAGGATAACATTTCCGTGATTCCGGGTTCCATATAGTTCCCTGGTCGGGATATTTTATGATCGGCAATGGACAGTAGTTGATTTCCCGTAAATGAAGCGGTTACAATATGCTCAAAATAATCCCCATAACTAGCTCGGAGTACTGGGGCCAATTGCATGGGTTGAAAGACGCCTGTTTGTATTTCGCCGGCAAAGGTTTGGCTTTGCATTACCTGCACAATGGAATCATAGTTTTTAAATTTTGTGTTGAAGGAAAGTTCTCCATGAATCCAAAGACCAATAAGCAAAGCTGCTGCCATGCCAATGGCCAGACCTCCAATATTCAAAAAAGAATGTCCTTTTTTATTGAGAACCGATCTCCAAGCAATTTTTAAATAGTTTTTTAACATGGCTGTTTTTTTTGACTGATTTATTCGGTTTTTAAACTGTTTACAGGGTTGGCCATTGCGGATTTAATTGCCTGGAAACCAATTGTTATCAAGGTAACGGTGAGTATCAATACCCCAGCAAGGACAAAGGTCCAAAGGGGAATGGTCGTTCTGTATTCAAACCCCTGTAACCATTGGGCCATAAAATAATACGCCAATGGGGAGGCCACTATCAGGGCCACAAGGACCAGTCTTAAAAAATCCTTGGAAATGAGGAGCGTAATGTGATTGATGCTGGCACCCAGCACTTTCCGGATACCTATTTCCTTGGTGCGTTGTTTGGCCATAAAGATGGCCAGCCCAAACAATCCCAAACAGGAAAGCAGGGTGGAAATCAAGGCAAAATAACGGGCTAAGGTCCCCGTCAATAGCTCTGCTTGATAATTCGATTCGTACGCTTCATCCAAAAAATCGTAGTGTAAGGGATTGTCCGGTAAAACCTTTTCAAAAACATTGCGGACCGATGCCAACCCATCGGCTGTCTTTGCACCATCCAGCCTTACGAACAATTCACCGGCATTATTGGGCTCCAAAATAAAGACGGTAGGTTGTATGGGCTCGTATAAGGAACGGTTGTGGAAATCCTTCAGCACACCGATTACCTGTCGTTGTTTTCCCCAAAGTTCAATGGTCCTTCCAATGGGATTTTGACCAAGTTGCATAATATGGGCAGCGGTCTCATTGATGACCAGGTTAAGGGTGTCCTGCGACCCCTCTTTATAGTAGGATCCATATTCCAAGGGAATATCAAAGGCTGTCGGAAAATTGTGGGCGGTCCACAAAAGGGAAAACTCAATATTTTCCTGCTCCTGGGTTTTTCCGGGCCAGTTTACTCCACTACTGGAGGCCGGGGTCTCCAAGGGGGACGGTCCCACCAAAGTAACGTCCATAACCCCGGGGGATTTCAACAATTCATTTTTAAGTGCCCCATATTTTCCCGTAATGATTTCATCCTGATGTATTGAGATAATGTGTTCCTTGGCAATTCCCAAGTCCTTTTCATTGATATAATCCACTTGTTTTTGAATTACCAAAGCGGAAACAATGAGCAATATTGATAGTGAAAATTGCAGTACCACCAGGCTTTTTCTTAGGGAAACGATATTTTTTTGCTCCTTGCCCAGGCCACCTTTAAGGGCATCTACCGGCTTAAAGGAAGATATGATGAATGAGGGGTATGCTCCCGAAAGAAAGGTGGTAAATACCAAAACCCCCATGACAATGAGCCAAAGTTCTGGATTGGTCAGGTCAAAAACAATTTGTTTTCCCGTAAGGGTATTCATAAGCGGCAGGAACAAGGCCGTTACTATCAATCCTATAACGAACGAGATGGACGTTATAAGGGCCGTTTCCATAAAAAATTGACCGATCAAGGAGTTCTTTTTGGCGCCAACCACTTTTCGCACACCAATCTCACCAGCTCTTTTTGTGGCATATGCGGTTGAAAGGTTGATAAAATTGATACAGGAGATCAGCAGCAGAAAGATTGCGGCCAAGGCAAATATGCGTACATAGGCTATGCGTCCCCCGGATACTTGTGCCTTTTCATCAAATTGATTGTACAAATAGTTGTCAGAGAACTTTTGAAGTAGGATACCTTCTTTAAAATCCCCGGAAATGTTCTCTTGAAAGAGTGTTTCAATTTTTTGGGTCAATTCCGCAATATTTGCGTTGCTGCGCAATAGGAATGCGCCCTGCATTCCATTGTTTCCCCATTCCTGCATCCATTCGTTTTCGCCCAAGTAACGTTCAAACCCATAATAAAAATCGTTCTGTATTGAAGATTGGGCCGGAAAATCCTCGTAAACCACCTCTACGGCAAAATCACCGTTATCATAAATATGGACGGGACTTCCCAATGCCTTTTGTTTCCACTCCTTTCCCCAAAAGCGTTTTGCCAAGCTTTCCGAAATGGCAATTGCCTCCGGTTTTTCATCCAATGCTTCAATACTCCCGAGAAGTACCGGAAAGGAAAAGGATTTAAAAAATGCGGTATTGGTAAAGGCACCGGAGGCCCTAAAGTCGGTATTTTCAATGCTAAGGTTGTCCTCAAAAGTGGGCCCCAGGGTAATGTATTCCTCAATTTCGGGAAACGTCTCCTGAGCGGTCTTTAAGAGGGGATAACTTGTACTAGCGTAAACATCGAGAACGCCCCCTTCAAGGGGAATGGTGCGTTTGACCAGAAAGAGCCCATCATCTTTTTCATGAAACTTGTCCACATTGTACTCATCAACGACCCAAAGTAGCATCAGGCAGGAAACGGCAATCGCTGTGGAGAGGCCAATAGTGTTTATGATGAAGTATACCCTATTTTTCAATAAAGTTCTCCAGGCGATTTTTAGATGGTTTTTAAACATGATCGTTCGTTTTTTGATGCTTCTACTACATTTGGCGCTCCTTATATTTATTCTGTTCTCAAACTTTTTACCGGGTTTACGATTGCCGCTTTTATACTTTGATAGCTAACGGTTACAATGGATATGATCAGGGCCAATAGTGCCGCCAGGATGAAAACCCACCAGCCAATTTCTATGCGATATGAAAAATCTTCCAGCCATTTGCCCATGACATACCAACCTAGGGGAATGGAAACCAAAATGGCCACCCCGACGAGTTTTAGGAAATCCATGGTAAGCCTGTAAACAATTTGGCCCACCCCGGCGCCCATCACCTTTCTGACCCCAATTTCCTTGGTCCGCTTTTCGGCATTGAACGTAGCCAGGCCAAAGAGCCCAAGGCAAGCGATAATGATGGATAAAACGGTGAAAATGATAAAGATCCTCCCCAAGCGTTGCTCTGATTGATAGGTGTTATTAAAGGAATCCTCCATAAAATAATAGTCAAAAGGTTGCCCTGGGGCCAAATCGTTCCAAATGCGTTCAATACTGCTTATGGCGGTGGAAAAACTGCCTTGTTCCAATTTGACCGCCATGGCATTGGAAAAACGGCCCAGATGCATGCTCAACGATTCGATCTCATTTCTAAACGGCGAAAAATGGAAGTCCTTTACGACCCCAATAATTTTAAAAAACTTTGGGTTTTCCTGACCCACATCGGGGGTGTACTGCATGCCCACCGCTTCCTCCGGGGAAACCCCAATTACGGCAACGGCGGATTCATTTACAATGATACTGGTTGAATCGTTCTTAAAACGACGGTCAAAATCCCTGCCGGCAATGACCTCAAGTCCCAACGTAGAAATATAATCGTGGTCCACGCCCCAAGTTTGCATACTTACGGCATTCTCCTGATCGGTCACTCCATCCATGGGCATGAATACATTATCGGACCTACTTGAGGGGGTCGGAAAATAGCTGCTTAAGGTGACGTTCTTCACAAAACCGAGTTTTCCGACTTCTTCTTTGAACGATGTGGACTGATCGCCAATCATATACACATCATTCACAATAAGTACCTGGTCTTTTGAAAAGCCCAAATCCTTGTTCTGGATAAAGTTGAGCTGTTGGTACACCACCATTGTACTGATGATCAAAAAGATGGAAATGGAAAATTGAAAAATTACCAGGGCATTTCTGATTTTTCCACCTCCAATACTATTACTGCTGGCTCCTTTTAGTACTTTGACAGGAATGAATTTGGACATAAAAAAGGCAGGGTAACTACCGGACAATAGGCCCAGAACAACTCCGGCCACAATTAAAATTGACCAAAACCCCGGGCTGTCAAAAGGAATGGAAATGCTTTTGTCCGCCAATTCATTGAAGAAAGGAAGTGCTATTGTGGCCACGACCAATGCAATCAAAAGTGAACCGAAGGAAACCAAACCCGATTCCATTAAAAACTGTCTAATAAGCTCCCTTTTTTTGGAACCCAACGTTTTTCGAATGCCCACTTCCTTTGCCCGTTTTAGGGAATGTGCAGTGGACAAATTCATGAAGTTTACACAGGCCAATACAATAAGGAAGGCTGCTATAAAGGAAAGAATATAAATGCTTTGGATGTCGTTGTTGGCGTTCATTTCGGCCACTCTATCCGAATGTAGGTGAATATCCACCAGGGGAATCGTGCTGTAGATAAGATGATTGCCCGCGGCCTTAAACTGTTCTTCGGTAATGCCAGGCATAAATTGTTGTACACCGGGAATTACGTACTTGCCCAAAAAAGCACGCAACGGCTCCTGTAAGTTGGCAACATTGGCGGTAGGGATAAGCTTAAAAAAGGTTTGATAGTTGTTACTGCCCCAATTCACAATACGTGACTCCTCATAGCCGGCCATGGCCATAAAAACGGTATAGTCCCTTAAAAAAGAATTGGAGGGCAGATCATCTATGACCCCGGCTACGGTATAATTCTCCGTATCGTTCACGAGTAGATTTTGACCAAGGGCATTGTCGATTCCAAAGTGTTTTTCTGCCGCAGTTTTGGTCAATACCAGGGTATTGGGGGATTTTAAGGCTGTAGTGGGATCACCTACAAGCAATTTGATTCCGAACATCTTAAAAAAAGTGGAATCCACATAGGTGGATTGAGGCTCTTTTACATTGATTTCGGTATCCGCTTTTCTGATCAAGGCGCTTCCCCGAGTCCTAAATCGGGTGACCAATTCCACTTCAGAGAAATCAGCATCCATGGTTTCTGCCATTGGTGCTGGGGAAACGGCAAATATCCGCGCCTCTCCGCCAAACTTAATATCGGCATTGACCCGGTGTATGCGTTCCGCATCCGCGAACATCCTATCAAAACTTAACTCATCATGGATATACAGACAAATGAGCAAACTTCCGGCAATGCCAATAGCAAGTCCGAAAGTATTTAGAAAAGTAAAAAACGGTTGTTTTTTTAAATTTCTCCAAGCGATTTTTAAATAGTTTTTGAACATATCCTAATTGATTTTTTGGATTGTTGCCTCTCCTATAACTATTCCTTTGTTTACCTCGGGAGAGCCTTGGTAAGCAATGGTAGCTTCTCCAAACGCGGTAACTTTAAGCCTGTCCCTTACCGCTATTCGATAACTTCCCTCACCGTAAGCCGTGATTTTGGTATGGTGGGTATCAACCTCAAGGGTATTCACTTTTGTTTCTCCGTAGGCCGTAATTTTCTGCTTTTCGATCAGGCCCTCTTTAAGCTCCAAATAGCTTTCCCCATAAATGGTTGTGGTAAAGCGTTCTAAATTGACATCGTTGAAATGGACTTCGGATTCACCGTACAGCTTTAGCCGGAATTCAGATTGTTCAATGGGGCTTTCACAGAGGAATTGCTCTTCTCCCCTTAGGGAAAGTTCTTTAAGTTTTTTGTAGGTAACGGTGGCCGTCACCACAGTGCCTTTGTAGATCGCTTTTTTGCCCTTCCATTTTTCATTTCTGACCCTTTCATGCTTTGTGGTCATTTTTGCACCGTCCAGATAAAGACGAAGGGTGGAACCCACCACTTCAATATGTAGTTTATCCATGGGTTCCGTATTTGTATGGACCATTACGGCTTCGGATGCCCCCTGAACAAAAGTTACGGAGATGTGGGGGCTTACAATGACCTTGTCAAAACTGTCCACGGTTACATTCTTGGGCTGCCCCAAACAATGGATTGGAAATAGCACAAACAAGGAGATGACCAAACTGGTGTTCAGACATTTGACAAGTGATTTCATGGGTGTTCGTTTTTTGATTGATGAATATGTCTCTCTATACCATGGCGCCAATGGTTCTGTTTTGACTTTCGGTTACGATTTGACCATCGAATAGATTGACCACCCTATGGGCATAATGGGAATCGCGGTCGGAGTGGGTTACCATGACTATGGTGGTACCTTCTTGGTTCAGTTCGGTCAACAAATTCATGACCTCAATACCGTTTTTGGAATCCAGGTTACCCGTAGGCTCATCCGCCAAGATCAGTTTGGGAGTGGTCACAACGGCCCTGGAGATGGCCACCCTTTGTTGTTGCCCTCCGGAAAGTTGCTGCGGAAAATGCTTTTCCCGATGTGCAATTTTCATCCGCTCCAAAACGGCCTTCACCTTTTGCCTTCGCTCCCCTTTCCCCATTTTTAAATAGATAAGTGGAAGTTCCACATTTTCGAATACGGTGAGTTCGTCAATAAGGTTAAAACTTTGGAAGACAAACCCCAGATTTCCCTTTCGTAATTGGGTCCGCTGGCTTTCCCGTAATCCAGCCACTTCATGGCCCGCAAAATTGTAGCTTCCTTCGGTAGGATTGTCCAACATGCCAATGATGTTCAATAAGGTGGATTTGCCACAGCCAGAAGGCCCCATGACCGCGACAAACTCACCTTCTTCAATATTGAGGTTGACCCCATTCAGTGCTAGGGTTTCTACCTCTTCCGTTCTAAAACTCTTTTTTAGGTTCTGTATTTGTATCATTTTTTACTGTTATAATCTTTAGTTAATTAGTTATCGGGATCAATTGTGGAAGTCACTGTAATTCCCGTTTTCCGGGAATGCCAAAAAATCGAATACGGAATCGTCCATTTCGATATACTCAATGGTGTTCAAATCAAAATAGGGCTCAAAAGGGGAAAACCCTTCTGGGAGATAGTCCTCGGTTCTAAAGCCAAGATCAACATCCTCCCCTTCGATGTAATTAATGGATGCCATGCTGTTCGGATCCGCAAAGGCATTGAAGCCTTCAGGAAGGTATTTGACGGTATCAAAATCCAAACAAAATCCTTCTTCTTCTTCCATGAATTCAACCGTATTCAGGTCAAGGAAAAAGGAATGGGGATCAAAATGTTCCGGTAGATAGTCATAAGGGTCAAAACCCAATTCAATGGTCTCATCCTCTATGTATTCAATTTTACTAAGGTCCATATCATAGGCCTCTTTCTCCTTATGGGTAGGGTTTGAAAAAAATGTTGAAGGCGTGGCCTTGTGGTCAACTGCGGTGATAAGGTTTTCAAACCGGCCCTGGGCCTGTATGGCTTCCGTAATGGAGGGTACCTCCCCAATGTGTTGCTGTTCTACGGCTATGGCGGAGCTTGATAAGAGCACACATCCATAAATCATGATTAATCTGTTCATTTTTTGATGTTTTATTATTATTTATTTTAATACGATTCGTTCTGCTTCTCCAAAGCTGTCATAGTTACTGGTGATGACTTCTTCGCCAGGTTGTAGGCCCTCAAGCACTTCATAATATCTGGAGTTTTGCTTGCCTATTCGGATGTCACGCCTTAAGGCTTCGCCACCATTGGGGTTCACAACAAACACCCACTGTCCCCCGGTACTGGTAAAAAAACCTCCCTTTGGTAATAAGAGCGCATCACTGGAAGCCCCTAATTGCAGTTTGATGTTATAGCTTTGACCGGCCCTAATGGTCTCAGGCTTTTCATCGGTAAAAACCAAATCCACTTTAAACCGTCCGTTACGTACTTCTGGATACACCTTTCGTAAGCGTAAGGGAAATTCCTTTCCATTGCGATCAAGACTTGCAAAAAGGTCCCGTTTTACCCTATCGATATAATGCTCATCAATATCGGCCTCGATTTTAAAATCGGTCAGGACATTGACTTGCCCAATGCGTTGCCCTTGAGTAATGTTCTGTCCAATTTCGGCGTCCAGAAAACCCAATTGCCCGTCGGCAGGGGCCCTTACGTTAAGGTGGTCCAATCGTTGGTAGACCATGCCCAAGGTCTTTTTCATCCTTTGTAGATCGGTATCCAGGCCCGCCAGGGAGGTTTTGCGCAGCTCATCGTCCTGTTCGGTCTGTAGCTTCACAATTTCGTACTGCTTCTGCGCCAGTTCATAGTTCTCCTTTGAGGTTAGGTACACTTCTTTGGACACGAGCTCATCTTCAAATAGGACCACGTTCTGTTCGTAATTTCGTTTCAATCGCTGGAGGTCCGTACTCGCCGTGGCCAACGACCTGCGCCCTTCTACCTGTCTGGCATCAAAGGTGAGCCTTGTAGAACGCAAATCGTTCTGTTTAAGGGCCAGATTGCTCTCACTGGCCAATATTTGCTCGTAGAGGTTCATGTTCTCCAACTTAAGGATGATATCGCCTTTTTTCACCATGGCCCCTTCTTCGATCAGCTTTTCCGACACCCGACCACCTTCGTAGGCATCCATATAAATAGTGGCAATTGGTGCTACATTTCCGTTAATGGTGATGTAATCATCAAACTTGCCCTCGGAGACCGGCGAAATGGAAAGACGTTCCTTTTCTGTCCTGAAGGTGGATTTGGAATTGCCAAAGGCCAGCTTCCATCCTACAAAAAGCAGTAGTGCGCCCACAGCAATATATCCGTAGTGTTTTGGGCGCAATCCTTTTTTCTTTTCCAGTTGTATGTCCATTTCTAATTGATATTAAATATTGGTAAACCTCTATAAAAATCGAGTGTACTGTTATTGACACGTAAACGCAATTGCGCTTGTAAATTTTGATTTTGGGCAGTGGCAAACAATGTTTTGGCCTGCCCCAGTTCTATGGCATTGATCATGCCTCTTTCATATCGTTTTTGGGCGATGGAAAAGGCAAGTCTTTGTGAGTCCATCCCTTTTTGGGTCTGTGCGGTCTCGGCTGCGAGGGCTTCGTGTTCCTGGACCAATTGTTGTATGATCTGATACAGCTCCTGTTCGGTGATCTTGGCGTTGTTTTTGGCGCGGTCCAGGGCAATCTTTTGTTGCTTTACCCTGGAACGTGATGTCCAACCATTAAAAATAGGAACGTTTAAGGAAGCTCCCACGAACCTAAAGGTATTATCGCGTATTTGGTCGCGAAATGGAATGGTGACCCCAAGGGTGTCCCTAATGGTTTCAAAATAACCCGTCCCTATTCCGGTTTGTAATGCAATTGAAGGGAAAAGGCCCCCCCGTGTTGCCGCCAATTGCTTTTTTGCCGCCTTTACCCGGTATCCCTGGGCCTTTATGGAAGGCATAAAGTCTTTTGCCGCTACAAAAATGGAATCGGACAGCATTGTTTCCACACCTTCACTGGGACCGGAAGAAATCAGTTCCGGTTGTATGGAAATATCGCTTTGGCCCTCAATGTTCATGGCTTGCAGCAACGTAAGCTTTGCGGCTTTCAATCTATTTTCGTTTTGGGTAAGCAATAATTTGTCTGCCAGGAGCAAGGACTCAGCCTCATAAAGATCTGCCCCTGCCATCGCTCCAAGATCGACCTGTTTTTTGACCAGGTCATAGTTGGTTTGGGAGATTTGGACCTGTTCTTCCGAAATGGTGATAAGTCCTTCAATAAATTGGATATCGTAGTAAGCGGACATCACCCTAAAGGCCAATAGGTACTTTTGCTGAAGGCTTTCTTCTTTTGTGGCCTTGTACAAAAACTTTGAAGCTTTGATACTGTTTATCTTCTGAAATCCCTGGAAAAGATCAAATGAGGATTGAAGGGAATAGTTATTCGAGAAAAATTCGGTGTTCACGAAACTGTTGTCCTCTGGGTTAATAGATCGTCCAAAATTGATGGAATAATCGGCAAAACCATTGATGATGGGCAACAGGTTACGGACGGATTGCCTGTAGGTTTCCTTGTTGGATTGGGTGTTGAGGTCAAAATCGTTCAACTGTAGATTGTGCTCTATGGCATAGGCAACACATTCGTCCAGTGTCCACACTTTTTGTGCGGACAATTGAGCATGACCTAGAAGGAGTAGTAAGAAAAAGAAGTGTTTTAAATTCATTTTTTAAATACTATGCCAAACTATAAGCGATTGTTGTGCCATGATTTTAACATGCTGAAAATCAATTTTATAAGACAAAACATATTTGACAAATACTATTGGAGTGTAAAATATTTATACAAAATATGTCAAAATTTTTTACACATAGGAAATGTTGTTGGTTCCAATTTGTAGTTTTAGGGTAAAGGAATATTCCCATGATTGACGCCAGGGTTTTGGTCATCGATGACAATAAAAGCGTATTGAGCGCTTTGGAGATTTTATTGCAGTTCGATTATAAGAGCGTTCAAACGCTCTTTAGTCCCAATCAAATATCGTCTTTCCCCAATTTACAGGATATCGATATCATTTTGTTGGACATGAATTTTTCGGCAGGGGTAAATACAGGAAACGAAGGCTTGTTTTGGTTGAAGGAAATCAAAAAGAAATCCCCAAACACTTCGGTGATTATGATGACGGCCTATGGTGCAGTGGATTTGGCCGTAAAAGCGTTAAAGGAAGGGGCTTCGGATTTTGTATTGAAACCCTGGAACAATGAACGTTTGTTGACTACGGTTAAATCGGCCTATGAGTTACGCCAATCCAAAAAACAGATCAATCAGCTTAAAAAGAAGGAAAGCAACCTTAAACAGGTGATCAATGAAGATAAAAACTATATCATTGGAAATTCAAAAGCCCTTACCGCAGTTTTAAATCTGGTCCGCAAAGTGGCCAAAACCGATGTCAATGTCCTCATAACGGGTGAAAATGGAACAGGAAAGGAATTGATTGCGCGGGAACTGCACCGTCTGTCCTCCAGAAAGGATGAAGTTTTCATTGGGGTGGATATGGGCTCCATAGCCGAGAACCTATTTGAAAGTGAGCTTTTTGGGCATCAAAAAGGAGCGTTTACGGATGCTAAGGAAGACCGTGCTGGTAAATTTGAAGCTGCCCACCAAGGATCCTTGTTCTTGGACGAGATTGGCAACCTATCCCTTCAGACCCAAGCGAAGTTGCTATCGGCAATACAGAACAAATCCATTGTGCGGGTTGGGTCGAACAAATCCATAGCAGTGGATATTCGATTGATCTGTGCCACCAATTGTAACCTGGAACAGATGGTTGCCGATGGACTGTTTCGGGAAGATCTGCTGTATCGCATCAATACCATTCACATCCAGGTACCCCCGCTACGGGAAAGAAAAGGGGATATTCTGATTTTGGCCGATTTCTTTTTAAAGCGCTATGCCAACAAATATGACAAACAAGGGCTCCGTATCAATAATATGGCACAGGAAAAATTGGAGGGCTACCCTTGGCCCGGTAACATTAGGGAATTGCAACACACCATGGAACGAACGGTAATCCTTTCCGAAGGAAATGTGTTGAAGCCATCCGATTTTCTTCTTCATCCCAAACCATCACAGTCCTTTGAAGATGGCCCAAAAACCTTGGACGAAATGGAATATCGAATGATTACACGGGCGCTCGAAGAACATGAAGGCAACTACAGTGCGGCGGCGGATCAACTTGGGGTGTCCCGGCAAACATTGTACAACAAAATGAAACGCTTAAAAGCAAATGGCCAGTAGAAACTTTTACTTACAGCTCATTGTAAGGGTCATTTTCCTTACCCTTACCGCAATTGCAATTGCATTTTCCATCACCGCCAAATGGTATATTGCATTAGGATTTTCAGTTTTATTGTTGACCGCCCAGGTATATTCCTTGATTTCCTTTATCAACAGTACCAACCGAAAGATTGCCTATTTCTTTGATGCCATTAGAAACGAGGATTTTACGCTTCGTTTTCCCGAAAAGGTCACCATAGAATCCTTTAAGGAACTGAACCAAAGCCTTAATCGGGTCAATGGATTGATCCAGGAGGTACACCTGCAACTTCAGATTAGGGAGAACTATTATCAGGAAATCCTAAAACAGGCGAATATTGGCATTATGACGTTCAATGAAAAGGGACATATCCTTTTTTCCAACCCTACGCTGGAAAGATTGCTCAATTACAGCCCTTTGAACCATATTAAACAACTGAAACAGATAGATGAAGGGCTTTATGAAATTTTCATGCCCTTTGAACCATTTGAACGGAAATTGTTTCAACTCACCAATGAGCGGGAACAAAAACAATTGGCGTTGAAATCGACCCCATTAACATTGGACAAGCAATCCTTATTGTTAGTGGTGGCCCAGGACATTCATCACGAATTGGACGAAAAGGAGACGGATTCCTGGGTGCGCTTGATTCGGGTCCTGACCCATGAGATAATGAATACCATTACCCCCATAACCTCCATTTCCGATTCCATTCTAAAACATTTTAAATCATTGGAGCGGGAATCCTCCGAGGGAATTGGCAATGACAAAATGGCGAGTTCCATAAAAGGCCTGCAAGTGATTCGTGAACAAGGGGGCGATTTGATGGAATTTGTGCAGTCCTATCGTAGCTTTTTAAGTGTTCCAAAACCTGATAAAGCCTTGGTTCCGGCCAAAAAACTATTTGATAAAACTCAGTTGTTGACCTCCAAGGAACCCATCCAGAATATTGAAATTAAATGGACAGCGGAACCAAAGGATTTGGAACTGTTCATTGACGAAAAACAATTGACACAAGTCCTGATCAATCTGGTGAAGAATGCCATCCATAGCTTGGAGGGAAGGGAAAAAGGAAGTATCTGGGTAAGGGCGGCGCTGGACCGAAATGGGAAGAAGTATATTGAGGTCAGGGATAATGGACCCGGGATTCCCGAGGAATTGATAGATGAAATATTTGTTCCATTTTTTACCACAAAAGACAAGGGAACCGGAATAGGATTGAGTTTGTCCAAGCAGATTATGCAACAACACGGGGGCAGTTTAAAACTACATTCAATCATCGATCAAGAAACGGTATTTACATTGCTTTTTTAATGTCGAACTCATCCAAATCAAAACAGGCTGCCCATCATTTTTGTGTACGGTATGTGCAATTAAGGGTAGATCGGCTTCATGCAGAAATTGAAAAAATAACGGAAGCCTTGCTTTCCGAAGTAAAAAGTACGGCAGGGGATAAGCACGAAACGGGACGTGCCCTCTTACAATTGGAACGGGAGAAACTGGGATATCAACTCCTGGAAGCGGAGCGGATGCAGCAAACCCTTCAGAAAGTTCCATTGAAAACCCGAACCAACAAGGTGGGCCTGGGAAGCTTGGTAAGCACCAATAGGGCCCGGTATTATATTGCGATTTCCGCTGGTAGATTTGAGGTGGACGGGGGTATTATCTTTTGCGTTTCGGCAAATGCGCCAATAGGAAAGCTCCTGTTGGGAAAAACCCTTTCGGATACCATTACGTTCAATGGACAAAATTCGACTATAACCGCCATTCAATAAGGACCCCATTTAACTTTTCCTTAATGGGATGACAGGCTTAATTGGTTAATTTTAAGGATAGAACTTGTCTTGAGTTCGTGGGATTTAGGGAAAAAACAAGATTTTGTGCTCAGATGAAGGCTTTTTTACGTTGCATAGCCATAGCTATGGAACAAGAAAAAGGCAAAATATGGGTGTAAAAGATGTTTTTAAAGCAAATTTTACTAACTTAAAACGAGTTCATAATCAAAAAACAGAAAGCCATGACTACACAAGAAGTTGCGGACCAGTTGGTCTCGCTTTGCCGCGAACAAAAATACAAAGAGGCCTATGACCTTTATGCCGACGATGCCGAAAGTATTGAAATGGATGGCATGCCGGGAGAAAAAGTGACCAAGGGCAAGGAAAACATTTGGAACGGCTATTTGCAATGGGCCGAAGGCATTGAGGAAATCCATGGTGGTTCCGTAGGGGATCCCATTGTGGCGGCAAATCATTTTGTGGTGCCCATGTCCATGGATGCAACGTTCAAGGAAACTGGAAGATGGGCCTTTGATGAATTGTGCATGTACCAAGTAGAAAATGGTAAGATCAAAAGGGCACAGTATTTTTATGAGGTTCCCGAAATGGGTTAACCCTAAAATGGAATCATTTTGAACGTACGGGGTACGTTTTAAACCCTGATTTTCAGTTTGTCCATTGTTTCAATCCCGATATGGGAATGGCATTTTCCATGACAATGATTCTTCGGGGTCATAGTTTCAGGGAACAAATACGATTTGGTCCTTATGTCCGAATTCAAGGGACAACTTGTTTTCCAATCCCTTTTTTACGAATTATAGCCAATCAAAATAGTGTTGTAGGCCATAGTTTTTTATATCATATGACTTTAGCCGGTGAACATGATACGTATTCAAATTTTCCATCTAGGGATCAATTTCAAAACACCAATGCTTTTTTTTCAGCAGGCTTTAGTTTTTGAAAGCTTATTATGGCAAATATTGAAACCAAAAAGAGAAATCCTACCGTCCAATAGACCCAAGCAGGAATGGGTACCGAATCCCCTTTTGCATAGGAATGCAAGCCACTGAGGTAATAGTTTACACCAAAAGAAGTCATGATTATCGAAGAAAACCCCCAGAGACTGGCCAGTATGTAGATAATGGCAGATTTGGTGGCGGGCACCAATCGGAGGTGTAAAATCAATGCATAGACCAAAACCGATATCAAAGCCCACGTTTCCTTTGGATCCCAAGCCCAATACCTCCCCCAGCTTTCATTGGCCCATACCCCCCCTAAAAAGGTGCCGATGGCCAACAAGAACAGACCAATAGTGATCGAAAGCTCGTTTACCGTAATCAATTCTTTTTGAGCTTTCCACCATATGGCCCTTGGATTGTTGGGCTTAAAAATCAAGAAGAGCAAACTCATAAGCCCCAATACTGCCGATAGTGCCAAAGGGGCATAACCACTAACAATGATGGCTACATGGATTTTCAGCCAATAAGAATTCAATACAGGCATGAGATTGGTAATCTCCGGGTTAAGCCAGTCCAAGAAGCTGACAAACAATAAAGTGCCCGAAAAAAGTAATGCGAGTGGAATGGTAAACCTGGTTTTCCGTGAAAAAGCCAATCCGAATAAAAGTACTCCCCAAGCCACAAAAACAAGCATTTCAAACCCATCGCTCCAGGGAGGGTGCTCAGCGATGAACCATCGCAAGCCCAGATGAAAAGTAAAGGTCAACCAACCTATCAGGGCAAGGCCGCTGCCAATTGCCCAAATTAATTGCAGTAGCCTATTCTGTTTAAATAATAAAATAATTGCAACCGTAAGCAGAATCGATCCCAAGAGCCAAAATAGGGCAAATAGCCTATTGCCCAAATTGATTTTGTTATAGAGCAATTCTGCATCTATTCTCGTTTGAGTTGGATAGACATTTGCTCCCGCTTTTCTTTGATATAAATCGATATAATGAAAGACGTCATCTGCCTCTTTCCACTTTCCGGTGGCTATGCCTTCACGCAATCGGGCTAGGTAAATACCACTAATGTTTTTAACGAAATTGGCATCTTCTTCCTCAAATCCTTCATTGAATTGATTGGTAGTGAACCAAGTATTATTAGGGTCGAGCCTGTTGGGGAATATTCTAAGAAAATCCCCGGTCAATAGGCCATAAAAAATATTAAATCGTTCATCTATCTTAAGTATTTCATTATGCCATTCCGTTCGTTCCGATGGTTTCAGCTTATTGGCTTCCTCTACAAGGGATAAAAGCTTGTACGCTCCCTTGTCGGTAGTAAAATCTTCAAAGCGGAGATGTGAAACAGGCTCTTGATCAAGAAAGGTGAACACATCACCCCCCTTTTTCCGATCAACCTTAATTATAGGCATACTTGTCCAATGTTGGGGTGCAAGCTGGACCGCCAATAAAAACTGTTCAGGTGTTAGGGATACTGTACCTGATGCCGTAGTTACGCTTATTTGTGTTTTGCCATAGATCTTACGAACTATTTCATTGGCCAATGTATTGATGGGCTTCATCCTGCCGTCCAAATCTTGGACAATAAGCGTTCCATATTCCTGTGCTTTTTCTTTGGGAACGAACCATGACGGTATGGTATCTTTCTGGGCATTTGCGATAAGTGAGCACATCATCAGGATGATAATGGCTACTTTCTTATCCGGTTTGCCCAGCTTTTTCATAAGAAATTGGAACCTACTCCCAGGTGCAAAAAGTGCCCATATCATACCCAAGGCCAGTAAAAAATAACCCAAATAGGTAATGTAGGTTCCGGGCCTGTCTTGATTAATGGCAAGAACAGTTCCTTTCTCATCCGAGTCGTATGAGCTTTGATAAAACCGATAACCCCCATGGTCCAGTACATTGTTCATGAAAATACGAAATGGCCATTGGTTGCCATTGTCATGTACGATCACTTCACTGGCATAAGAAGAAGGACTTGTAGACCCTGGATACCGTTCTAGCTGGAAGTCGCTAAGGTGAAGGGCAAAAGGTAATGTTTCAGCTTTGGGGCCGTAGGTGAAGTGATAGGTACTTCCTTCATATTCAAATTCCATCCACTCGGGATTTCGATTGACTTTATGGAAATACCCCGTTTTTAGCTTTTTTCCTTTATCGTCCCAAATGGAAATTTTGACCCCATCAAGATAGTCCTTGGCCAACTTTTCATCGGGTTCCGGTTCCAGAATGGGTTGCACATTTTCCAATATGGACCGTATGACAAACGAACCTGATTCCCATTGATAAATGGTTCTTAGCTCAAGGGGCGCTACCATCCCTGAATCCAATGAACTCATCTCTTGATTGGCCATCTTCATCAGTTGTATGGGAAAGGTGGATTTGATCATCCATATGGAGTCCGTTTGGAACATCTGGATCTGAGCCTCTTTAAGAGCAGCTGTACTAATGGTAACTTCCTGAACTTTAAAATTTTGGCCTTTGTTTAATTTAAAGTCCTTGCGAATGCCACCATCCAAGGCAGTAATTTCCATAAGGGTTTGATCTCCGGGACCATAGCCTTGCTTGGCTCCTTTTATGTATTCCTCTGCTTTGAATACAAAGTTTTGCCCTGCGATTGAAATGGGATATTCATTTGGCTGAAAGACTTTTGGGATAAATTCTTGATGGGAAAATGCATGTTGGTCATGGCTATTGGTCAACTGCAGATAGTTTTCGGCAGAATAAAAAATATGTTGCGTTTGGCCTTCGCGTATGTGAATAACTCCTTCCCGGCTAAAATACCGTGTAACCCCTGCACCAATAATAATGACAACGAAGGCAGAATGAAACAGGCCAACAGCGAGCTTTCGTTTTGAAAACAACTTGTACTGTCCAATATGGAAAATGAAATTGACGGCCAGCCAAGCCATAATGAGTTCGAACCACCACGCCTCGTAGACCCTGTTTCTTGCTACCAAGGTGCCAAAATCATTCTCTATGAAAGTAGCAAAGGCCATGGCCACGATTATGGCCAAGAGCAATACAAAACTCATCTTGGTAGAAAACAACCATTTCATCACTCTTGGCCCCTTTTTATCCATACACTACTGTAAAACCCCAATAAATTTGGCTTTGCTATTTGGCCTGAAAACAAACATCAAGTAAGCCCAATTCTGTGTATTGTTGAGTTCAACAATCTGTGTGTTTTCAAAGGCATCCGATAGGAAGAGTTGACTGTATCCTCCCTGCAATGATACCGAATTGTTTATGATGACACCAAAAGTGAAATCAAGTTCTGTCCCCAAGCTCTTATCCGAAACCAATTCTCCGTTAAGACCCAGAGGGTCTGCATATGAAGAAAATAAATGGCCATTGGCTTGTATCCAAAATTTATCATTAAAGGAATACCGGCTTCTTAAGTAGATGTCATGCAGTCCTACATTGTTTTCCCATCTGTTGGCTACAAAAAACCAATCCATTAAACCATTAAATAAATGATTGGTACCATATTGCAATGAATACGAATTATTATTGGTTCCCTGCACGTTTCCATCTGTACCCGAGATTACCTCATACCCCAACGTGGCCCGCCATTTTCTGCCTGCTTGATTGTCAAAGATCAACTGGCTGATTTGGGCACTTGCGTTATAGGCAGATACGTTGAAACCATTGATATCTTTCCCGAACTGATAGTAGAAATATCCGCTTAAGGTAGTTTTGTTCAGTGTCGTTTTTAATGTGGGAATCCCCACGGTCTGCCTAAAATGTATATCATCGTTCAAAGGTTGACCCGTAGGGTCTAAGGCTGGATTCTGCCTGCCCTCATTCCAAAATAAAAGGGAAAAATCCAAATTGCCAATGGCATCCTCATAATGAACCAGCTGTGCAGATCGATATTGGTTGGGTGTGGAAAAAAAATTGTCCGATAGCCGTTGTCCAACCTGGTTAAAACCTCCACCAAAGTGTAGTTTGCTATTGCCTTTTTCATATTTAACCAAGGCAAAATCGTGTGATCTGGCCTGAAGCGCCCAATCCAAGTTTCCCAGGAATCGTGCATTGTCATAATTCAATTCCTGTCTCCCCAGCTTAATTTTCCAATACTCCCCGGCCTTAAATTCACCCCAAGCTTCATGAACGGATAAAAAACCATCACTGATATTTGCTTGAGGGGTACTACCCCAGGTACGGACATCCTGAACACTCATAAAAAAGTTGAAATCATCTAATGTATAGCCCGCCTGGAGCCTTGCCCGATGAGCTATAAAGCCTGCCGGATCCATATTTTCCAGAATGGGTTCATTATAACCATTCCGGTATTCACTTCGAATAAGCATCTGTCCGTCCAGGTTAAACTGTCCAAAAGATGTTTTGGGGGCTAAAACAAAGCATAGTAAGCCCAGGGAATATTTTAACAACTTCATAATAATGTTTTAATTGGATACTGATATGGTATTGATTGGGGTTTGATTCTCTCTTTCCTTTCCCTCTTTGAGCCACTGGGGGATTACTTCTTTGATGAACCTTTCTTTATCGGCTTTGAGCTTTGGCATATCCAGACCGATATATTCCTGAAGTACTTCTTTGCTACTAAAATCTGGCATGGGCACGGGTTGATTAAATCCTAAATCTGCGAGCAACCTGCTGAGTTCTATCCTGGTTTCCTGTATCATTCCAGTGGCTGAGGTCACCGTTCTGCTGGTTTCCAAAGGGGAGTGAAATGCCGCTCCATGCGAGGCCACCGTATAGTCCCATCTCCATTGCGCATGCCGAATACCTTGCTGTATGGGCTTCATTTGCTCTTCGGTGGCACCCAATTCCCAAGCCTTTGCAGCCTCTATATGTGCCATAGCTATGAGCCTCTGGAGCTTTTTGGTCCCTTCCTTTATTTTTCTCTGACGATCATATACATCCGTCATCAAGTCCGAAACCTTTTCCCTGTGACAGACAAAACATGAGTTTTCCACATTGTCCAATGGCGATCCTATGTGGTGGTTGGTAAATTTCTGACCGCCCTCGGTTTGGTAAGGCATATGACAATCCGCGCAGCTTACCCCACGCTTCGCATGGATTCCTGTCAGGTACACTTCATAATCGGGGTGTTGGGCCTTGAGCATAGGTGTTTTGCTCAATGGGTGTGTCCAATCTGCAAATTGGAAGTTATCATAGTATTCCTCCATGCCTTCGACGGTCATGCCGTCTTTCCACGGAAAGGTCAGATACTTTGCATTTCCCTTGCCCGGTTTCTTTCCATCAAAATAATATTCCACATGGCACTGTGCGCATACGAGAGATCTCATTTCTTGATGGGAGGCGTCATTGATGTCTTTTCCCATCGCTTCGTAGGCTTCAATTAAAGCAGGACGGGTAATGGTCAATTTCATCGTCTTTGGGTTATGGCAATCGGCACAACCGATAGGATTGACTACCTCTGAACCTAAATCCGACCATTTCCCAGTGTAGTACTCGGCAACACCCATTTCATTCATTAACCTTGGTACATCTGGGCTCTTACAGGTCCAGCAAGTAGATGGCATAGGGCCTTCCCCAGCTTCCATCGGAGCTCCCGTCCTTAAGGACTTCTGTAGGTCGGTAATGGCCCACGCATGTCCCTTGGGTGCATTGTAATCCTTCGAAAACCCGTAACCTGCCCAGAGTATGACCAATTCGGGGTCGGATTCCAAAATATCGTGATGACCGGAAGTGCCATATAAACTTTTAAATGTGGTGTCCTTGGTTTTTTGATAAGACTGATACTGTCTGGGATAATTCAATCCCCAGACAGAATCCCTGGACTCAATACCATCAATGGCAACTTTGGGTTGGTATGCAAACTTTGCCTCCGATTTACGCTCAAATATGTTCACGGCCAGTAATGCCAATAGAAAAGCGGCAAGGGCTGTTATGGTAAAAAGAATCCAATTTTTCATTTTATGCTATTTTTCGTTTTTTGTTTGGGTGTCATCCATTGATTTTTCAAGCCATTCGGGAATCACGGAAAGATCTTCTGGTGCGTATTCACGAATGGGTTCTATCTGTGCGCCTACGGCCGAAAGACTTCTTACCCTCCCATGGGGCACATCCCGGTGGCATTCCCAGCAGGTCCTATCCGTACGATTGGCTTGGTGCTCTGAAATAAACGCAGCTGTTTTGGCATCTGTCACCTGATCTTGATGACATCGAATACAATTGTTTTGAATGACCTCAATGGAAGGTGGTCGTGCTCTAATCACTTCCGGTTCAGCGCGGACAGTGTATACTGAGGCGTGATAAAGCCCGTCTTTCGCCTTGAAAAAATATTTGTTCAACACGTTGTTATGTGGTACATGGCAGTCATTGCAGTTTGCTGTCTCCCTATGGGAGCTATGCGTCCAAGTGATGTACTGTGGTTGCATGATATGGCAATTGACGCAGGCCTGTGGATTGTCTGAGAGATAGGAGGAAGCATTGGAGAAATTCAGTAAGAAAAGCCCTAACCCAAAGATGATGGCAACAAAAAATGTTGCAAGCAAGCGCCATTTTTTAGGAGGAACCAGACTATATTGAAATAAAAATCTCTTTAAGCGTTGTGACAACATAAAAAGGACAAAAAAGTATTAAATCCATTGGCAAATTTGAACCTAACAGGGTAAGGAAAAAATGATTTTTGTCATAGATGGGATATTATTTTTGGTTAATTGTTATGATGTAGCCTACGGAGTTATGACGTTTGTTTGAATTCATATATGACAGGAGCACACTAAGCTGAAAATTCAAGTGAAATTTAAAAACAGGAGAGCATTGGACATTTCCATCAACGGGCCCTTTACGGAATGGTTTGAAGTAGGTTTGGTAGAATTATGGGACGCTTCAAGCAAAAAGGTCGTAGGATATGACCATGGGGTCATTGAGCCAACAGTGCAATCTATTCTAAATTCGGCCTTCTACGGTTCGCCTTTTTCTCCGAATCCTTTCTTTTCGATTTCAACCGTTTTTCAACAGATGATTTGGTGGGCTTTGTAACTTTTCTCTTTTTAGGAACTTGCAAGCCCTTTTTTAGCAGCTCAAAAAAGCGTTTGGTCACCAGGGTTTTATTTTGGTATTGGCTTCGGGCTTCGTCACACTGCAAGATCAGGAGACTTTCTTTGGTCAGTCTATTTTTTAACTTCAATAACAAACGTTCCTTTTCAACAGCACTTAAACCTTTTGATTTGGTCAGATCAAAACTGAGCTCTACTTTGGATGAAACCTTGTTTACATGTTGCCCACCTGCACCACTGCTACGAATGGCCTTAAATGATAGTTCTTTTGCAATCCTCTCAGGATTCATGTCCGGTCAGATTTCTTAAACGGCTGTTCACCAATTGTAGGGAGACATTTAGAAATACTTTTACATGTACTTCCAAGGCCTTTGTGTTCGTAAAAAATAGGGTCTTGCCACTTTCGGAGACACCTTCAATCAAATAGTGACTCCCTTTAAAATGATTGTTTACCACATATACTTGAAGGCCGGATTTGCTTGAAATCTCAAATTCATGGGGATAGATCAATATGGAAATGTCCCGTTCCGCATATGCTTTCAATTCTTTTAGGGGAAGTTCATTGACGGTTCCAAAAAGTGAAGCCACATACCTGCTTTTTGGATTCTTGAACAACCGCTCCGTTTCTTGATAATCCTCCATATTCCCATCTTTTAATACCAAAATGGTATCCGCAAAAGAAAGCACATCATTGCTATCATGGGTTGCTGTCAAAACGGAGATACCTTTTTCCCTTAAATAGGGGAATACGCGGTAGCGAAGCTCATTTTTTTTAAATTGATCAATATTGCTAAAGGGTTCGTCCAAGAGCAATACTTCAGGTTCTTGGGCCAATGCCCTTGCCAGGGCAACCCTTTGTTTTTGGCCTCCACTCAGGTTTTTAATAGGGACATCCGCAAAATGTTCCATGCCAATAAGTTCCAAAAGCTCCTGTATTCTGGATTGATGGGTTTCCCCCTCAAAAACCGAGAGGTACTGACCAATGTTCTCGGCAACACTGATAAAGGGCATTAAATCAAATTCCTGGGATACATACTTCATAAAAGATTCCCCAGGCACCAAATTATAGTTTGGACCCAGAACTTGTTTATTATCCCAGGAAATAGTTCCCGCATCCAGATGGAGCAATCCATAAATTGCCTTTAACAAGGTACTTTTGCCGGAACCACTTTCACCCATAATGGCCAAATGGCCCCCTTTTTCCAAAGTAAAGGAGAGGTTGGATAAAACCACTTTGTTTTTATAGGAAAAGGAAACATTGGTAACCGTTAACATAATGAACTCATTTAAACTTTTCGGAATGCAGCTAAAAAGAAAAATCCGTTTTCTGAAAAACGGATTTTTCGTTCCCTATATTTTAAATCCTAGTCTTTGAATTCCTTTAAAACCGCTTGATTGGGCAGTTCGTCAAAGCCCATATTAAAAAACGTAAATCCAAAAATGTCCGAATATTGTTCAATGGTCTTGCTGACCGGGGTTCCGGCTCCATGGCCTGCGTTGGTCTCAATTCGAATGAGTGTAGGATTATCACCGGCCTGTTTTTCCTGAAGTTGGGCGGCAAACTTAAAACTATGGGCAGGGACCACCCGATCGTCATGATCTCCTGTGGTGACCAGAGTGGCGGGGTATGCTACCCCTTCTTGTACATTGTGCACTGGGGAATATCCCTTTAAGTATTCGAACATCTCCGGGCTTTCTTCCGAGGTGCCATAATCATATGCCCATCCCGCTCCGGCAGTAAAGGTGTGATAACGCAACATATCCAGAACCCCAACCGCTGGTAGTGCCACTTGCATTAAATCGGGACGTTGTGTCATGGTGGCACCAACCAAAAGCCCTCCGTTGGATCCGCCTCTTATCGCTAGGTATTCTTTTGAAGTGTACTTGTTCTCAATGAGGTATTCTGCAGCAGCAATAAAATCATCAAATACATTTTGCTTTTGCATTTTAGTGCCTGCAATATGCCATTTTTTACCATACTCCCCACCACCGCGTAAATTGGGAACCGCATATACACCACCTTGTTCCATCCAAACGGCATTCACAATACTGAAAGAAGGGGTAAGGCTAATATTGAATCCACCATAACCATAGAGGATGGTGGGGTTTTTGCCATTGAGTTCAACGCCCTTTTTATGGGTAATGATCATAGGGACCTTGGTACCGTCCTTGGAGGAATAGAACACTTGGGTAGATTCGTAATCCGAAGGATTAAAATCAATTTCAGGTTTCCAATACTGCTCGTACTCCCCATTGTCCACATTGTATTTGTATGAAGAGCCTGGGGTGTTGTAATTGGTAAAGGAAAAATAAAATTCGTTGTCCTCCTTTTTGCCGCCAAAACCTCCGGCACTTCCAACGCCGGGAAGTTCCACTTCACGAACTAAATTTCCCTCGTAATCATACTGTAATACCTTGGAAATGGCATCCACCATATATTCCGTAAAGAAATAACCACCACCCGTGCCAGCGGTCAGCACATGTTCGGTTTCCGGGATGAAATCCTTCCAATGGTCCGGAGTGGGTTGGGAAGCATCGGTTACGACGATTTTTTTGTTAGGGGCATTTAAATTGGTCACCAACCAAAGTTTTGAACCTTCGTTTTCCATAACATAGGTGTCAGACTCCGTATGGTCCAGAACGGTAACCAAAGGACTGTTCTTTTGGGTCAGGTCCTTTAAGAATAATTTATTCCCCGATGTTGAGGTAGAGGCGGAAATGAACAAATAGGTTTCATCTTCTGAAACATAACCTTGTATGTAACGGTGTTTCTCTTCTGGAGCACCTCCAAAAACAATCTTGTCCTCGGACTGTGGGGTACCCAATTTGTGGTAGTACAATTTGTGCTGGTCCGTCTTGGCGGAAAGCTCACTGCCTTTGGGCTTATCATAACTTGAATAGAAAAATCCATCGTTGCCCTTCCAAGAAATGCCACTGAATTTGATGTCTACCAGGGTATCTTCAACAATTTCCCTGTTTTCCGTATTGATTACGATGCCCTTACGCCAATCGCTACCTCCTTCGGAAATCAAATAGGCTGCTTTGGAACCATCCTTGGTAAAGCTCAGTCCCATTAAGGATGTAGTACCATCTTCGGAGAAGGAGTTTGGATCCAGGAACACTTCTTCCTCACCATTGCCTTTTTTGCGATAGACCACATATTGGTTTTGTAACCCATCGTTTTTATAGAAATAGGTGTAATCCCCTTCTTTAAAGGGAGAGCCCAATTTTTCGTAGTTCCATAATTTTTCAAGACGGTTTTTTAAAGCCGTGCGGAACGGGATTTTATCCAAATAGCCAAAGGTAACTTTGTTCTGTTCTTTTACCCAAGCTTCAGTCTCTTCACTCATATCATCTTCGAGCCAACGAAAAGGATCGGGTACTTCGGTTTCAAAATAGGTGTCGACCGTATCGACTTTTGCGGTTGCAGGATAGTTCACGGCGATAGGTTCTCTTTTAGTTTCGGTAGCGCAGGAGGCAAAAATAAGGAGCCCTAGCGAGAAAGTGAGTTGTTTCATTTTTATAGGATTAGTCAATCCTTAAAAATACCATGAAATAAGGGCGTTAAAGTTAATTCCTGGGGAAGCTTAACGTTTTTTAACGAAAACGATTTAAATCGATTGGCATTTCGAAATGAATGAAACGATTGGGAAATCCATCTGTTGATTAGTTGGATTTCTTACGCTCCCCTTCGACTTTGCCCAAGATCGGTTCGAAAGAAACCACTTAGAGATCAAACCAAATTGTTCTGCACTAGATATTCCGCAATCTGAACGGCATTGGTAGCGGCTCCTTTGCGCAGGTTATCGGAGACAATCCACATGTTCAATGTATTCCGTTGTGTTTCATCCCGGCGGATTCGACCCACAAAAACCTCATCCTTGTCATGCGCATAGATGGGCATGGGGTAGGTATTGGTATCTGGATTGTCCTGTACGACGACCCCAGGGGTTTCATTGAGAAGTTTTCGAACTTCCGAAAGTTCAAAATCATTGTGGAACTCCACATTTACGGATTCCGAATGTCCGCCTGCAGTGGGAATGCGCACTGCGGTGGCACTCACCGAAAAAGTGCGGTCATCCAATATTTTTTGGGGTTCACGGGCAAGCTTCATCTCTTCCTTGGTGTACCCATTTTCCAAAAACACATCACAATGGGGCAGGGCATTTCGGTTGATGGGATAGGGATAGGCCATTTCACCCTGAACGCCTGCCATTTCGTTTTCCAATTGTTGAACGGCCTTTACACCGGTTCCTGAAACCGATTGGTAGGTAGAAACCACAACGCGTTTCATTTGGTATTTTTTGTGCAATGGGTTCAAGGCCATTACCATTTGGATGGTAGAGCAATTGGGGTTGGCAATAATTTTATCGGCCGGGGTCAATTCAGCGGCGTTGATTTCTGGGACCACCAATTTTTTTGTGGGATCCATGCGCCATGCCGATGAGTTATCGATTACGGTCGTACCCACTTCGGCAAATTTTGGAGCCCATTCCAGAGAGGTACCCCCACCAGCGGAGAAAATCGCGATATCCGGTTTTGCCGAAACTGCGGTTTCCAGGCCAATGACCGTATATTCATCACCCTTATAGCTTAACTTTTTGCCTACGGAACGTTCAGAAGCGACAAGCAACAATTCCGAAATGGGGAAATTACGTTCCGCCAACACTTTTAGCATCACTTCGCCAACCATTCCCGTGGCCCCAACAACCGCTACTTTCATCTTTATAAGATTTGAGCAGACAAAAGTACTTTACTTCGCGGAGCAAACAAGGTTTTTAACCTTTGATTTCAAAAAACAACAAAATGTTTGTTTTGTAACAATTTGCGAACATTCCCATTCCAAACAACGTTTAGTGCGGGGAAGCATTCCACACCAACCTGTTGAAGTATTCCTGCCCACTCCCAGTGGTTTGTCCAAGTCCAAGATGCTTACTTACCGGCTACGGATATGACATATCCATATGACAAAAGAAAAACCGCCTGCTGGAATCCCAACAAGCGGCTTTAAGGTTACTAAAAGGTGTAGCGGCCTGCCGCTAACGGCTATTATTTTTTAAGGGCGTCCCTAATTTCCGCAAGCAATTCTTCCGCAGTCGGGCCTGCCGGTGCTGCCGGCGCTTCCTCTTCTTTCTTTTTCAATTTGTTGACTCCTTTTACCACTAAGAACATCACGAAGGCCACGATTAGAAAATCGATGACATTGGTTAAAAACGTGCCGTATTCCAAGTAAACTTCTCCTACCATTTCTCCCGTTTCGTTCAAAGTACCCTCTTTAAGTTTCATACGTAAGCTTTTAAAGTCCGACTCAAAAATCAACCCTATCAAAGGAGAGACAATTCCTCCGGTAAAAGAGGTGACTACTTCTTTAAAAGCAGCACCCATTACGAAACCGACGGCGATATCCACCAGGTTTCCTTTCATCGCAAACTCTTTAAATTCCTTGAGCATTTTTATAGTTTTTAAGTGGTTACAAAGACAAAATACAAAAAATACGTTATGATCTGCTATGAAGGGTTACCATTTAATGACCCGGGTTACCCGAGGGGCTATTGCGGTTAGGATTTCATAGGAAATGCTTTGGGCGGAATGGGCAAAATCCTCTGCCGAATGTCCCGCTCCAAAGATGATGACCTCATCCCCTTCTTTGCAGTCAATTCCGCTGACATCGATCATTATCATGTCCATACAGACATTGCCTATAATTGGGGCGGGGGTTCCCTTTACATAGACCAAGGCCTTTCCATTACCGTATTGCCTTCCAATACCATCTGCATGTCCAATGGGCAAGGTGGCGGTAATCCGATAACCATCGGAAGTATAGGCCCTGTTGTAACCCACACTTTCCCCTGGCTCTATTTTATGGCGTTGGGAAATTACCGTTTTTAATGTGGCTACCGGTTTCATTTTTTTGTCAAAGTCGGGATGGTTGCCATAACCATAAAGACCAATGCCGCTTCGGACCATTTCAAACTGTGCTTCGGGATAATTTAGGATTCCAGAGGTATTCAGGACATGTCTCATGGGCAAATAGCCCAGTTTTTCCTTTAGATCGAGGCAAATTTTTGTGAAGGTATTTATTTGATTGAGACTGAATTCGCGCTCATTTTCATCTTCGGAGGCCGCCAGATGTGAAAGGACCCCCTTGATCCGTAATTCGGTTCGCCCCTTAAGCGTACCGATGACGAAATCTACATCGTTTTCCCAAAAGCCAAGACGATTGAGCCCTGTATTGAATTTGATGTGGACCGGATAGTCCTGCTGTTGTTGTCGTTGGGCCACGTCCAAAAATTGAAGCAATACTTTTGGGGAATATAGGCTGGGCTCCAGACATCTGTCGATTAATTCTTTGAAATGAACGGGTTGGGGATGGAGGACCAAAATTGGAGTGGTAATTCCCGCATCCCGCAACAGGACCCCTTCTTTTACATAGGCCACGGCAAGATAATCTACCTCTAATTCCTCTAATTTTTTGGCGATGGCCACTACTTCACTACCATAGGCCATCGCCTTTACCACGGCCATAAATTTGGTTCCGGGAGCTATTCTTGATGTAAGGAATTTATAGTTGTGTTCAAGAGCCGAGAGGTCAATTTCAAGTGTGGTTTCCCCAATTCTATCCATTGGCCGCCTTTTTTTTAGGAGCTACCTCTTCTGCATTCACGTCCATCTTACTGATTTTTTCCATCAGCATGGCCTCATAGAAAGCGGCCCTGCTCAGCGGTTCATATTCTGCGGTTTCGCCAAGCATCACCAGCTTGTCATTGTCGGATTTTCGAAAACTATAATTGGCCAGGTTTCCCGTTCTTGTGCAAACCGCATGGACTTTGGTAACATATTCTGCCGTGGCCATCAGTGCGGGCATGGGTCCAAAAGGATTGCCTTTGAAATCCATGTCCAGTCCGGCAACTACCACACGGATACCCATATTTGCCAAATCGTTGCAGACCGTGACAATTTCATCGTCAAAGAATTGGGCCTCATCAATACCCACCACATCACAGTCATCTGCAAGTAAACGGATATTTGCAGCTGCGGGAACAGGGGTGGAACGAATTTCATTGGCATCATGCGATACCACCATTTCCTCATTATAACGTGTGTCCACAAGGGGTTTAAAAATCTCCACCTTTTGCTTTGCAAACTGCGCGCGTTTCAGTCGCCGGATGAGTTCCTCGGTCTTTCCAGAAAACATGGATCCGGTAATGACCTCTATCCAACCAAATTGTTCTTTTGGGTTTACCGTGTTTTCTAAGAACATGTTGTATTTTTAAACGAAATTAAGGGGTTTGTCCGTTCTACTATTGCAGAAGTGATAAAATTAGTAAAAATACCCCCTCATCAATACCTCGAAATTTAACCTTTTGTTTTTAAAAAGGCACGGATTTTGGTAGTACATTTAAAGTAAAAGTTGAAGAGTTATGAAACGTAGACTAAGGGAGGAATTGGTAAAGCTGTCCACGGATATCATTACATCCAGGGAAGACAAGGAGTTGACGGAATTGTACGAAACGGCCAAGGATCTTTATGAGAAACTGGCGGTCCTAAAGTTCATTGATGAGAAGTTAAACGATGTTCAAGTAGATGTTTCCAAGAACGTTGTTGCGGCCCGATTTGAGAAAATGGCCAATGCGGTAATAAGCGGTAATAAGTCCGTGCCGGAAAACAATCCACACGAAGAGGATATTATCACGCCTGGAATGGATACCATCAAACATATGGTTTCGGAAATGCCCAATGAGGCCTTGGAATATATTTTTGGGGATTTCATTGCCAAACCTGAAACCATCAAAAATGATAAGGAACTGTTGTCCCCGGAACCAACCGTGGAACATACCTCTTCAAAGGCAAAATCCTTGAACGATAAGCTGACCCAAAATTTGAATATTGGCTTGAATGACCGTTTGGCTTTCGTGAAGCATTTGTTCAATGGAAGTTTGGATGATTATAATCGGGTCATTTCCCAATTGAATACCATCGACTCCGAAGAGCGCTCAATGGCCTTTATTTCCAATATGGTAAAGCCGGAATACAACAACTGGCAGGGCAAAGAGGACTATGAGAACCGGTTTATGGGGATAATAGAACGTAAATTCTCCTGACTCCCATTAATTCTTACCTTTAGGGAGAAACAACATCCAATATTATGCTCAAGAAGATTCTTTATTGGGCGTCAACGGGTATATTGACGCTCATTATGCTATTCTCTGCCTACAACTACTTCTTTAATCATGAAATGATTGTTGAATTTTTCGAGAATATGGGGTATCCCACCTATTTGATCTATCCATTGGCGATTGCAAAATTATTGGGATTGATTACCATTTGGGGTAATTTTTCAACATCTTTAAAAGAGTGGGCCTATGCAGGATTTTTCTTTAATACCCTACTTGCTTTTTTTGCCCATTATATGGTCAGTGATGGGCAACATATTGGAGCCGTAATAGCCTTCGTTGCGGTGATGCTCTCTTATTTTACCGGAAAACAAGTCAGACCCTAGCACTATACCATGGGGAAGTTGTACTTGGTGCCTACGCCCATAGGCAATTTGGAGGATATGACACTAAGGGGTATAAAGGTCTTACATGACGTAGATCTAATTTTGGCCGAAGATACCCGTACCAGTGGAAAGCTTTTGAAGCACTTTGAAATTGACACCCCATTACAAAGTCACCACATGCACAATGAGCACAAAACTGTGAATGGCCTGGTACAAAAATTAAAGTCCGGGACAACCATTGCCTTGATTTCCGATGCCGGGACCCCGGCCATTTCAGATCCCGGGTTTTTGTTGACCCGGACCTGTCTGGAGAATGCCATTGAGGTGGAATGTTTGCCGGGGGCAACGGCTTTTGTTCCTGCGCTTGTCAATAGTGGACTGCCCAACGACCGTTTTGTTTTTGAAGGCTTTTTGCCCCTAAAGAAAGGACGGCAAACACGATTGCAACAGTTGGCGGAAGAAACGCGAACCATGGTGTTTTATGAATCACCCCATAAATTGTTGAAGACCTTAGCTCAATTTTCGGACTATTTTGGAAGGGACAGATCGGTCTCCATATCGCGTGAATTGACCAAAATGTATGAAGAAACGGTACGGGGAACCCTTGAGGAGGTTATTTCCCATTTTGAGGGCAAACCGCCAAAAGGTGAATTCGTTGTAGTAGTTGGCGGGAAAAAATAAACCGTAAGCATTATTGGGTTTTTTCGACGAACCTCCTACAACCTTAAACTAAAATGGTTCAGAAATTCTTTCCCGAACTGGGCAAGGTTTATTTTATCAACCAGTATACCTTGTTCCACATTCTTTCTGGGTCAGGAAGCATCCAAGTAGATTTTAATAATTATTTCGATTGGCAGGACAAGGCCATTTATTTGGAGAAAGGGCAGTACATTAAATTTCTTTCGGACGATTTTGTGGTTCGCAAAATTGAATTTCCAAACAAAACAATCTTTCAAAACAAAGAGGTCCGGGTGCTTTTTAAGCATTTAATTTCGTTGGGCTACATCAATTTTAATGAGTGCGATGAATGCCAGAAGTACCTGTCCAGCACCGTTTTTTCTGAAAACAATAGTGAGATTATCGATATTTCTTCAAAACAATGGTTTTGGCAAAACCCGTTTCAGGCCAGTAAGGAAGAGTATCAAATCATCTTTGACATCAAGGAAATTATTGATGTGGAATATGGTAATCGTCTTTCCAATAATGATTTGGTGGCCTTAATGTCAGAAAATGGGTATAGTGCCCAAGCCTTGGTGAAGGATAAGGTTGGTATTTCGGTAAAGGCCTTACTATCAAAAAAACGATTGATTGAGAGCAAAAAGCAGTTGGCATTTACGGATAAAAATGTCCAGGAAATTACATATAACGTGGGATATAAAGATCCGGCATATTTCAATCGGCTTTTTAAGAACACCACTGGGCAAACGCCCAATCAATTCCGCAAAGGCTTTGACTATTCGAACAGGGATACTTTTGCCCAAAATCTTATGGAACTGCTCAAAAACCATCACAAGCAACAACGTTCTTTGTCGTTTTACGCAGATAAGATGAACCTTTCCATTAAGGCCCTTTCCAAAAAGACCCGTTCCAAGATGAATGCTTCCGTGGGCCAATTGATTCGAAATGAGGTGGTCTTAAGCTCACAGAAGTTGCTTTTACAGGGCATGTCCATAAAGGAAGTCGCCTATACCCTTGGGTTTGAGGAACCCAATCACTTCTCCCACTTTTTTAAGAAATACACGGGTTCCACTCCTAAGCACTTTAAAAGCAAAAAGTACAATCCTTAGCGTTCTTTTTGTAGGTCTCCTCCCGCACAACAGACAGAAATTTGCCATGTAATTACAAATCAAATTTTTGTTTAATCATTTAAAGAATATTGAAATGGATATCAAATCACTTGCCATGCAAATGGATGGTGTTGTGGCTCAAGGCGCCATTGTTGATGCGGTAAAACGGTTTTTTGCCGAAGAAGCAACAACATCAGACTATAACGGAATGGCTACCACAAACAAACAACAGATGGTTGAAAAGATGGAAGGTTTCGCAGGGGCCATTGCCCAAGTGAACGGAATTAAACATCATGTAACCCTAGTTGATGGAAATGAATCTGCATCAGAGTTCACCTTTGACTTTGATATGAAAGACAACAGCAAAGTGTATTGGCATGAAATTATTCGCAGATCGTGGAACGATGAAGGAAAAGTAACACGCGAAGAATACTTTAATGCGCAATAGCTTAAAATGAGTACCTCTAATACGTTTAAACCAAACGGAACATATACGCGGGATAGATTTTATTTCAGCTCAATTTTTACTAGAGCCCGATGGCAAAGACCAATTTGTCCTTTGAACGCAAAGAAGCATTTGAGCAGTTCCAATGACAAATAGAGGTCTGCACAAAAAAAACAATTTTAAAAAGAAAGAAAAATGAAAGATTTAGCGACAATAATGGTGTTTGTACTTACTGTTGGAACTTCAGTGGTGGGGTATGCACAGAACAAGAAAGCAAACAATATTGATGATAGTGAAATTGCCCTTCAGGGGTATAGCCCAGTATCTTATTTGGAATTGGGATTGGCGCAAAGAGGTTCTAAACAACACAAATCCACTTATGAAGGCATTTCCTATTATTTTACTTCTGCGGAACAAAAAGCCATTTTTGAAAAGAACCCAAGGAAGTATATGCCGCAGTATGGTGGGTTTTGCGCTTTCGGTATTTATGCAGGGGCAAAGTTTAGGATAGACCCCAACAAATTTGTCGTCGACAATGGCAAGTATTATTTGTTTTTGAACGACTTGGAAGTAGATGCAAAACAATTATGGATGGCCGAAAACGATAAAGCCAAATTGAAGCGTACGGCCGACACCAACTGGAAAAAGTTGAGCAAATAAGAATAATTGGCAATCTCATAAACACATATCATGAAATTTGTAACAAAACGAATACATGCTTTTTTGGACTATCCTGTAGCAGTAGCTTTAGTGGCTTTACCCTTTCTATTGGGACTGGGGAGTTCAAACCCTTTGGCACTATACTTATCGGTAACAACGGGGGTGGCCGCCTTTGTATTGACCCTATTAACGGATCACCATTTGGGGGTGTTCCGTGTGATACCTTATAAATTCCATCTGTTGGTGGACTTTTTAGTGGCCATCCTATTTATCGCGACCCCATTTGTGTTGTCATTTAATGGAATGGACGCTTTTTACTATTGGATCAATGGTGTTGCGGTATTGATTGTAGTGGGCCTTCATAAACCCGAACCAGCAATTTGATTTTTTGGATTTTGATTTATTCATCAAGCATGTTGGTCATTTGGTCAACGTGCTTTGATGGTTATGACCTTAAAAATGATTTTGTAAGACAATGGCACAAAGGACAAAATTGGAGAACTATGATTGATACCCCAGCCAATGGAAGGGGAATGTATAGCGTATGAACAACATTTGTTCTCTATCCACAGAATGGTCCATATCGAAAAGGGAATACACTCATGGCCATTCGGACCCTAATAGGGTTTTCATACATTTAAACAAATAGACGCCAATGCAAGAACTATTAAAGGAAATAAGAGGGTGCCATCTGTGCAGCAAATATTTGCCACTGGGACCAAGACCCATTGTTACCGCCCACCCAGGTTCTAAAATAGCTATTATTGGTCAGGCACCGGGAACCAAGGTCCACAAAACGGGAGTTCCCTGGGATGACCCCAGTGGAAAACAATTGAGAAAATGGTTGGGGGTCACGGATGCGCAGTTTTATGACGAAAAGATATTTGCGTTGATTCCCATGGGTTTTTGCTACCCTGGCAAGGGAAAATCGGGGGATTTACCACCAAGACCGGAATGTGCACCCTTATGGCACAAAAAGCTGCTTGGGGAATTAACGGACTTAAAACTGACCATTTTAATTGGGCAATATGCCCAGCAGTACTACTTAGGGGAGCGCAGGAAAAGGAACCTTACGCAGACCGTACAGGATTACCGGGATTATCTGCCAGACTATTTTGTTTTGCCCCACCCATCCCCAAGAAATCGATTTTGGTTAAGCCAAAATCCCTGGTTTGCCAATGAGGTCCTGCCCGTATTGAAGGAACATGTTGCGAAGGCTTTTGATGCATAGGGTACATTGGGAAACAATTAAATTATCGTTAAACATTTGTATATACAACTATTGTATAGAAAAATAATTATTTTTGAGTAATCGAAAAATAGATAGCAATGAGTTATAAAGAAAAAGCACAGGACATTTACCATCAATTGCAACAAGGAAAACTTCTGGATGCATTTGACAAGTATTATGCAGAACAGGTGGTTATGACCGAGCCTAGGGGAACCAGGGAAGGGAAAGCGGAATGCCGGGCCTATGAGGAACAGTTTTTAAATAACATCCAGGAATTTCATTCTTTGGAGATCAATAAGGTAGGTTCAAATGAAGATGAAGCAACTTCCTTTGTGGAATCCACTATGGATGTGACCTTCAAGGATGGCAACAGGGTAACCATGGAACAAGTTGCCGTACAGCAATGGGAAGACGATCACATTGTCCATGAACGCTTTTACTACAACAATGCTTAAGTGTAGCTGAAATTTAGGTAAAACCCGCGAAACTGCGGGTTTTTTTATTTAGGGGCTCCCGTTGGAAATCATTATTCGGATGGCGCAGTAAACCCTATAGGGCCATTAGTTCATCATACGCCTAAGTCGGCTAAATGTTTCTGGTTTCATGTTAAGATAGGAGGCCAGATACTTTTGGGGTATCACTTTCAATGCCTCTGGACAACGCTGCATGAAAGCAATATATCGCTCTTCCGCGGAGAGGGTCAATAACTCTACTTCCCTAAATAATCTTCCAAAAAGGATATCCTGGAAAAAATGGTGCCTCCATTTGTAAAAATCAGGGTGGGCCTCAAACAAGCTGAGGTAATCACTTCTTGAAATTCCCAAGAGCTTAGAAGGTTTTAGGGCTTCCAAAAAGGTATCTGCCGGTTTTTGGTGCAGGAAGGAGTCAAATATCCCTGATGGACTGCCCGTATATGAAAACCCAAGGACTACTTTATCGCCTTTTTGGTTGAGTAAATACATGGCCTGTACGCCCTCCAGGACTACATAAAAGTGTTTTTCAATGCGACCAGCTTCCGTGATAAGCTCATTTTGTTTAAAGGTATATTCCTTCCAAAGATTTAGAAAATAGGCTTGCTGTTCTGATTGAAGTTGGGCCGCTTTAAAGAATGATAGCAGGATGCGTTTGGCGGGTTGTTCCATTTGTGCTTAAAGATACACATCAAAGTTTACGCTCCCAGTATCCCTTCAATCTGTATCATATGGCGTTCTGCATGGCATATCAAAAACTCAAAAGCTTCGGGTAAATAAAATGTGACGATGGGTCCAATGGCGGAGGAAAAGCGTTTATGCCTCATTCGTTTATTTCTACTCGCCAAAACCTGTTGTTTTAACATCCCGTGAGCGGTTTTGAAACGTTTGAAAACGGCTTGTGCATCGTCCTTGGTAAGTGTGGGCGAAAGTAGGGGCTCAAATTTTTTTAAGGTCTTTAGTTTAAAAGGCCGTTTATTTCCTTTGGGTTTTTGCCCTTTTATAACCAGAAGTTGCCAGGCCCTAGGTCGGTACTGCCAGGCCCCACTATGGGAATCGGCTACTTCCAAAAGGGCGTTTTCAATCTTTCTTTGGTATGAAGAATAAGCAATGGTAAGGTGTTCCAACACCTCCAATACATTCCATGACTTTGGATTGGGAGGAGTGGACAATTGGGAGATGGACAATTCTTGCAATGTTTCGACCCGATTAACGATGGTATTTAACCGTTGGATTTGGTTTTCCGGTGTTAACAAAAGTTTCGCCATGACCGTTCGTTTTTTGATTGCACCAAAGGTCCGGCATTTCAAATGGAGAAAAGTTGATGTAGGTCAAGAAATTTGGGTAGAGATAAGACCGCTTCGCTTTTAGATGTAAGGGGTTAGACTTTTGTTTGGAGAATTTGATACTGTCATTCCTGCGAAAGTAGGAAGCTATTCACCCTCTAAAAAGAACACTTCTTCAACGGTTAGATTAAAAAGCTTTGCCATTTTAATGGCGAGGACGACGGATGGATTGAATTTACTCTTCTCTATTGCATTAATGGTTTGCCTTGAAACCCCTAGCCTTTTTGCCAATTGCTCTTGGGTAAGGTTGAGACGTGCACGTTCTACTTTCACCAGATTTTTCATAAGGCTTGATTTTTCTTAAAATAGAAAATCACAAGAAATAACACTATAAAAAGCGACAAAGTAATATCAAGACTGAATTTAATTTCCGGAGAAAAAATATAGATTATAAAAGCAACTACAAGTAGGATTATAACAGTTAATTGATATGAATTCAATCGTAAAAATTTGATATAATCATCTTCTATTTTTTCTTTGGATAACATATAAATCAAGAGACCAAAAACTGGTAGTATACTTAGAAAATGGTCCAATCGACTTCCATACAGATTTTTAAAAAAATGGTTAGTCCCCATAGGAACACCCTCGATCCCATCTTTAAAGGCATCACCGCCGGTTAATAAACTTGCAATCACGAAAAGGCCAAGGCCTAGTTTTTTACACCAGTTTGGTAATATCTGAAAACTCATTTTGCTATTATTTTTGTCTAAAAGTAAATAAAACTTTACAAAATGACAACTGTATATTTCATAACACATTTAGAATAAAGCAATGGCTTCTTACAAGGGCATAAATGACCCATAAGGCCTAAAAACAGTGCAGTCTAAAATCTAATGTCTCACCTCTAATATCTCGACCCATCATGCTTCCCTTTTTCCCAACCGTATTTTCCCAAATACTGATTGGCACTTTCCACCGCACCATCCTCAATGGAGGTTCCCATGGAATCGTTCCATCGGTTCAGGTAGCCAAAGAGGGAAATCACCCCCAACATTTCCACAATTTCCCCATCGGTCCAATGTTCGTGGAGGCGTTTTTTAATATCGGCGCTTACGGTATTGGGAACCTGGGAGGCCGCAAGGGAAAAATCCAGGGCGGCGCGTTCGGCATCCGAAAAAGCAGGATGCGTGCGGTACTCCCAAATATTATCCAGTTGTTCCTGCACTGCTCCATAGCGTTCCGCGGCCCTTATGGCATGGGCCTGACAATACCGGCAGCCTGTAGCATTGCTGCTCACCCAGGCAATCATTCGTTTTAAGGCCGAGCTTACACGGCCTTCATTTGCCATTACGGCCTTGTTCAAATTAATAAATGCCTTGGAAATGGCCGGGCGGTGCTGCATGGTCAAAACCGAGTTGGGACAAAAGCCCAGGGTCTCATTAAAAAATTCAGCCAGTTGTTGCGTTTCGGGATCATGATTTGGATCTAGGGGGTTTACTAATGCCATAGTGTATAGTTTAGTTGCGTTGGTTTTTTGCCAAAACGAAGTAATGGTTGCGGTAAGATGGGGAACGGTTCGCTCCTAAATTAAGTCGTATTTTTATCAATCACAAATTCTACAAATTATGGCGGAAACAAATCATATCACAACCAAGTGGCTTGGAAATATGGCCTTCGAGAGCAATAACCCTTCTGGACACGATTTACGCATTGATGCAAGCCCCGAAGATGGTGGGGAAAGCAGTGGATTTCGTCCTAAAGCGCTGATGTTATCGGGTTTGGCGGGTTGTTCCGGTCTGGATGTGGCTTCGCTCATCAAAAAAATGAAGCTTGATGTCGATGATTTTTATATTGAAACCATTGCCAGCCTTACGGATGAACACCCAAGGTATTATGATACGGTCAAACTGGAATATCACTTTCATGGGAACAACCTGGATGAGAAAAAATTGCAACGTGCCGTTGACCTGTCCATTGAAAAGTATTGTGGGGTTATGGAAATGTTCAGACGGTTTGCCGAATTGGAGGTGGAAACGGTATTTCACACAACATAAAGTTCAGAAGCAAGTATCAAGTTCAGGAATCAAGTTCAAGTTTATGCCTATTAAGAAATATGATCTGGAGGATAGATTGGTGGTTTTTGCTGCCCAAGTGGCAAAATTTTGTAAAGACTTGCCTAATGACATAACAGGGCAATACTATGGAAACCAGCTTCTGCGTTCTGGAGGTAGTTCTGCATTGAACTTTGGAGAAGCACAAGGCACTTACTCCAATAAGGACTATATCTACAAAGCATCAATTTCACTTAAGGAATTAAAAGAGTCTAGAGTAAACCTAAAGATTTTGAATAAGATAGGATATGGCCAAGATATTGGCCGAACTGAATTACTTAACGAAGCTGAACAATTAATTAAGATAATTGCAACGATTATCAAGAATAAAAGACAGGACTAAATGAAAATTGGAACTTTGAGCTTGAGCTTGAGCTTGAGCTTGAGCTTGAACTTGATACTTGATACTTGAACTTGATACTTGAACTTGATACTTAAATCTATGCGCTGGACAATTAAACCCATCCCTGAGCAGGAAAGCATCAAACACCTTTCAAAGGAGTTGAAGGTCAATTCCCTAATTGCTCATTTGTTGCTGCAGCGTGGAATAACCAATTACAGTGAAGCCAAGAAATTCTTTAGGCCACAACTGACCGATTTACACGATCCCTTTTTGATGCGGGATATGGAAAAGGCAGTGGCGCGAATAGAAAAGGCCATAGACTTGGAAGAAAACATATTGGTTTTTGGGGATTATGACGTGGATGGTACTACCTCCGTAGCATTGGTTTCCACCTATTTGCAAGAAACCTACCCAAACGTGGCCACCTATATTCCGGATAGGTATTCAGAGGGGTATGGGATTTCGTATCAAGGAATTGATTTTGCGGAAGACAATGGATTTAGCTTGATTATAGCCTTGGATTGTGGTATTAAAGCAATGGATAAAGTAGCCTATGCCAAGAAAAAGGGGATTGATTTCATCATTTGTGACCACCACCGACCAGGCCCGGAGTTGCCGGATGCCACTGCCGTACTGGATCCAAAACGAGAGGATTGTGAATATCCCTACGAAGAATTGTGTGGCTGTGGTGTTGGGTTTAAGTTAATCCAAGCTTTGGCTTCCAAAAAGGGCGAGACCGCGCTGGACTTGTTGCCCTATTTGGATTTGGTGGCCACGGCAATTGGAGCCGATATTGTTCCCATTACAGGGGAGAACCGGGTACTGGCCCATTATGGATTGCAAGTAATGAATTCCAGACCAAGAACAGGTTTTCGGGCCATCATCAATCAGCTCAAAAAAACCGAATTGACCATTACCGATGTGGTTTTTATCATCGCTCCCCGTATCAATGCTGCTGGGCGAATGGAACACGGACAGCACGCGGTTAACCTACTAACGGCAACGGATTTGGAACAAGCCCAAAAGTTTGCGGTTGAGATTGAACAATTTAATCTGGACCGAAGGGGACTTGATCAGGAAATAACGGAGGAGGCTTTACATCAGATTGTGCAGAATCGGGAAGAAGAACGTTATACCTCCGTGGTTTTTAATGAAAGTTGGCATAAAGGGGTCATTGGTATTGTTGCCTCACGATTAACGGAGACCTATTACCGTCCAACCTTGGTTTTTACCAAAAGTGGGGATAGATTGGCGGCCTCGGCGCGCTCCGTAAAGGGTTTTGATATTTATGAAGCACTTCAGGAATGTTCGGAACATATAGAACAGTTTGGGGGTCATAAATATGCAGCAGGGTTGACTTTGTTAAAGGAGGAGTATGGACGATTTAAAAATCAATTTGAAAAAGTGGTTTCGGAGACCATAGATCCAAAATTACTGACTCCGGAAATTACCATTGATTCTAAGATTCAATTTGCGCAGATTACTCCAAAACTGATGCGGATCATAAAGCAATTTGCCCCTTTTGGGCCTGGAAATAGGCGTCCCGTTTTTATGGCCGAAGGCGTTGCGGATACCGGCTATGGAAAAGGGGTCGGGGAAGGAGAAAAGCATTTAAAGTTGGCATTGACCCAAAAAGGGTCGGTCCCAATAGGGGCCATTGGGTTCAATTTAGGGGAAAAGTTGGGGATCATAAAAAACCATCAACAAGTGGATGTGGTGTTTTCCATCGATGAAAATGAGTGGAACGGTTCCGTAAATATTCAGCTGAAACTAAAAGACCTTCGATGAAGATAGAACATTTGGCCATCTGGGTATCCGATCTTGAAGCCTCAAAAGCGTTTTATACCACTTACTTCCAAGCCCGTCCGGGAGAAAAGTATGTTAACCCCCCAAAAAAATTTACTTCTTATTTCTTAAGTTTTGAAAGTGGCGCCCGACTGGAATTGATGCATCGCCCGGACATTTCCCGGATTTTGGATGCTGGGAAAGAAGCGTTGGGACTGACCCATTTCGCCATAAGTGTGGGTGCGAAAACAAAAGTGGACGATTTGACCGAAAAACTTAGAAAGGATGGCCATACCATAGTCGGTGAACCACGGACAACTGGGGACGGATATTATGAAAGTGTGGTGTTGGACCCGGAAGGAAATCGTATCGAAATCACGGAATAATATATGACAGAGCCCTTGGACCTCTACGCCGCATTGCGGTATAAAGAATTCAATGTTTTTTTATTGGTCCGCTTTGCAATGGTCTTTGCCTGGAGCATGCAGTTTATCGTTATTGAATGGCAGGTATATTCATTGACCAAAGATCCCCTTTCATTGGGGATCATAGGGTTAATGGAAATTATCCCAGCGGTGGGCATTGCATTGTTTGCAGGGCATTTCGTGGACCAGAACGAAAAGCGGAACCTTTTGGTCAAATGTATTTTAGGATTTTCGGTCATTAGTCTGGGACTTTTTTTGGTGACCTTGCCATCCGTGGAAACTAGCTATTCCTCCCGATCCATTTTGTACCTTATTTATGCATTGGTCTTTTTGGGCGGTTTGGTGCGGGCGTTTATAGGCCCCACCATTTTTTCATTGATTGCCCTTATTGTTCCCAAACCTATTTATCCCAACGCGGCCACATGGAGCAGTTCCACCTGGCAGGTGGCCTCGGTTTTAGGCCCTGCTTTTGCCGGGTTTTCCATCAGTTGGATTGGGGTACACTGGTCCCTCTGCGTCATTTTTGGTTCTTCGGTCCTGGCCTTGCTTTTTCTTTTTCAGATATCCAAAAAGCCCATTCTAAACCCAAAATTGGGAGAACCCATATTTCAAAGCTTAAAAGATGGCCTCAAATTTGTGTTCCATACCAAAGCGGTCTTTGGAGCACTGACTTTGGACATGATCGCGGTACTTTTTGGAGGGGCAGTGGCCCTTTTGCCCATTTATGCACAGGACATTTTAAAAGTAGGTTCCGAAGGGTTTGGTATTTTAAGGGCGGCACCGGCCGTTGGAGCGGCCATTACCATGGTGCTTTCCACACGTTTTCCTTTACATAGAAATGCAGGAAAAAAATTGCTTTGGGCCGTATTTGGATTTGGGGTCTGTATCCTTGTTTTTGGCTTGTCAAAACTTTTCTGGCTTTCTGTAATCGCACTTTTTGTCAGCGGTGCGGTAGATGGGGTTTCCATGATCATTAGACAGACGATCTTGCAATTAAAAACCCCCGACAATATGCGGGGTCGGGTGGCATCGGTCAATTCCATTTTTGTGGGATCTTCCAACGAGTTGGGCGCTTTTGAAAGCGGACTTACCGCAAAACTGATGGGCACGGTAACCGCAGTAGTTTTTGGTGGCTGTATGACCTTGTTTACCGTAGGGCTCACAGCATTGGTTTCCCCATCCTTTAGACGCTTGGATCTGTCCGAGGACATTCGAGAGCACAAAAAGGAATGATTTCCATTGGGTTGAGCGGCCGTAACGTAATCTTTTATTCGTGCAGATTACTTTTTCGTATTCATAATCAATACCATAAAGCGTGGGATTGATTTCCCAAAAAGGGGAATTTTTAGGCTGAAAACGAGCAGCTTTTCCCTTTCCTGACTTTTGTCATAAAAATCCTTAGGGCTGGTTTCTAATTTCGAACCGTAAAAAAATTTGAATACAAAAACTGTATCCATGGAAACAATTTCGAAGACCAAAAAACAAGTATACCATTTTGGCACCCAAGAGACCGACGGTGACCGAAGTATGAGGAATTTATTAGGGGGGAAAGGAGCAAATCTGGCCGAAATGAGCAATTTGGGCATTCCGGTACCACCTGGCTTTACCATCACCACAGAAGTGTGCACGAAATATAATGAGGTAGGTCGTGAAGAAGTGATCGCATTGCTTAAGGAAGAGGTGGAAAAAGCGGTGGCCTCCATTGAAAAGGAGATGGAAACTTCTTTTGGAGACAATGAAAACCCTTTATTGCTTTCCGTACGATCTGGAGCTAGGGTGTCCATGCCGGGGATGATGGATACAGTATTGAATCTGGGACTTAATGATGAATCTGTTTTAGGCTTGGTCAAACGTACCAATAACGAACGTTTTGCCTGGGATTCCTACAGACGTTTTGTACAGATGTACGGTGGCGTGGTCTTGGGGATGAAAGCTGAGACCAAGGAGGACGAAAATCCCTTTGAGGAGATTATTGATAACCTAAAAGGGAAGAGGCGTATTAAATTGGACACCCAATTTACCGTACAGGACCTACAGGATTTGGTCTATGATTTTAAGGATGCCATAAAGAAGAGTACAGGACGTGATTTTCCAACAGATCCATGGGAGCAGCTTTGGGGATCGGTGATGGCCGTATTTGACAGTTGGAATGGTGATCGAGCGGTATATTATCGAAAGATTAATGGGTATCCAGCTGATTGGGGAACTGCCGTTAATGTCCAGGCCATGGTCTTTGGCAATATGGGCGATAATTCCGGTACGGGTGTTTGTTTCACCAGGGATGCCGCCACGGGGGTGAATGAATTTAATGGGGAATATTTGATCAATGCGCAGGGTGAGGATGTTGTGGCCGGTGTGCGAACCCCGCAGCAAATCACCAAAATGGGTTCACAAAGATGGGCAGAATTGGCGCAAATTGATGAAGTGGAAAGAATGAAGGATTTTCCATCACTGGAAGAGTTGATGCCAAAGATTTATACAGAGCTGTACGAATATCAAGAACGCCTTGAAAAGCATTATCACGATATGCAGGATATGGAGTTCACCATTCAGAACGGAAAACTCTGGATTTTACAGACCCGTAATGGAAAGCGTACGGGAGCGGCCATGGTCAAAATTGCCATGGATCTGCTGAAAGAAGGACAGGTTTCCGAAAAAGAAGCCCTATTGATGATTGAAGCTAATAAGCTGGATGAATTATTGCACCCCATATTTGATACCAACGCCCTAAAAAGGGCACCCGTAGTGGCCCAAGGCCTACCAGCTTCACCGGGTGCTGCTACAGGACAGATTGTGTTCTTTGCTGATGAAGCCGATAAATTCAAAAATACCATTTTGGTTCGTACCGAAACTTCCCCTGAGGATTTGGAAGGCATGAATTTGGCCAAAGGGATACTTACAGCAAGAGGGGGTATGACTTCCCACGCTGCAGTAGTGGCACGAGGCATGGGGAAATGTTGTGTTTCCGGTGCAGGAGCCTTAAAGATCAACTACAAGAAACGGAGCATGACCGTAGGTGATCAAGTCTACAATGAAGGCGATTGGATTTCACTCAATGGTTCCACGGGTAATATCATTGAAGGCAAGGTAGCCACAATGGAACCCGAATTGAGTGGAGAGTTTGGTGAGTTAATGGAGTTGTCCAACAAATTTGGAAACCTTAAAGTACGTACCAATGCTGATAATCCTAAAGATGCCAAAATAGCTCGCAATTTTGGGGCTCAGGGTATTGGACTTGCTCGAACTGAGCATATGTTCTTTGAAGTGGATCGTATCAAGGCCATGCGGGAAATGATTTTGGCCGATACGACCAAAGGAAGAAAGGCGGCCTTGGAAGAACTATTGCCTATGCAGCGCAAGGACTTTGAAGGTATTTTTGAAGCCATGGAAGGTTGTCCAGTGACGGTTCGGTTATTGGATCCACCATTGCATGAGTTTGTGCCCCATCAACTGGCCACACAAAAGGAATTGGCCGAGGATTTGCACATTTCACTTTCTGCTGTAAAGAATAAAGTGGCTGAATTGCATGAGTTTAACCCTATGTTGGGCCATAGAGGTTGCCGTTTGGGTATTACTTATCCGGAAATTACCGAGATGCAGACCCGAGCCATTATGGAAGCGGCCTTGAACCTTAAGGCAAAAGGGATAGAATCAAAACCAGAAATTATGATTCCTTTAGTGGGCAGTTTTGAAGAATTTGAATGTCAAGACAAGGTTATTCGAGATACCGCTGAGGTTGTCTTTTCCGAATATGGAGACACTGTAGATTTCACCATTGGAACCATGATTGAAGTTCCTAGGGCCGCACTTATGGCTGATACCATTGCCGAAAAAGCCGATTTCTTCTCCTTTGGAACCAATGATTTGACCCAAATGACCTTTGGGTATTCAAGGGATGATGCTGGAAAATTCCTTACGGTCTATCTTGAGGAGGGAATTTTGAAAAATGACCCATTTGAAGTTTTGGACCAAGACGGTGTAGGCCAATTGGTAGATATAGGTACTAAAAGGGGTAGAAGCATTAAACCTGATTTAAAGGTAGGTATCTGTGGTGAGCATGGTGGTGAACCATCTTCCGTGGAATTCTGCCATAGTACAGGAATGGACTATGTGAGCTGTTCACCTTTTAGGGTACCCATTGCTAGAGTTGCAGCGGCACAAGCTGCTTTAAAATAAGCGCTGCATCCATATTTTAAACTATGCCCTGGCCCTATTGGGGGTCAGGGTATTTTTTTATTGAAATTTCTGTAGTGATAGCTTTTCGCCATCAAAAACAGCGTAGGTAAAATAGCTGATCCAATCCCCAAGGTTGGTGTAGGTCGATTTTCCATTCAAGTCAATTTCCATGGGCAGATGGCGATGCCCAAAAATAAAATGGTCGTAATGCTGTTGTTCCAGTTTTCGTTTGCAGTATTGCACCAGCCATTCCTTATCCTCCCCCAAAAATTCGGCATCGGCATCACCGGAGATGATTTTATTGTTTATGGAAAGGTGTTGTGCCAAACGTACCCCCAAATCGGGATGTAACCATCGGAACAGCCATTGACAAAAAGGATTGGTAAAGACCTTTTTCATTCGTTTGAACCCTTTATCCCCAGGGCCAAGTCCGTCTCCATGACCAATGAAAAAAGTTTTCCCATTAATTCGGTATTGTTGTGGTCTGTGGTGTACAGGAATATTGAGTTCTTCTTCAAAATACCCATTCATCCATAGATCGTGATTGCCCACAAAATACGTGATGGGAATTCCAGCATCGGTAAGTTCGGCGAGTTTTCCCAGGGTTCTGGTAAATCCCTTTGGCACTACGGTTTTGTACTCAAACCAAAAATCGAACAGATCGCCCATTAAAAAAACAGCACCCGCATCAGCTTTAATGGAATCCAACCAGGCCACAAACTTTTTTTCACGCGGCAGGCTGTCCTTAAATGTGGGAGCCCCAAGATGGTTGTCACTGGCGAAATATACTTTTTTCCCCTTTTGGAGCGAGAAATCTTTCATGTTGTGGTCAAAGATACGTAAAGCGAAAACTGTTTATCAATTGTCGGATGCAAACCACTCTGCATACGCAGTTTCCGTTTCCCGTAGTTTGAGGGAATGTAGCCCTATGTTTTTTGGAAGACGGGCCTTTATTTTTTCCGCAAAGTCCAATACCATGTTTTCACTGGTTGGCTGATAGTTGGCCAAAATCACCTTATGGCCATGACCTTCCAGTTCTTTGGCCAATTTAAGGTGTGGGGTATTCTTATTGAAGACGGTTGCATGGTCAAAGGGATCGATTATTTCTTCTTCAACAATCTTTTTAAGGTCTCCAAAATCAATGACCATTCCCAGTTTTACGTGGTTGTTATCGGAAATTGGGCTGCCAATAACCGTTACGGCCAGTTTATAACTGTGGCCGTGAACGTTTTTGCATTTACCGTCATAGCCGTAAAGGGCATGACCGGTCTCAAAGGTAAATTCCTTGGTAATGCGGATATTTTCCATACACAGTGGTAACGTTTAAATATTATATTGTTCCCAATATGGGCAATGGCAAATATGGCCTATAGGGACAATACAAGGTTGTTATAGGGTTAGCGTTCTTGAGGCCCAAAGGTAAGAATACTCACGATTTGAAGAAGTCTTCCCAAACTACGGTTTTCCCAGTTTTTGCGGAGTGTTTGGCCGCTTCCAATATCTGGATGACCAAAAGATTGTTTTCTAAGGAAGAGACCCCATAGGGTTCAATATTCAAGTTATGGTTTACCACTTGGTTGAAGTACGCAAAAGGGTCGTGAATACCTATTGGCAGCCCTTGGGCTTTATAGGTAAACGGACCTGCTTTTTCGTCCTCCAAAACCTCCATATCCGTTCCGTTTTTACAAAAAACATAACCTGACGTTCCATAAATTTCCATGTCCTTCCGGTTGTGGGACCAGTTCCATGAAGCCTGTATAATGACCTGTTTGTCGGCATAGTCCAAAACTATGGTGGCATCATCATCAACCTTGGGATACTTCTGGGGTTTATAGTTGCGGGTAATTGCCGTGACCTTTTTTGGGGTTTGACCGTTTAAGATCCAAGTGGCCAGGTTAGCGCCATAGCAGCCAAAATCCGTTAGGGCACCCCCTCCGTTCAAAACGGGATCTGTTAACCATTCCAGAAATTCCGGGTTGCAACCAATTTCAATGGGCCCGGGATGACCATGATGAAAAACCATACGTTGAACAGGACCCACTTTTTTTGCTTTGTTGACCCATTCAAACGCCTTTTCATGGGAACCATACCAGGACGTTTCGTAATTGGTGAGCAACTGGACCTGATGTTTTGTAGCTAAGTCAGCCATTTTTTGGGCGTGTTCCCAATTAACGGCCAAGGGCTTTTCCACCATAATGGGTATTCCTTTTGGGGCAAAGAATTCCACAACTTCCAAGTGACCATGGATATCGTTAAAGGCAGTTACCGCCTCTGGTTTTACATTGTTGTACAAGGATTCCATGGAATCATGGACCAAATCCATGGAATAGCCATGCTGCTTGCTGTACTGCAATGCCAAGTCCCTATTGGGCTCCACAATGCCCACAATCTTTATATCACCCCATTGTTCCCGACCTAAAATCCAATGGACATGGGTATGGGTCAATCCAACAATGGCTACTTTTAAAGGTTCCCCAGCATAGTAGGAAACTTCTTGGGTTTGTTGTTCTTCCGATTCCGTTGGTTCTTTTTCCATGGTATTGCATCCCATAAAAAGGATAAGAAAAAGTATGGAAAAATGGGCTAATGACAATTTCATTTTAGTAGCATTGGTATAAGGGATAGGAGCTCCCGATGACCAAAAGCGATGCTCCAATCCTAAGCAAAATAACACTACCTGGATAAAGTCTCCAAAAAGAATTGAATTTTTACTGTGTCCCTATAAGGGTCAGCGTTTAAACCTTTTGTGATTTCTAATACGGGTAATCAAGTAAACCGCAATGACAAGAAGGGCCAGTAGGGGCAATAAAAGGTCGCTGTTAAGTGCTGAAAGTATGTCCATAATTACTTTTTGAACGCTTCCAATGACTTTTTGGTATGTGGGGACAATGCCAATTCCCCACTCAAAGCTGCCCTTTCACTAAGCAATTTGTCCCAAGTTTCCGTCCCTTCCCACAGGACGCTCTTCATTTTGGACAAGGCTTTGGGATTATAGGTGGAAAGTTTCTGAAGGTGAATTTCAATTTCTTTGTCCATTTCGGCAATGGAGTCGTATACTTTGGCATACAATCCTTTTTCCTTGGCCCAATATGCATTTTTCCATTCGGTAGGATAAAAGGATAGTTCGGCCAAGGCGGCTTTGCCCATTTTGCGTTCCACTGCCGGAGCAATGACAAATGGCCCAATGCCCACAGCGATCTCGGAGAGCTTTATGGCCGCATCTACCGTGGCATGTACATAATCACAGGCCGATGCCAAACCTACACCACCCCCAACGGTCTTTCCTTGTACACGCCCCAAAATGGGTTTGGGACACTTTCGCATGGCGTTGATGACATGGGCAAATCCACTAAAGAATGTTTTGCCTTCTTCCAGATTGGAAATGGCCACCAACTCATCAAAGGAAGCTCCGGCACAGAAAGCCCGCTTCCCTTCTGATTTTAAAAGAATGACCGACACTTCACGGTCCTCCGAAAGCTTTTCGAATTCAGTGGTTAGCCGCTTTAACAACTCGGATACAAAGGAGTTGCTTGCAGGATGCCCAAACTCCACATGGGCGATTCCATTTTCTATTTTGGTATATAGGCTTCCGTTGTTTCGTGATGTTTGCATTGTACTTTAATATGCTATTGGTTCAAACACCAAATTGGCTTAGATGATGATTTAAATGGTAAACAGCCAATTTAGTCCAGCGTTCTTGATCTATCTTACCAAAGTAGGGATGTTCTGCAAAGTCAAAATCATTTTTGAAATTTGAAAACTCCAAGATATGTTCCTTCAAGGTTCTTAGGTCTTTTTCCAGGTTGGTTGGGGCCGTTCCCTCTCCTTCGACCTGTCCAAATCCTTTTGGTGCGGGTGTTGTCTTGCCCAACTTGGCGAGTTCAATCAGTTCCTTTGTGTTGACCCTACCATATTCCCTGGAGGTTTTGGTTCCTTTGGCCATTCTAAAAAAGTCAGTACAGTGACAGACCATTTGATGGACGTTCATTTTTCCAAATAAAGGTGTGAGAGTGGAATTTAATCTATCAATTCGATTAAAAAAACTGCTCATATGTTCTTCCGTGAAATCCACTCAATGGCCCTTAACTTGAATAGTCTTTTTTAACGACTTCTAAATTAACCCTTTTGCAACAATGGTTTAAAGGTAGTCCTGAATTTCCAAACCAACGGCATACTTCTGAACAGCATCCAAATGATAAAGGCCATCCAAATAGCATGGATGCCCCAACCTAAATACAATCCCAAATACAAGGTTGGCACAAAACCAAGAAAAGTGGCCACCAATAATACGTTGCGGAGGTATTTCATTTTGCCCATACCCTTGAACATGCCATCAAAAAGAAAAGCTATGGAGTTCATGGGCAATCCAAAAAGGACAATATAGAAAACACTGTAGAACGTATTTAGGACAAGAATTTCCTTGGAGAACAGACGCCCGATGGGTTCATAGCACAAAAAACCCAACAGCATCAAGATCAAGCTTACCATAATTCCATAGGTATTTATCTTTTTGGCCAGACGCCAAAGGCCATTGTAGTCTTTTGCGCCCAATAAACGTCCTCCCATACTGTTTCCGGCGGCGGAATAGCCATCAATAAAAAAGGCGGCAAACAACCAAATGTTCACAGCTATGGTATGGGCTCCAATGTATTTTGTGCCCAAAGCGGTGGCTTCCCTAACGGCCAGTAGTAGTGCCGTGTTCAGGGCAAGGGTCCGTACAAAAAGATTGAGACTCATGTAAATGAGACTTTTTAGCTCCTTATTTATGGGCAATTGCAGTTTTAGGTTGATGTTTGTTTTGGCCATTAGGAGAAGAAATGCCAATATTGCCATTACAGCTTGCGAAATAAGGCTCGCCCAGGCGGCACCCTCCAAATAGAGTGCGGGAACGTATCCTTCAATACCATAGACCAGCACAAAATCCAATACGATGTTAAGTCCAGCCCCTATAGTGGCAACCAGCATGGGATAAAAGGTGTTCTGTAACCCCCTAAAGATTCCAAAAAGGGCAAAGGTGAAAAGCGTTAATGGAAATCCCCATACCCGGATTCCGTAATAAGAAACACAATAGTCCAATATTTTACCTGAAGCCTCAAATAGCCTAAAAATATCCTCAATCACAAAAACGGTGGAAAGCAGGACGATAATACTGAGGGTAAGATTTAGAAAAATTGCCTGGGCGGGCAAATTGCTCACCTCGTTCAGTTTATTGGCGCCCAGATATTGGGAGATAATGGCAGAGATGGCACTTCTGGTCTGTCCCAGGACCCAGATGAGCATGGACAAAAAGGAACCTACAATTCCGGCGGCGGCCAAGGATTCCACACCGTCCACCGGGATATTTCCAACAATGGCCGTATCCGTTATGGATAACAGTGGTTCGGCTATTCCCGAAATAGTGGCAGGAATGGCCAATCGGTTTATGTTTTTAAAGCTTACGGCTGTTTTGGTGATCATAAAGGCTTATAGCACAAGTTCATAACAATGAAAGGCATATTCACTTTGTTTGGGGAAATGGACATCCCCCAATCTGTGATATCCCCTGGTCTCATAAAATTTCTGATTGCGTTTGTTTTGGGAGAAGGTGTCCAATCGAACAGAAACAAACCCGTTTTTTTTGGCATGGTCCTCGGCATAGGACATCATTTTTTGCGCGTGCCCTTCCCCTTGATATTTTGGATGCACACAAAGCCGATGAATGTAAATATTCTTTTCATTTTTGGTAAGCCACTGAACTTGAAAATATTCTTCATCCATATGTTCGGAAATGACAATGGCCCCGACAATGGAACCATTTTTGGTTTTCACGAATAGCTCGTTTCTTTCAATATCCAGTTCCAAATGCAGTTTGGAAGGATAATGTTCGTTCCATTGGTAAATTCCCTTTGCCATCATATAGTTGGCGCAAGCCCTTGTGATTTCAAGAATATCATCAATTTCAGATATCTTTGCGCGTCGTATCATAGCATTCGTTTCGATTAAATTGTAAATTTATGGTATTAACATAATAACCAAACCATGAACAATATTCTGGTCCCATTGGGAACTTCCCCTGTTTGTCATGAAACATTGTCCTACGCCATTGACTTTGCGTCCGAGTTTGGATGCAATGTTTTTGTAATGGATGTTTTCACCGTTATTTCAACTGCAGGGAACTTGTCCAATGTTAAGGAGAAAGTAGCTTCTTCCAATAGGGAGAAAATTAAGGAAATGATTTCCAGTGTTGAGACGAAAGGTGTTGATATTAAAATTGCTTCGTATAATGGGGACATCGTTGATGGGGTGGAGGAAATCGATAAAAACCTGGGGATTGATTTGATCATTATAGCCCCAAGAAGTAATGATATTAATGACGAATTATATCTTGGGCACACTTCCGGTCGCATTATTAAACAGACCAATATTCCTGCGCTCATTGTACCTAAAGGGACCCAATATGTGCCATTAAAGAACATTTTGGTAGCTTTTAAGTCAGGAATCCTAAAGCGTAATAGGGTCTTACATCCTTTAATTGCGGTTATGGAGAAATACCAATCCAAAGTGAACCTGTTATTGGTCAAAACACCGGGATACTCCGAGGAGGATTTAAAGATCAATACGGCCCTATTGGATTTGAGCAAAAATTTGACCATTTCTGAAAACCAGACCACCTATTTGGGCGTATTGGAACATTTTAAGGAAAAACAACCCGACTTATTATGCGTATTTAGAAGAAAACGGGGCTTTTTTAAAAAGTTATGGGAGAAGAGTACTATTCCCAAAGCGGAATTTTATGTGCCAATACCCGTTCTGGTACTCAGTGTTAAAAAAGATTGATTTTGAAACTTTTTGAAAAAGTGTTTCCTTTGCCAATCTATTTGGGGGATTAGCTCAGTTGGCTAGAGCGCTTGCCTGGCAGGCAAGAGGCCACCGGTTCGAATCCGGTATTCTCCACAAAGGCACCGTGACATCGGTGCTTTTTGTTTTAATATGCAATGTATGGAACTGGAAGGTAAAGTAGCTTATATCACAGGCGGAAGCAAAGGCATTGGTTTGGGTGTTGCCAAGAGTTTATTGGAAAAGGGGATGAAGGTGGCCATAAGTGGAAGAAACCAAAAATCACTTAATGAGGCCTTGGAGGTATTGGGTTATAGCGATAATGTAATGGCTGTGGTGTCCGATGTTACCCAATATGCAGATGAAGAGGAAGTGGTAAGGGCCATAACAGCTCGATGGGGAAAGTTGGATGTGGTTTTGGCCAATGCCGGTGTTGGACATTTTTCACCCATCGACACCATGACTTTTGACCAATGGCATCAAATGATAAACACCAATCTTACCGGTGCTTTTAATACACTCAAAGCCACTGTGGAGTTATTAAGGCAGTCCAAAGGATATTATATGACCTTGGCGAGTTTGGCGGGGACAAACTTTTTTGCCCAAGGGGCTGGTTATAATGCCACTAAGTTTGGGGTGGTTGGGTTTACACAAGCAGCGATGTTGGATTTAAGAAAATACGACATTAAAGTAACTACCATCATGCCCGGTTCCGTGGCAACCTATTTTAATGGCAATGAACCCTCGGAAAAGGATGCATGGAAGATTCAACCTGGGGATATTGGGAAATTGGTTGTGGATTTACTGACCATGCACCCACGTACACTGCCCAGTAAAATTGAAGTGAGACCATCCAGACCAGATTTAAAAGGGAACTGAATCCGTATCTACAAAAGGTTTTTCGGGATTCAATATATCAGTAAGCAAAGTGAAGAGGTGTTCTTGAAAGTGGGCCAATAGCTCCTTATCTATGGTCAAGTCCCTGGGGCCTCTAGCGCTTTTCTTTAAAGCAAAGGGTAGAATACCCATACTCAATTTTTTAATGGGGACTATTCCTGCATTTAGACTATTGATTTGGTCTTCCTTGTGTAACATTAAAGCATAACACAACAATTGAAAAGCTTTTGAGCGTTTTTCGTTGGTAATGGTTTCCATTACATCAAGGACCTCAACTTCTGATGAAGCCACATTGCCCGTTTTATAATCCAAAATGTGTACAACACCGTCTACACTTTCCAATCTATCCAATTTGCCCTTTAAGAAGAGCGGTTGGGGATGTCCTGGCAATAGGATTTGGGCTTTGATGCTTTTTTCAAGGGCCATCAGGATGATTTCGTGGGACCGGGAACGCTCAATATCCAAATCAATAACGGAAGAAACATATTTCTGTATGACATGGAAGGCAATGAGGTTTTGACCACTTTCAATATCCTTGGACATATAAAACTTCTCAAAATTGGTTTTGGTAATGGATGTAACACCTTTTTTTAGGGATTCCAATCCTTTTGGGGTAATTCTCTCCCCAACCAGGGGTAAATAGAGTTCTTCCAAAGTATCATGAACAATGGTTCCAAAGGTGTTATAGGCAATGTTTTCCTCAACTTCTTCAACTTCATTGAGTCGTAGAACGTTGTTTTTGTAAAAGTCGTACGGGTTTTTAATGTAGTTGGTCAAAGCCGATGGAGAAAACCCACGGCTGCCCAACTCCATTAATAGCCCAATAAGTTCAGGAGTCTTTACAATTTCCTTGGCCGGTTCCAAAGCAATTGCGGTCTCTGGGGCAGCAACACTTTGGGTTATGTAGGGCCCTAAGCTGGTATCCGTTTGCAACTGGGAAATAAATCGACTTTTTTCATTGCCCAGAAGAACATCTGGTTCCGTATTATAAAGCAGATGGACGTTTTTGGCCCGTTGCAACAATCTATAGAAATGGTAAGCGTAGATGGCATCTTTCTCCTTATAGGTCGGTAAGCCAAATCCCTTTTTGATATCATAGGGAATAAATGAATTTTGGCTTTTTCCAGCGGGGAGTATACCTTCATTGACCGAGGTAATGATCACAGTTTCAAAATCCAGGTTTCTACTTTCCAAAACCCCCATAATCTGTAGCCCTCCCAAAGGTTCCCCTTTAAAATCGATTTTTTCTGTCAAAACGAGTTCATTGAAGATATGCTTTAAGGCTTTTAATGAGTTTAAATACGGTTTTATTTGAACCAAATCATGTACTTGGGTAAAAAGCTGATGGAAACCGTATAGTTGATGAATTTCTTGTTGATCGTTGGATTCTTGATATAGCTGTTTAAGGTCCTGAACAACCGTCAAGCACGTCTTGGCAAAAAGCGCACCCTGCGGGGAGGGACTGAAAAGCCTTTTTAACCGGGCCGATTTGGAATAGGGCAAAGTATCCAAAAGCGCCTGGTTCACAAATAGGATATTTTTTTCCTTAATATGGTTCTTTAGGTCCCCCGCCAAATTGTTTTTTGATGTATTCAAAAACGCAATGGCATATGGATTGGATAGCAACTTTATTACATCCTTATGGTACCAACCATTTTTCGACCTGTTTAAGTGTACGTTAAAAAGGGAATCAAAAAAATCGAAAAGGGTGGTTTTCCTCAAGGGCAGGCCCATAGTAATATTCACTTTGGAGGTATTCTCAGGAAGGGCATGTAGAATGGGCTTTAATAGGGTTTCGTCCGCCAGGACCAGGGCAATATTGTTTTCGTTGTTTTGGCTTAGGACACCCCTTAGGATGTGGCCAACATATTTGGCTTGGGATATGGATTTGGGAACACCCGTAATATGGATTTTCTTTTCCTTAAGGAATTGATTGCGATGCTCCAATGGGGACAGGCCATTAAATTGATTCCATTTTTTAAGGTAGTTCCGAATAAAGAAACCAGCTTCATGAACACCATCTTCCACAAAATAAGAGTCAATGTCCCAAGAAACAGTAGCTTTTCCATTGGTGAAAAAGGATTGAAAAATGTGCTCTTCAGCCACATTTAGGGCGTTGAACCCGATAAAATGATACGTTATCCCGGGATTATTGGATAAAAAGCGTTGTACCTTTTCTGAGGCCTTCCTATAGAGCAATCCTTGGTACCCCACTCCTTTTTCCAATAACCGTGACTGAAAGTTTTCATATACCGTTTCCAATTGGCTCCAGAATTTAAGGCTATTGGAGATCAAAGGTGTTGGCCTTTTATCACTCCCCCAATTTTTAATACGCTGACTTTCGGTTAGGTAAGCAAATAAGGATTTGTGTTCAACAAGATTCCTGTCAATTTCGTTAAAATCCGAAAGTAAGGTGTTTCCCCATGAGAGAAACGACTGAAACGTTAGTTCCTCGGACTTTAAATATAGCTTAGAGGTTTCATAGAGCTCAAGTAGTAAATTAAGATTAGTGGTATTTGCTATACCGGATATTTCAATTATGAGTTCCTCAATGCTATATATCTTCGGGCTAAAAATGGGTTTGCGAACGAATTCGGAGATGTGCTTTTTAAGAAAAAGGCCAGCCCTTTTACTGGGGAGTACAAAAGCCATATGATCAAAGCTTTTGTTTTGTGCATAAAGATCTTCTATAACTTCCTTGAGAAAACTCTCCATAACATGAAAAAGCCCCGAAAATGTCGGGGCTCATTACTATAAATATGTTACTTAAACTTATTTGATAAGGTTAATTTCAACCCTTCTGTTTTGGGTTCTACCCGCTCTTGTGTTGTTAGTGGCAATTGGCTTTTCCTCACCATAACCAATAGCTGTCAACCTATCGGAACCGATACCTTTGCCTATTAGGAAGTCCCTAACGGAATTAGCTCTCTTCTCGGAAAGGCTTTGGTTCAATTTAGCACTACCAACGCTATCGGTATGTCCTTCAACAGTGAACTTGGCATTTGGATATTCGTTCAAAATTTGAATGATATCTACCATAACTGAGGTAGACTCTGCCTTGATACTTGATTTACCAGTGTCGAACAATATCGTCCTGGCATAATCGTTCAACTGCTTTTGAACTTCTTCAGTTACTTCTGGGCAACCGTTATTGGCTACGGTACCTGCAACCTGTGGACACTGATCGTCTTTGTCAAGAACAGTGTCGCCATCAGAATCTGGCCAAGGGCATCCGTTGTTCTCAGCAGGACCAGCTTCGTTAGGACATTGGTCCTGTCCATCTGCAATACCGTCACCATCTGCATCTGGGCATCCGGCCAAAGCAGCAATACCAGCTTCGTTTGGACAAGCATCATCCTTATCGGCTATACCATCGCCATCGGAATCAGGACAACCATTCATTTCTTTGGAACCAGCTTGGTCGGGACAGCTATCCTTGCCATCTTCAATACCGTCACCATCAGAATCAGGACAACCATTGAAAGCTTCCAATCCGGCTACCTCAGGACATGCATCATCCCTGTCGTAAATACCATCACCATCAGTATCCGTACCACCGAATCTAATATTAAGACCTCCCAAATGTTGGAAATGCTTAACTCCATAATCTTCGAAAGCATGCTTGTACTGGGTTTGTAGGACAACACCAATATTGTCGGTGAACCAGTAATTCACACCAATACCACCATTTACCGTTCCGGCACCAATCTCATCAACCCAGGTATAACCACCACCTACTTCAACGAATGGATCCAATTTGGTGTTTTGAAAAATGTTATACTTAATTGTACCATCAACAGCGAAGTGAGAGACGTCATCCACCCTTACATCACCCAAATTTTCTATTCTATTCAAGGACCCACGGGCACCGATTGAAAATCCGTCACCGATATATCTGGAAACGGCAATGTATGAAATGGAAGGCAAGATATTCCAATGGTCATTTGCGTTGAAATATTCGCTAAAAAGTGTACCCGTCTCATACGGAGGCAAGTTGATACTTGTAGAACTGTCATCGGTTGGATAAACGTCAATGGCGTTTACACCAAAGCTCACCTGCCAAGGATTATTTTCGTCTTGCGCTTGTAGGTTGTTAAAGCCTAAAACAAGTAAGGCAACAACAAAAAATTTGCTAAGATGTTTCATGTTCAAAAATTTAAGTTTAAGTGTTTATCAGCTGCAAATGTAAGTTGTTAAGAATTATTAACAAAATCAATCGTTTATTTTTTTTAAGGCATTACATGGATAAAAATGAACCGTTAAACGATATTTAGGACCTTTCCCACCTTGGCAAATGCATGGATTGCCCTATCGAGATGTTCCTTGGTATGGGCAGCGGAAAGTTGAACCCTTATCCGGGCTTTTTCCTTGGGAACAACGGGATAGAAAAATCCAATCACATAGATACCTTCCTTCAATAACATGTCCGCCATTTGTTGGGACAGTTTTGCATTGTACAACATTACGGGCACTATGGCGGAATCTCCATCAATAATGTCAAAACCGGCCTCTTTTATTCCTTTTTTGAAATAGTCCGTGTTCCATTGTAGCTTATCCCGTAATGAAGTGTCTTTGTCCAGGAGATCAAAAACCTTTATGGATGCACCCACAATTGCCGGGGCCAGGGAGTTGGAAAATAAATACGGACGTGAACGTTGCCGCAACATTTCAATGATTTCCTTTTTGCCGGTGGTATAGCCCCCCATGGCCCCACCCAAGGCCTTGCCCAAGGTACCGGTAATGATGTCTATTTTTCCCATCACATTTTTTTCTTCCGGGGTCCCCCTCCCGGTTGAACCAATAAAACCTGCCGCATGGCATTCATCTACCATAACCATGGCATCATACTTTTCCGCAAGCGTACAGATATGGTCCAAAGGTGCCAATAGCCCATCCATGGAGAATACGCCGTCAGTAACTATGATCTTGAATCGGGCCCCTTCCTTATTTGCATCGATAAGCTTTTGCTCCAAATCGGACATATCGTTGTTGGCATATCTATACCGTTTGGCCTTGCACAGCCGAACCCCATCAATAATGGATGCATGGTTAAGCGAATCTGAAATAATGGCATCTTCATTGGTAAGAAGGGGTTCAAACACCCCTCCATTGGCATCAAAGGCCGCTGCATAAAGAATGGTATCCTCCGTTCCATAAAACCCGGCTATTTTTTGTTCCAATTCCTTATGGATGTCCTGGGTCCCACAAATGAATCGAACCGAGGACATTCCAAAGCCATGGGTATCCAGGGTATCCTTGGCCGCTTGTATTACATCGGGATGGGATGAAAGCCCCAAATAATTGTTCGCACAAAAGTTGATTACCTCCTCTCCCGTGGAAATCTTGATTACCGCATTTTGGGGTGAAGTAATGACACGCTCCTTTTTAAAAAGTCCGGCTTGTTGAATTGCCTCCAATTCCTTGTCTAAGTGCTCTTTGATCTTTCCGTACATAATCTAAATGAAAACAGGTTCTATTTGCTCGCCAATGTAAACCAAAATTTTTTGAGTGACAACAAGATCTAATTCTTCCAAAAGGGTAGCATAGGATTCCAATTGCTGTTGATGTTTTGAATTGGGCGAGCCTGTTTTGTAATCAATGATCGTTACCTGCTTTCCATGGAAAACCAAGCGATCTGGTCGGTATATGCGACCTTGTCCGTCCAGTATCTCAACTTCATTCCTACCCCTACTTTTTTCTTGGAAAAATGTGGAAAGTTGGGGATGGGTAAGAATTTTGAGAATGGTTTCCCTTATTGGTTTCGCATCATACTGGGAAACATCGCCCTTGGTTAACGCGCGAAGGACCGCCCCATCAACATCTTGCAAGGTATTGATCTCTGCCAGTATGTTATGAAGCATATTGCCCCATTCCAGCGATTTGTTTTGTTCCGGTTCCCACAACGATTGGGAGGCAGTGGCAATTTTTGGCAGATTGTCAACGGTATTATAGATATATCGGATTTGCTTTGTAGTTGTCTGTATTGGTGGGTTGTCCATGGTTTCCATAAACTCTCCAAACTGGTACTGCGTGGTGTTGGAATCCCAAATGCCCTTTTGGAGCAAATAGTTTTTGAACATTTTGCCGTAGGTTTCGGTTCTGGATTCCTTGGTCAGGACAAAAAGTCCCTCAATTGCCCTTGTCAGGGCTACATACAGCACATTGATGTCATCTAGTTCCGAGAGGTGGTTTTCGGAGGTATAGAGCTCCCTTGAATCGTCCGAATAGTGCTCAAGCTCCGGAGATGCGTTTACCAATACTTTTTGAATTCCCGCGGAATCGGATGCGGCAAGGGGAACCCATATTTTTTTTGAATTTAGCCTGTCCTTGATCCTGGAATCCGCAAAGGGAAAAATGACAAATTGAAATTCCAGTCCTTTGGATTTGTGGATGGTCATAAGCCGAACCGCATTCCTGTCCTGTGGAGCGGAGATGGCCAAAACCTCTTTTTTCAAGTTCCAATATTCCAGGAATTCATAAATACCCACCCCTGTTTTTTCCGCTATCTCCAAAACGGTATCCAAAAAATGGACTACATGTGCACCGCACTTATCCGATAAATGGAAAGAAGCGATTGCCCTTTCCAAAATATCCAATACGGGCATACCGCTTTCAATGGATATGTCATAGGCATACTGTTCTTTTAAGTAGGCCGGTAAACTGCCCAAATGTTGAATTATAAAATGGTGTCGCTCTTTATTGGTTTTAAATAGGTATTCGAGCACATCAAATTGAAGTGCTTTCTCCAAAGGATTGTCCAAAAATCGTAACAGGGACACCAGGAATTGTACTTCGGGATTATTGGCCAGTAAAAGGGCCTCAGACGAAATTATGGGAATACCATGTTCTGCCAAATAATTCGCCAAGAGTATGCCATGGTGGTTTTTTCGGACCAGAATGCAAATATCATTTAAGTGAAAGCCTTTGTTTAAAATGCGTTGGATCGTTTTCAAGACGTTCTCGCAATAAAACATGGTGTTGTCCTCAACGGTACTTGGAGCAAAACCGATTTCTATATACCCCCCTTTTTTGTGGTTCGTTTGCTGTTGACATTGTTCGGAATATAGCTTTTGATACCCCTTTTCTTTAAAGTACGGTGCAATGTGGCCAAAAAAATCATTGTTAAATTCAACGATGGAATCGTAACTACGCCAGTTGGTATCCAGATTGTGGACTTCCGGGGCAATGGTGAACGGATTTTGGGATTTGTCACTCAGTCCCAAAAACTGTTTGGGATTTCCACCACGCCACCTGTAAATGGATTGTTTTGCATCGCCCACCAATACCAACGAACCCTTTTCACCGTTCAGGTTTTCCGTTTCCAGGGCGTTTCCAATTAGGGGAACCAGATTTTCCCATTGCATTTTGGACGTATCCTGGAACTCATCTATAAAGTAGTGCCTGTACTTTTCTCCCAGACGTTCATAGATATAAGGGACGGGTTGGTTGGCGATTTCATTGGAAATAAGTTTGTTGAACTCTGAAATATGAAGGATTTCCCACTCCTTTTGAAGTAAGGAGATTTCCTTTGCGATTTCATTGAGTACCGTAAGGGGAAGAATGTTGGTATAGACGTTTTTGAAGAATGCCAGGGCATGGACATTTTCCTTGATGCTTTTAAACAAAGATGAAAAATGGGGATGTAATCCATCCAATTTGGTTTTGGTATGCTCAGGACAGCTTTTATTGTAAAGTGGGGTTTCATCAAAACGTTGTTTCCAAGCGGCATTGAAATCCACTTTGTGATTTCCTGATTGAAGTACACCCATGAATTTCGGAAAATAGCTGCCCTTGAAATCGGAGAACTCCAGACCATTGTCCTGAATCATTTTTAAGGCCTTATCGGCACATTCGGTGATGTGGCTTGATAGTGACGCAATCCTTGTGCTAAAAAATGTTTTCGGTTCCTCAAAATCTCCAATTTCCTTGCCAACCAACCCTTTTAGGTGGACATAGTGGTTCTCTTTAAAGAGCAGCCCTCCAACATTCTTGAGGTCTTTTATGATGGTCCAGCTCTTATCGGTTTCGACCTTTTCCAATGAAAAATCGATAAGTATTTTTTGCAGTTGCGGTTCATCTCCGACACGTTGAAGAAGTTGGGCAATTGCCCCATCCAACAATAGTTCGGTATCCAGTTCCACCTCAAAATGCTGCGAAACCTTCAAATCCTTTGCAAAAGCCTTGATCACCCTATGGGTGAACTTATCTATGGTCGAAACTTCAAAAAAGTCATAATTGTGCAGTAGAAGCTTTAGGGTCTTGGATGCCCTCTTTTCCATTTCAGCGGAAGATAGTCCAAGTTCTGCGGACAGCTCCAAAAACATGGGATTATCGTTTTTGTCAATTTCTGGATGTCCAAAGCGGTAAAGACTGTCCAGTATTCTGGTCTTCATCTCTTCCACGGCTTTATTGGTAAATGTAAGTGCCAGGATTTCCCTGAACCGTTGCGCCGCAATATTGGAGAGGACAAGTTTTAAATAAGACCGGGTAAGTTGGTAGGTTTTACCAGAACCTGCAGAGGCATTATATATGTGGAACCCAGATGGCAAGTAGTTTTTTTCACAAGGTACATAATCTTACCATCTTGTTAACATTGTAAAGAACGTACTTTGTTTATGAAAAGCTTATTTTTGATAAACAGATTACAAACTCTAAAAAATCAACATTATGGCTTTTGAACTACCTAATTTACCCTATGCCTATGATGCATTGGAACCACATATTGATGCTAGAACCATGGAAATTCACCATACCAAGCACCACAATGGATATACCACCAAGTTGAACGGTGCAATCGAAGGAACGGATTTGGAGAACAAATCCATAACGGATATTCTTACCGGTATGGACATGACCAATGGTGCCGTACGAAATAATGGTGGGGGATATTATAACCACAGTCTTTTTTGGGAAGTAATGTCCCCAGATGGTGGAGGCACTCCATCGGGCGATTTGGCGGATGCCATAAATGAGACATTTGGGTCCTTTGATGCCTTTAAGGAGCAATTCAGTGCAGCGGCAGGTACCCGTTTTGGATCCGGATGGGCGTGGTTGTGTGTACACAAAGGGGGAAAGTTGGAAATTTGCTCTACCCCAAACCAAGATAATCCATTGATGCCGGAGGTTGCCTGTGGTGGACATCCCATTTTGGGACTGGATGTTTGGGAACATGCCTATTATCTGAACTATCAGAATAGAAGACCGGATTACGTTACGGCATTTTTTAATGTGATCAATTGGGACAAAGTGGCAGAGAACTACGAGCAAAACAAGTAGGTCCTCCAAAAAATTGGAAAAAAAGAGCACGGCGGTTTTGTCGTGCTTTTTTTGTTTGGGAAAGCGATATTCATACAATAGAAAAGGGCAGGAAAGCTCCCGCCCTTTTCGTCCCAAATCTTACCATAAACTTAACCTACTTATGCTATGGCAAAACTAAATTACTGGTATTGTGGGAAATAACAAAGAAATTCGAAGAAATTTTTGATGGATTTGTGATTTGCCAAAACGAAAATTTTAACATAATCCCTTGGGAGTCAAACATAAAGAAGGCGGATGTTACTCCGCCTTCTTCCCCAAATCTTACCATGAACTTAACCTACTTATGCTATGGTTCCCCAAATGTAGGCCAAGGGTTTTTCCGGCGGAAAGCTTTTAGATGAAAACCGTTTTATTTGGTTGAAATACCATAAGGAAAACAATGGACTATAAAAGGTTAGGAAAAGGAGCACAAGGCTTGAAGTTGGGATGACATAAAATAAAAAAGGTGGAGATTTCTCCACCTTTTTTGCCCCAAATCTTACCATGAACTTAACCTACTTATGCTATGGCAATAGCTAATTTATATGGACGTAGGAACTCATTGTCAAAAAGACGGTGAAGCGTCATTTTCATCGACAAAATACACTTTATGAACGGTAAACCGTTTAGTAAGCTCGTTGATTCTTTCCCTCAAAAAAGTTGATGAAGGCACGGTTGACTACCCTATTTCCTCCTGGGGTTGGATAGTCCCCGGTAAAGTACCAGTCACCAAGATTTTTGGGACAGGCCTTATGCAGGCTTTCTATGGTTTGGTATATAATTTTAACTTCAGCATTAATTTCCTTTGGACTCAATATCTCCGAAATTTTATCGGATATTTCCTGGGCCGTAAATGGCCGATAGAGTTCCTGTACATAATTGTGCACCTGAGCGTCTTTATGCTCCACCTGGGCCTTGCACTTTTGATAGATGTCATGGATGGCCTCGCTGGTGCCCCTATCTTTGTGCAGGGCCAAAGCGGCTCTAAAAGCAACAAAGTCCTCCAATTTTGCCATGTCAATTCCATAACAATCAGGATATCGAATCTGGGGGGCGGAGGAAACAACAACAATTTTTTTTGGGTTGAGGCGATCCAACATCCTCAAAATACTTTTGTTCAAAGTGGTTCCCCGAACAATACTGTCATCAATGATGACCAAATTATCCGTTGGTTTTACGGAACCATAAGAGATATCATAGACATGGGTCACCAAATCATCCCGACTGCTATCCTGGGTTATAAAAGTGCGTAGTTTAGCATCTTTGATGGCCACTTTCTCTATTCTTGGCCTAACATCCAGAATTTTGTGCAGTTCTTCCTTGGTGATATTGGCGCCTAATTTTAAGATTTGGTCCTCCTTTTTTCTATTCAAATAGTTCTGGGCCTCTTTGATCATTCCCATAAAGGACGTCTCTGCGGTATTGGGAATATAGGAAAAGACGGTATTGGCCAAATCACCATCAATGGCTTTTAGGATTTCAGGGAATATCAGTTTACCCAAGAGTTTGCGTTCTCTGTAAATCTCCTTATCACTTCCCCTGGAAAAATAGATGCGTTCAAAGGAGCAGGCTTTTCGTTCTTTGGGCGGTAGTACTTCTTGAATATTGACAGTCCCATTTTTTTTAACGATCAAGGCATGACCGGGCTCCAATTCTTTGACATCTTCATATTTTACATTGAAAACGGTCTGTATGGCCGGCCGTTCAGATGCTACCACAACAACTTCATCATCTTGATAATGGTAACAGGGCCGGATTCCCGAAGGATCTCTTAGCATAAAGGCATCGCCATGACCCATCATGCCGCCCATAGTGTAACCGCCATCCCAATTTTTGGAGGACTTTTTCAGAATTTTGGCTATGTTCAGCCGTTCTGCGATATGGGGCGAAGCTTCTTTTTTATTGAATCCTTCCTTTTTGATTTCCTTGTATAGTTTGGCCACGGCATCATCCAAAAAGTGTCCTATCTTTTCCATAACGGTAATGGTATCTGCCATTTCCTTGGGATGTTGTCCCAAATCCACCAAATTTCCGAAGAGCTCATCAACATTGGTCATGTTAAAATTGCCCGCTACAATTAGGTTTCGGTGCATCCAATTGTTTTGACGAAGAAAGGGATGGACGCTTTCTATACTGTTCTTGCCAAAGGTACCATAACGAACATGTCCCAGGAGCAGTTCACCAACATAAGGGATTTCTTTTTTCTGTAAGGCGACATTGTCCCAATACTGTGGATTTTCCGAGATGGTAGCATTTATTCGGTCATTGATCTGCTTAAAAATATCTTGTATGGGCTGTTGTGCTATAGATCGCACGCGGCTTATGTATCGCTCCCCAGGGGCCATGTCCAACTTAATACTGGCAAAACCTGCACCATCCTGACCACGATTGTGCTGCTTTTCCATCATTAAGTACATTTTGTTCACTCCGTAAAAGGCAGTGCCGTACTTTTCCTTGTAGTATTCCAGCGGTTTCAACAGGCGGATCAATGAAATGCCGCATTCGTGTTTTATTGGATCACTCATCCTGTAAAAGTAAAACGCCCTGATTAACAGGGCATGCATTTATTCTATTTCTATGTTGAACTGGGTCAATTCCTTAAATTGTTCCAGCCTTCTTTGCACTTCGGGAAACGTAAGGTCAACCATTCGTTCGGTACCAAATCTTTCTACACAGAATGAGGCCAAATTGGAACCGTGTATTACCGCATTTTTTAGGTTTTCAAACGAGACATTCTTGGTTGAGGCCAAATATCCCGCAAATCCACCGGCAAAAGTATCCCCTGCTCCAGTGGGATCAAAAACTTCTTCCAGGGGAAGCGCCGGGGCAAAAAATATTTTTTTCTTGTGGAAAAGCAGGGCACCGTGCTCCCCTTTTTTGATGACTACAAATTTTGGTCCCATTTCCTCAATTTTTTCGGCGGCCCTTACCAAGGAATATTCCTGGGTCAACTGTCTCGCTTCTTCGTCGTTTAAAGTGATGACATCAACTCGCCGTATCACTTTCAAGAGATCGCTCCAAGTATGGTTCATCCAATAATTCATGGTGTCCAAAATGATAAGTTTTGGTCGTGAACTTACTTGATTGATTACACTTAATTGAATGTTGGGGTCCAGATTGCCCAGCATGACGACATCGGCATCTTTAAAACTGTCCGGGACCTTGGGATCAAAGTCCGCCAATGTGTTCAATTCCGTGATCAACGTATCCCTTGTGTTCAAGTCGTTGTGGTATTTTCCACTCCAAAAAAAAGTTTTCCCACCCTTAACAATTTCTACCCCCGAAAGGTCTATATTTCGTTGACTGAGTAAATCCAGGTATTCTTGGTTAAAGTCATCACCAACAATGGAGACAATGGCAGATTCCACGTTAAATTGGGCCGCGGCCAATCCTATAAAGGTACCTGCACCACCCAAAATTTTATCCGTTTTTCCAAAAGGGGATTCAATGGCATCAAAGGCAAGGGTGCCTACGATCAACAGTTTGCCCATTCAATTTGAATTTTGCTGCAAATATACTTTTATTTAAAGACTCACAAGGGGTTATGATTTCCACTTGTAAGAAAGCAAAAACTAAAGGGGCGTTTCTGCCCTATTGGCCAGTATCCCTTTAATGTCATATTTAGCTGGCCATAGGGACACTATTTAAGGACATGTCCCAAAAAACCATCTTTATAGGCACGGCCTATGGGTAATTTTTGCCCCCCCTGTAAGCACACTTGGTTGCCTACGATTTTCTCGATTTTTTTTAGATTGACGATATGTGATTTATGGATTCGATAAAACCTATTCTTTGGGAGGGTCTCCATCCAGGAGCGGAGCGGCTCGCTTGAGATATATTTCTTGTTGACCGTTATGATTTCGCTGTAATCCGAATCCGAACTGATGTGATAAATATCATCTATGGCAATTTTTATATGCGCATAGCCCAACTTAATGTAAATCTCCGTTTTGGATGGGGAGTCGTCTATTTCTTTGTGTTCGGGAGGTAAAATCACATTTCGTTGCGGTACTTTTGAAACCGCCTTGACAAAACGTTGAAAAGAAAAAGGCTTTAGAAGATAATCCACGACGTTAAATTCATAACTCTCCAAAGCATATTCAGAAAAGGCAGTGGTCAAGATGATACTGGGTGGATTGGGAACGGTTTTCATGAAATCCATACCCGAAAGTTTGGGCAGATGAATGTCCAGAAAGACAATGTCCACAGGTTCGGTTTTCAAATATTCCATTGCGCGTAGAGCATCCGAGAAAGTTGCCTTTAATGACAACGAGCCCATTTCCCCAATATATTTTTGTAGGATGCGCTGCGCTGGTGGTTGATCTTCTACAATAATACAGTTCATGAACCGTGGTTTTTTTCCAATACTATGGACAATTGAACTTGGTACCTGTTACGGTCTTCCTTAATTTGGAGATTGTGCTTTTCCGGATAGAGCAATTGTAATCGTTTTTGAACATTTTTGAGTCCAATTCCGGTAGTAACGGACTCAAGTTCCTGGGCGGACGCATAGTTGTTGGAGCAATTAAAAAGCAGTACGTTCCCTTTCATTTTCATGCCCACGGCAATCTCAATATTCTCGGTCTGCCCAGCTTGACTGTGCTTAAAGGCATTTTCAATGAACACAATCAAAATCAAAGGGGCAATCCTGTACCCACTTCCAATCTCCTGTATATCAAACACTACATGTCCCCTATTTTCAATCTGTAACTTGTTCAACTTAATGAAGTTATGCAGCTGGTCGATTTCCTTTTCAAGTGGAACGAACCTTTCTTTGCATTCATAGAGCATGTATCGCAATAGCCCACTTAGCTCTAGGATGATTTCGGGGGTTTTGTGGGAACCTTCCAGTGCGTAAGAATATAGGTTGTTGAGATTGTTGAACAAAAAGTGGGGATTGATCTGCGACCTCAGAAATTGAAGCTCACTTTCCTGAACGCTACTTTTTAAGGCTTCTATCTGTTGTTGCTTTTGGAGGGCATCCCACCCAAACTTAAAGCCGCAGAGGATCGTAATTATTGGGAGTACGTCCAAAAGTGAATAGAATACTCCGGGAAACCCTTTTGCCCGTTCGGTGCCGGCAAAGAAAATTTGTTCCAATACCAATTCTTCCAGTAAGATGATGATGGTGATGACCACTGCCACATACCCAAAAAAATGCCAGTATTTTTTAGGATATAAAAAACGCGGCATTAACCAAAACCCAATTACGACCGCAGCTAGGGCATAGGTCAAAAAAAACGCCACGTTGTACCACTGGAACCCTGGCTCTTTACTGTCAAATGAATAAAACAGGAAAACTACGGCCAAGAGCACCAATTGAAAAACAAGTTCCTTTTTTGAAATGGACATAATAGGATGGTTTCCGCCACAAAAGTACCTCTACCAAGGTAGCAAAAGAAAAGATATGCCATGAACGACAGTTTTAAGGTCTTGAACCACAAAAAGCTGCACGATTTTGCCATTGCTGTTGTTTGGGGCAAAACGTCCGTCGTTCACGGAAAATAGTTCAGCTTTTCAGGGGGCTTTAAGAATTTTGGTAAAAATTGGAAACCTTATGGATCCCATTGCACCAAGGACAAAATGTGTATTGCTTATTATGGCCCTGGTAGTGTTTTGCCTTTTTGGTACCAAGGCCAATGCACAGGAGGGGAGCGTGATCTACACGGGAAAAATCGTTGACAGGGACTCTGGCCAACCAGTGGCCTATGCAACGGTAATGATCGGTGATTTGTCCACACAGCAGGCTATTACGGGCGTTACCACCTTGGAAGATGGTACCTTCTCTTTGGAAACCAATGCTGGTGACCATTATATTGAAATAAGTTTTATCGGTTTTGAAAAAGTGGTACTGCAACCTCCCGCACCGCAAAATGGGATTGTGGATTTAGGTACAGTGGAAATGTCCGAGGATGCCCAGCAATTGGAAGAAGTGGTGGTCGAAGGGGAAGTGTCCCAAACCGTGTTCAAGTTGGATAAAAGGGTGTTCAACGTGGGAAAGGACCTTAGCAGTACAGGGGCCAGTGCACTAGAGGTATTGAACAATGTCCCTTCGGTGAATGTAAGTATCGAAGGGCAGATCAGCCTTAGGGGCAGCCAGGGCGTGCAAGTACTTATCAATGGCAAACCCTCCATCCTCACCAGTGATGAGAACAATGCCTTGGGCACGATTACGGCAAATATGATAGACAGGGTGGAGGTCATCACCAATCCCTCCGCAAAATACGACGCCGAGGGTACTTCGGGCATTATTAACATTGTCATCAAAAAAGAGGAAAAGCGAGGGTTTAATGGGTCTGTTTCAGTAAATACGGGCGTGCCGGACAACCACAGTGTAGGGATAAGCCTTAACCGTAGGACAGAGAAATTTAATCTGTTCAGTCAGTTGGGTACCGGTTATCGCGAATTGCCCAATGAAATTACGATACGCAATACGGATTTGACCACGGGGACCACCATTTTATCCACTGGGGAAGAGTTCCGTAACGAGACCTTTTACAATTTTATCTTAGGCACGGACTATTATTTCAGTCCAAGTAGTGTACTCACCCTGTCTGGAAATTTTGCCCTTGAAATAGAGGATCAGCCCTCTGCCACCAATTTTGCGGCACTGGACAATTTTGGGAACTTCACCTCGGAGTGGGAACGTACGGAAGTGACCGACGCCAGAAACCCCAAATTTCAATATGAACTGCAATACAAAAAGGATTTTGAGGACCATGAGGACCATGATGTCCTTTTTAGTGCATTGGGGAACTTCTTTGGAAAGGACCAAAGCTCAGAATTTGAAGATGTTACCCTAGCCGGTGAAAGCAGGGATGCCGATCAAAACACACGTACCAATTTTCAGGAATCCGTTTTCACCTTTAAATTGGATTACACCAAACCGTTCTCCGATACGTTTTCCATTGAGACGGGAGCACAGTACATCCTTAATGATGTCAGTAATGATTTTGAGGTACAGAATTTGGAGAACGGAGCGTTTGTTACCGATACAGGACTTACCAACATCTTTGAGTTTGGCCAAAATGTGTTGGGCGTTTATGGAACGACAGCTTATGAAGGGAAAAAATGGGGCATAAAAGCAGGTATGCGTTTGGAAAATACGGATGTTGGAACTTTTTTGGTGAACACGGGGGAAACAAACGATCAAAACTACACCAACCTCTTCCCCAGTATGCATACCTCCTACAAATTTTCAGAAAAGGTGTCCCTGCAGGCAGGATATTCCAAAAGGATCTACAGGCCAAGGTTATGGGACCTGAACCCGTTTTTTAATATTCGGAACAACTTTAACATCAGACAGGGCAACCCCAATCTGCTTCCCGAGTTCACGGACTCCTATGAGGTAACCGGCATTTTCCTTATTGGAAAAACTTCATTGAACTTAGGAGTATATCATAGATATACAACGGACATTATTGAGCGGATTTCCATTTTTGAAAACAACGTGAATGTTACCCGGCCAGAAAACATTGGCACCAATAATGCATGGGGAGTGGAATTGAATACGAAATACAGCCCGGTGAACTGGCTTACCCTTAATGTGGATGTCAACTACAATACCTTCGCCCGAAGCGGTTCCCTTGAGGATACGCTGTTTGATTTTAGTGCCGAACAGTGGTCGTCAAAACTATTGGCCAAGGTAAAATTGCCCCTGGGAATCGATGTTGAAGCCACGGGAAATTATCGGTCTGCTTATCAAACCGTTCAAGGAGAAATCAATGCCATCGCCTTTTTGGATTTTGGAATTAGAAAAAAGATGATGAAAGGAAAAGGCGTGCTTAACCTAAGCGTGCGCGACGCATTTGCTTCCCGCATACGTGAAAATCAAATTTCGCAGGACAGTTTTGAACTGTTCAACCGAAGTTTTAGGGCAAGGTTTGTGGCCTTCGGATTTAGTTATGGATTTGGAAAAGGAGGGACCATGCAATATTCCGGGGCAAAGCGAATGTAAGGTCATTTTCTTCCAAAGTCCGCAGGGATTTCCCCCCATGCCTTGGTTTCCCACTTCACGATAGGGGTATTGTAGCGATTACTTTTAAGCCAATTTTCTGCGCGTTCTATAAGTTCAAAAATGGGTTTGTTCCCCGCGGTTTTTTCAAGTTTGGTATTGCATTTCTTTTTGCGCACCCAACTCATGGCGGTCCTGGAATCGGAATAGATGACCCGGTCACTTCCTTTTTGTTTTAAAAAGGCCAATCCATGGACAATGGCCAAAAACTCCCCAATATTGTTGGTGCCCTCCTTAAAAGGGCCTTGCCTGAAAAGCACTTTTTTTGTTTTGGTATCAACGCCCTGATATTCCATTTTTCCTGGATTGCCGCTGGATGCGGCATCTACGGAAATGGAATGGAAGTTTGGCTCCCCATATTTTAATTTTTCTTCGGGACTGAGTTCATCCCTTCCATTTTTTTTGCCTTTGTAATCCGAATAATTTCCATTGTACGCCCTTTTAGCTTCCTTAAAACTGCCAAAGGCCTTGTATTGTGCTCCCTTTATCCCCTTTATTTGGGCTTGACAATCATCCCAGGATTCGTAAATTCCCGGCCTTTTGCCTTTCCAAACCACATAGAATTTCGATTTTTTAGCCATTTTTCAACAACAGTTTTTCTATCACTTTCGGAAAATGTTCATATTCCAAAGTATGGACTTTTTGGGCAATGGTTTCAAAGCTGTCTTCTTCGCTCAACACCGTCCTTTCCTGAAAGATAATAGCGCCCTCGTCATAGTGCTCGTTCACATAGTGGATGGTGATTCCGGTTTCTTTCTCCCTATTTTCCTTAACTGCCTTGTGCACATTGGCCCCATACATTCCCTTTCCCCCGTATTTGGGCAATAGGGCAGGGTGTATGTTAATGATTTTATCCGGAAATGCGGCAACCAGATCTTTTGGGATTTTCCAGAGGAATCCGGCCAACACAATTAAGTCCGGTTTTAGGGATTTCAATACGTTAAGAACGGTATTGGACTTGGAAAAAGCAGTGCGGTTAAAGTACAATAGGGGAATTTCCAGTTGTTTGCATCGTTCAATAACATGCGCTTTCGTATTGTTGGTAAGTACGCAAGTAACCTTAATACCAACATTGTTCTTAAAGTACTGCACAATGTTTTCCACATTGGAACCCGAACCCGAGGCAAACAGGACAATTTCCTTCATTTCATACGAATTGATAGGTCGCAAAAGTAATCGGATGGCCGTTAAGACCGTAATTTACAGCACATTTTATCGACAAATGGTGTATTTGATCCAAAGTTTTTTATTTTTGCGCACGTTTAAATTTAAAAACCAATAAACTATGTCAGACATTGCATCAAGAGTAAAGGCCATTATCGTTGATAAATTGGGTGTTGATGAGAATGAGGTAGTACCTGAAGCAAGTTTTACCAACGATTTAGGTGCCGATTCCTTGGATACTGTTGAGTTGATAATGGAGTTTGAAAAGGAATTCGATATTCAGATTCCAGACGACCAAGCTGAAAACATTGCAACAGTAGGTCAGGCTATAAGCTATATAGAAGAAGCAAAGTAATCTATGATATTTTACTAAAGAGTAGGAATTATCCATGTGGTGCTTCATCACATGGATAATTTTTTTAATTTCAGGCTAAATAGTGGTTCTATGCAATTAAAACGAGTCATGATAACCGGTCTAGGTGCACTCACGCCCATAGGCAACACTCTTGAGGCATACTGGGAAGGACTCAAGAACGGTAAAAGTGGTGCTGCTCCGATTACTTATTTTGATACGGAGAAGTTTAAGACCAAATTTGCCTGTGAGCTTAAGGGATACAATCCACAGGACTATTTTGACAGAAAGGAAGCCCGTAAACTTGATCGTTTTGCCCAATATGCCCTTGTATCTTCGGATGAGGCCATAGCTGATTCCGGACTGGACTTGGACAAAGTGGACAAGTTCCGTGTTGGGGTGGTTTGGGGAGCAGGTATTGGAGGTTTGCAAACCTTTCAGGATGAAGTCATTGGCTATGCCAAAGGTGATGGTACACCCAGGTTTAACCCATTCTTTATCCCCAAAATGATTGCGGACATCGCCCCGGGCAACATTTCCATTAAGCATGGCTTTATGGGACCTAACTATACAACGGTATCTGCCTGTGCTTCTTCTGCAAATGCTTTGATAGATGCCTTAAACTATATTAGGCTTGGCCATTGCGATGTTGTGGTTACCGGAGGTAGTGAGGCTGCAGTGACCATTGCCGGGATGGGCGGGTTTAATGCCATGCATGCCCTTTCTACAAGAAATGACAGCCCGGAAACAGCTTCCAGGCCATTTGATGCCACCAGGGACGGCTTTGTTCTAGGGGAAGGGGCAGGAGCATTGATCCTTGAAGATTATGACCACGCCATGGCCAGGGGAGCCAAGATCTATGGGGAAGTTTTGGGAGGCGGATTGAGCAGTGATGCCTACCACATGACCGCTCCACATCCAGATGGCATAGGGGTGGTCCGAGTCATGGAAAATTGCTTGCGCAATGCCGGTCTTAAACCAGAGGATGTGGATATCATCAATACCCATGGAACCTCAACACCCTTGGGAGACGTAGCGGAACTAAAGGCCATTTCCAATGTATTTGGTTCCCATACCCCTAAAATGAATATAAATTCAACCAAATCCATGACAGGTCATTTGTTGGGAGCGGCCGGTGCCATTGAAGCTATTGCTTCTATTTTGGCACTGAAGTACAATACGGTCCCACCAACAATAAATCACAGCACTGTGGATGAAAGTATTGATCCCGCTCTCAATTTAACCTTGAACAAGGCGCAGGAAAGGGAGGTCAATATAGCCATGAGCAATACCTTTGGCTTTGGTGGTCACAACGCCTGTGTGCTTTTCAAAAAAATTAGCTAGTCAAATCTCCCGATGAAGTTTGCCCCCAAAATATTTAATTCCCATCCTAAAGCGGATGGGGATTTTTTTTTGGGCATAAAAAACATTTTGGGATTTAAACCCAAAGACCTGGAAATCTACAAAAAGGCTTTCCTGCATCGATCCATGAACAAAAGGGATGATGGTGGAAATCCCATGAATTATGAACGATTGGAATTTTTGGGGGATGCCATGCTTGGGACCATTATCTCAAAGCATTTGTACAATAAAGTCCCGGAAGGGGACGAGGGCTATTTGACCAAAATGCGTTCCAAGATCGTAAGTAGAAAACACTTGAACGAATTGGGCAAGGATTTGAACCTTTTGGAATTTGTGGAAAGTAGGATTCCCAAATCCCATTTTGGTGACAATATCCATGGTAATGTGTTCGAGGCCCTGGTGGGTGCCATTTATTTGGACAAGGGATATACGGCATGTGAAAAATTCATTAATAATCGGGTTATCGAACCCTATGTGGATATTGAACAACTGGAGGGAAAGGTCATCAGCTACAAAAGCTTGGTCATTGAGTGGTGCCAAAAACAAAAGAAGGACTTTCAGTACGAGGTTTATGAAGATACTGGAAATGATGAACTAAGGCATTTTGCCGTGAAGCTTTACATTGATGGCAAAATATTGGCAAAAGCCAGGGCAACTTCCAAAAAAAAGGCCGAAGAAAAAGCTTCCAAGAGGGCATATTATGCACTTCAGAATAAAATTAAGGAACTCTAATTTTTAAGAAAAAGTAAACTCAAACGTTTTCGTAACCTGCTTATCCCTACAGGATGGGCTTTAACTAGGCGGGTTGATGTATTAGCACTATATTTACAATTCGCTAGATTTTGATGGTCACTATACACAAAATTTCCGAGGGATTGTTTATGGAGTCCTTCGATCTTATTGCACTCCATTGTGCTATGGAATGTTATGCGTTGGCCTATCATATCAATAAAGCAACCGGGTTTAAATTGGTAAGGGCGGAAGAGGATCTGGAAATTGCAACCTCTTCGTATCCCTTCTATGAGTGGAAGGACAGTATTAAGGACCAGGAGTGGTATTTAATAAAAAATGTAGTTACGGTAGAAGAGGTTGGCGATGACCAGGGATTGTTTCAGGATAGTATGACCACAACCTTACATTATTTACTGGAAGAAAGGAAGGAAATCAACTATTTACTGAAATTGAGCCCAGGGAATTCCAATGAAATAACAAAGGCCCTGGAAATTATACGGACCGTCCCCAGCATAAGCATGGCTTATCAAATGGATGTGGAAACACTAAAATCTAAAAGAAATCTAATATTTTAATAATGCCTTCAAAGAAGAAAACCAAAATTGTGGCCACGTTAGGCCCTGCTACCAGTAAGAAAGAGGTATTAAGGGAAATGATGAAGGAAGGGGTCGATGTATTTCGAATTAACTTTTCGCACGCCAATTATGACGATGTTAAGGAGCGCATAGAACTGATTAGGGAGTTGAATGAAGAGCTGGAGTATAATGTGGCAATTTTGGCAGATTTACAGGGACCAAAATTACGCGTGGGCGTCATGGGGGGTGAAGTGGTGGTTGCCCCGGACGATGAAATACTTTTTGTTACCGGAGAACCTTTTGAAGGAAGCGCAGAACGGGTGTATATGAACTATACCAGTTTCCCCCAGGATGTAAAACCAGGGGAACGGATTCTATTGGATGATGGAAAGCTGATTTTTGAGGTCATGCATACCAATGGGGAAAATGAAGTAAAGGCCAAGGTAATACAGGGCGGCCCACTTAAATCCAAAAAAGGGGTCAACCTTCCCAATACCAATATTTCCTTGCCCGCATTGACCGAGAAGGACATTGAGGACGCCATTTTTGCCATAAAACAGGAAGTGGATTGGATTGCATTGTCCTTTGTGCGATTTAGTCAGGATTTGATCGATCTGCAAAATTTGATCAAAGTACATTCCGATAATAAAATTCCGATAGTCGCAAAAATTGAAAAACCTGAAGCCGTTGATAACATTGATAAGATTGTTGCCTATTGTGATGGCTTGATGGTTGCACGTGGTGACTTGGGGGTGGAGGTTCCGGCTCAGGAAGTCCCATTGATACAGAAACAATTGGTGCTAAGGGCAAAAAAGGCAAGGATACCGGTAATTATTGCCACCCAAATGATGGAGAGCATGATCACAAGCTTAACCCCGACCCGTGCAGAGGTCAATGATGTGGCCAATTCCGTTATGGATGGTGCAGATGCCGTAATGCTTTCCGGGGAGACCTCCGTGGGCAATTATCCCGTACAGGTCATCCAAAAAATGACAAGTATCTTAAAAAGTGTGGAGGGCTCAAATTTGATTACCGTGCCACAGAATCCGCCACATATCAGGACCAAAAGATATATCACCAAATCAGTCTGTTACCATGCGGCCCTAATGGCGAATGAAATACAGGCAAAGGCCATTTCCACATTGACCAATAGTGGGTATACGGCATTTCAGATATCTGCATGGCGTCCAAGCGCACATATTCTGGTATTTACCTCAAACAAGAGGATTTTAACACAACTCAATCTTTTATGGGGGGTAAAGGCCTTTTATTATGACCGTTATGTTTCCACCGATGAAACCATTGAGGATGTTAACGTAATTGCATGCAAAAAAGGATTCCTGGATGTAGGGGACATGCTGATCAGTTTGGCAGCAATGCCCATTAAGGATAAGGGGATGGTCAATACCTTAAGGGTAACGGAAATAGAGACCTGTGCGTTCTAAGCTACCTCGCGCTCAAAAGCGATAAAGTTGACTACTTTGCCGTGGACATCTTTGACCGGGGCCCCTTTGATCCAACATTTATAGGTTGAACCGTCTTTTCGGTAATTCAGGATAACCTCTTCAAAAGGTTCCCTGTTTTCTATGGCCTTACGTATTCTAAGGGAAGTCTCCTGGCACGTTTTTTCCCCCTGAAACAGTTTGGGCTTCTTGCCTATAATTTCCTGGGGGAGGTAACCATTCATTCCATAAATACTTTTTGAAGCGTGTACTATGGTAAGATTGGTATCCGTGACGACCACAATATGGTTATCTTCCAGAATTTCCTTCTCAAAGGACGAGGTATCTTCCCATTTGTGGGTCAAGGCAAAGGATTTTAAATTCTTGACCTCGCTTAAACCGCTACAAAGGGTGTTGAATCCGCTTGAAAATAAATCCCACGATCCCAAAGGGAGACTTTTCAATCCCTGTTTGGCATAGAAATTATTAGCGGCAAAATCGTATTCTTTCATCTCTTTCACACTGCAATACTAGGAAAATCAGCAACTTGGAAAAAACTTATAACATGAATTAACAGTTCTGTCCAAGACTAACATTCGTATTTACAGGTATTGGGGATGTAAGACTAAACAAAAAAATAGACTAATCCACAGGGTTTTCGGCCTTTTATAATCTTGGACAACAACTATGAAACTAGAATTTCACGACCCAAAACTAGGTGCTTTGTTTGGTTTGACGGACGATATCAAAAATGAAGGGAGATACTTTACCCTAACCGAAAGGACCATAAAGTTTTTATGGAATAGGAACAATGAACCTGTATGGTTAACCGTGGATGGACTTAAACTTGAATTACTTCCCAATCAATTGGTTACCGTTACCTACCTGCAACAAATTTCATATAAGGATGCCAGCCTACCCATAACTGCTTTTTTGTTCAATAGGGAATTTTACTGTATTGCGGACCATGATAGTGAAGTCTCCTGCAACGGTATCCTATTTTTTGGAACCCAGGATTTGCCCATTATCACTTTACATAAGGAGCACCAAAAACGATTTGATCTGCACTACGATATCTTTGTGGAAGAGTTTTCCACTCCGGATAAGATCCAGGGAGACATGCTTCAAATGCTATTGAAGCGTTTGATCATTATGAGCACCCGTTTGGCCAAAGAGCAATTGATCGTAAAGGAATTGAACAATGATCAAATTGAAGTAATCCGAAAGTTCAACTTTTTGGTGGATATTCATTACCGCACCAAACGAAAGGTGAGTGATTATGCCGATATGCTGTTTAAGTCCCCCAAAACCCTTTCGAACCTTTTTTCCATTTACAATCAAAAATCCCCGCAACAGATCATTTTAGACCGATTGGCCTTGGAAGCCAAACGATTGATTCATTTTACCGATAAGCAAAACCAGGAGATTGCCTACGAATTGGGGTTTAACGATCCGGCACATTTTAGCAAGTTCTTTAAAAAAGTGACCAAAATGACCCCTTCCGAATACAGGGATGGGCCCTAGTAAGTCCTTAAGGGAAATTTTGACAAGCCATCGGGAAATCCCTACTAACCCCCACCCTCTTCATCGCCGCATCTTTGTACTGTAATTAAAAAACCATAACAATGAATGCAGCACAGAAATCAATATTCAATCTGATAGAAATTTTTAGGAGCACTAAAAAAGCACCGGTGGTAAGACCAGTAGCTGCTACGCATTGCGAGCAAAGACATCACCACGATTTTTATTGTGATGCCGAGAAACCTTTTGTAACACAAGTTTAATTCAAATATTTAGTAACAATTCCCCCTATACAGGGAGGATAACAAAGTAAAATTATGAGCACATTTAATGTACCTAAAAGAGAAGAAGTAAGTAGTACTAACCAAGCTATTTTTGACAACCTGGAAAAAGCTGTTGGCTTTGTTCCCAATCTTTTCGCGACCTATGCATATTCTGAAAATGCATTGGGCAACTATTTAACACTGTCCAACGGAAAGACCTCTTTAAACGCAAAGGAAAAGGAAGTAGTGAATTTGGCCGTGAGCCAGGTAAATAACTGTATCTATTGTTTATCCGCACATACGGCCATTGGCAAAATGAATGGTTTTTCCGATGACCAAATCCTGGAACTGAGGGCTGGAAAAGCATCATTTGACACCAAGTTGGATGCCTTGGCAAGATTGGCCCGAAACATTACTGAAAATAGGGGAGCCACGGATAGCAATGTGGTAGCTAATTTCTTTGAAGCCGGATGGACAAAGGAAAACCTTGTGGACACCATTGTGTTGGTAGGGGACAAGACCATTTCCAATTATCTACACAAAACTACGGATGTGCCTGTTGATTTTCCCGTAGCACAACCTTTGGACTTAGTTGAAGCATAAGTAAAATCAAATAAAATTTAAAGTTTTAGAAATGAAAAGAGTAATAGCATTAGTAGTGGTCATGGTTGGCTTTGCAGTAACGGCAAACGCCCAGGATAAGATGATGGCCAAAGAGGTCAAGACCATTTCCTTGGAACAGACCCCTGGGGAATTTGTACAAAAAAGCTTAACTGTGGAAGAGGGAACCTACGTGTTTGCAATTGCAAACAATGGTATTGACCACAATGTAGGCTTTGTTTTGGTTGAAAAAGGAAAAGACATCAGTAAGCCTGAAAATCATATACAGACGGCTTATGTCACTGCACCGGTAGGAACCAATGAAACACAAAAATCAAAACCTACCGTATTGGCCAAAGGGGAATATGTATATTTCTGTCCCTTGAATCCAACAGCAACCGACAATACATTGATTGTACAGTAGTTTGGTGTATTGATCAAACGTTCAAAAAAACCCGATTCTTTGAATCGGGTTTTTTTATTGAACTCATTTCAAAAAGATTAAGTGGGTTCATTGTTTTAAACGGGATTCCACAAATAATGATGGGGCAATACTTTTGGCCAAATGTATGGGCCAATCATTTTGATGTAAATGACTCTCGGTAATGGCGCTCTCATATAGCAGATAGAGTCCTCCCGAAATTTTTTCGGTTTCTGCAATTGAAATATGGGCGATATTGTCACCAACGATTTCTCCCAGAAATAGAAGCAATTCCTTTTTTTGACGCTGGATCACAGCATGGATTTTTTTGTCTTTAGAACTCAATTCCCCCAAAATTTTTTGTGCCCAACAACCATAGAAATCCCCCTGTCGGTACAAATTCCTCAAAAAATCAAAAATGGCCAATAATTGTGGTTTTCCAAGGGGTTTACTGCGCACAAAAGAGGTCAAAGGTTTCATAAAGGATTGGTGGCGCATTTCTAAATAAGCGATACAAATAGCTTCTTTTGATTTAAAATGATGGTAAAGCGTAGCCTTGGCAATATTGGATTTGGCGACAATTTCGTTGATTCCCGTAGCATTGTATCCGTTACTGTAGAACAAATCATTGGCTATGGAGATGATATGGTGCTTGATATTGGTTTTTTGCATATTCAAAGATAGTAAAGACCGGTCTGTCTATGTATAAAAACGCTAAAATTGATCTTTTCTTTTCGCCGTATCAGGTTTTTCTTTCAATTAGGGGATCGGGACAAAAATTTTAATCATTTTTTAGCGTTCTTTTCGCTGAAATATTTGCTACTCAAGCGTAGTTTAGCAAAAAAATAGCTGTGATCATAGATCTTATCACTTCCATTCTTTGGAGCCTGTCGCCTTTTGGGGAATCCAAGGTGGGAATTCCCTATGGAATTGCGCAGGGTGTGAACAGTTATCTGGTTTTTGTGACTTGCTTTTTGGCCAATGTGCTGGTATTCCCCTTAATGATGTTCTTTTTGGAAAATGTGAACAAAGGACTCATCCAATGGCGGCCTTATAAAAAAGCAGCGATTTGGGTAGCGAAGCGGGCCAAATCGGGCACAGGAAATAAAATCCATCGGTTTGGTTTTTTTGGTTTGGCACTTTTTGTCATGCTTCCGGTACCTGGAACAGGGGTATATGCGGGGAGTATTGCGGCTTATCTATTTCAAATTGAACGGAAAAAGGCCTTTATTGCGAATGCCATCGGTATTTTCTTTTCATCATTGATCATTTGGGGGGTAACCGTTTCGGTCAAGGCCATCTGAGGTCTTTGGTCCTGGCTCAACCTATCTGGGAAATCCTTTACGTATTCTTACCCAAGCCTACATTTTAAGCATTGGGAATAGCCTTCGTATTTCAGTATCGGAGGGTTGTTTTCCGTACTCGCATATTTCAAAAGCTTCCACATAGCGAGCTTTTTCAACGGCTTTTTGCCCGTACCACTTTCCAAGACATTCCAATGAAGCTTCACTTGGTTTCGATCCCAGCCAGTCGCCCAAAAATTCAAGTCGTTTGTCCTTGTCTTTCGGAACTTTTTCCAATGTTCCGTTTGTCCAGGGTAACCACTCAAAGAATTGGGATTCATGGGCCGCAGTCGCATACATCTTTTGCTCAAATACCTCATCAATGATTACGGCAATATCCGGTTCAAATGGGTTTGGTTTTTTAAACCTATCCTGGCAGTATAGAAAAACGGGATTCTTTGCTAAGGGCGGGGTATCCGGGGCCACATTGGGGACAATGACCATATAGGCGGCGTCCTGGACCAGGATACCGGTGTACCTATGATCGGGATGATAGTCGTTGGGCCTGGGGGCTATAACCACATCCGCATTCCATTTTCTGATTTCCCGTATGACCTTTAAACGGTTTTCCAAAGTGGGCATCAGTTCACCATCATGGTTGTCCAGGACCGAGTACTCCACTCCAAACCTTCTGCCGGCTTCCTGGGCTTCCGCCCTTCGGATTTTGGCCAAAGCACCACCACCCAGTTCATGATGTCCCGCATCGCCATTGGTCAAGGAGACAAACTTCACATTATGGCCCATATTGGAAAAAAGAATTGCCGTTCCTCCCGAAGAAATATCACAATCATCTGGGTGCGCTCCAAAAACAAGGATGTTCAAAGGATTTTGCTGGGCACCTATGGAATAGGAAATGAAACAAAGAAGTAATACTACATACGTTTTGATCATAATCGCAGGTTTTATCCCATCATTTTCATTTCTGTTGGATTCCACTTTACGGGACTTTTTTTGTAATAACTTTCATTTGCCAATAAAGCAGCTCCAGCTGCCCTAAGTCCAAAAGTGGGGTCTTGGATTGTTTTCCCCTTCTCGCGAATAGCGGTAAAGAAATTATGGAAATGGTCATGGTGTGCCCCCTTGTAATCCCTGGGAGTCTCCCAAGTGGTTGTACCGGTTTGTAGGACCGAATTTCGATTTTCCGGGCTTACGGTGGAATGATTGCTTCGTATGGCCCCTTGTGTTTTCTCGGTAAAGGCCACTAAGGAGTAATCTCCTGGATCCATATTTAGTTTGGACCGCCTAACACTGACCGTATTCCAACCAATTTCCATCTCACCTTCGGTACCGACCAACTTAAATCCTGAACCTCCTCCGGAACCTGCGATAAAATTGACACGGAAAACGGCATTAAAAGCGGAATGGGTTTCTGTTTTGGGAAAATCGTAAAGGGTTATGCTCACGTCGGGAACATCCCGGCCATCCTTCCAATAGCGTAGCCCGCCCGTAGCCAACGCAGAAGTTGGCCCAAAAGAATCAATCATATAGTGCAGGGAAGAAAAAGCGTGTACAAATAAATCCCCGGCCACTCCAGTACCGTAGTCCTTGTAATTTCGCCACCTAAAGAACCTGGTTGGATCATAGGCCACTTTTGGTGCATTTCCAAGAAAAGTGTCAAAGTCAACGGTATCCGGACTCTGATCCGGAGGAATGGGATATTGCCAAGCCCCTTCTGCCGAATACCGATCATTATAAAAGTCCAATAGTACTAAATCCCCGATGGCACCTTCTTTGTACAACTGTTTGGCTTTTTCATTGGTAAGGGAAGACATTCCCTGACTTCCAATCTGACAAATTTTCCCACTGCTTTTTTGTGTGGAAATGATTTCCTTACCGTCCTCCCATTTTTGGACCATGGGCTTTTCGCAATAGACATGCTTCCCGGCCTTAAGGGCATCCACGGCAATTTTTTTGTGCCAATGGTCCGGGGTAGCTACAATTACGGCATCAATATCTTTACGGCCCAAAAGCTTTCGATAGTCACGGGTAACAAAAAGGTCCTTGCCCCAGAGCTCTTTGGCACGATCTAACCTCCCGGTATAAAGATCGCAGGCCGCAACTATTTTTACACCATCCACCGAAAGGGCCGCCCTGGTATCATATATCCCTTGGATTCCAGAACCGATGAGACCAATATTGATATGGTCATTGGCGGAGAACAGCCCATCTTTGTACGTCCGGGATAGCACCAATCTTTCCCCTTTAGAAGCGGAAAGGATAAATGGTGCCGTGGTCATTGCCGCTGAGGCCATTGAGGCCTTTTTGATAAAAGATCTTCTGTCGGTATTCTTAGTTGTCTTGTGGTGCATGGGGAAATGTGTTTGCGAGCACTTAAGTTAAGTTATTTTCCCCTTCTTTGAAAGGAGGCAGCGGTTCAAAAGTCAAATCTCAATTGAACGGAAACCGTTTCCTCTTCCATATCCTTTAAGGAATTCCTTTTTTCAGTGTTGAGGTTGGCCAGGGATATTCCCAACAAGCGAACTGAATTTTGCATTGGAGCCTGATACAACAGTTCTTTGGCCGCTTCCAATATCAAGCCTTTTTCTGAAATGAAATAGGGCAGTGTTTTACTCCTTGTTTGTAAGGTGAAGTCACTGTATTTGATTTTTAGCGTAATGGTCTTTCCGGCAATCTTTGATTTTTTGAGTCGTCGTTCCAACTCGTTGGCAATATGTTCCAGTTTTTCCAACATGAAAATCTCACTGCTCAGGTTTTCGTGGAATGTCCGTTCCGCCCCTACGGATTTGGGAATGCGTTCTGGCTTTACCTCACTTCTATGCACCCCCCTTACTACATTATAGTAATAACCACCACTTTTGCCAAAATGATCTTCCAAAAATTCCTGGGTTTTTTCTTTTAGCTCCTTACCCGTAAAAATCCCAAGCTTATACATCTTCTCGGCAGTAACCTTGCCAATGCCATAAAACTTTCGAATGTCCAGGTTTTCCAAAAATTGGATGACCTCCTCCGGATTAATGGTTTTTTGTCCATTGGGTTTGTTATAATCGCTTGCAACTTTGGCAATGAACTTATTGATGGATATACCTGCAGAGGCGGTCAAACCGGTCTTCTCAAAAATTCTTTGTCGAATTTCCTGCGCAATAAGGGTAGCGGATGGGTTGCCCTTTTTGTTTACGGTAACATCCAAATAGGCTTCGTCCAAGGAAAGGGGTTCCACCAGATCGGTATATTCGAGGAAGATGCTTCGTACTTGTTGGGATACTTCTTTGTAGCGGTCAAATCTTGGTCGAACAAAAATAAGGTCAGGACAGTTCTTTTTGGCCAGGTACCCACTCATGGCACTGCGAACCCCAAATTTTCGTGCTTCGTAACTGGCAGCCGAAACTACACCTCGTTTTGAACCTCCCCCTACGGCAACGGGTTTTCCCTTAAGTTCTGGATTATCCCTTTGTTCCACGGAAGCATAAAAGGCATCCATATCAACATGTATGATCTTTCGAAGTGGAAAATCCAAGTCCATACCCAAAATTAGGTTATATTTAGTTGGATGGAAAGAAAGCAAAAAGAGGCTATTGTTTTAGGTGCTACGGGACTTGTGGGAGGAATAGTGTTGGATTTGCTTTTGAAGGATGACCGTTATAAAAAGGTAATCGTTTTTTCAAGAAGGGCATTGGAAATAACACATTCCAAATTGCACACCGTTACAGGAAACCTGTTGCAACTGGATACTTTTGTCAGTGAGTTCCATGGCGATGAAGCGTTTTGCTGTATTGGCACCACAAAGGCCAAAACACCGAACAAAGACACCTATCGAAAGGTTGACTTTGGCATCCCCAGCACCGCCGCCAAACTATGCAAACAAAATGGAATTGGAACCTTCATTGTGGTTTCCGCAATGGGGGCAGATTCAGGGAGTCCCATTTTTTACAACAGGATCAAGGGCGAAATGGAAGAAGCTGTTCTAGCCGTTGGTCTGGAGAAAACACATAGCGTCCAGCCGGCTTTAATCGGGGGTACACGGGATGAAAAAAGGCCCGGGGAGTATTTTTTTAAAAAACTGATGAATACGTTGGGTTTTTTGATGATCGGTCCTTTTCGGCAATATAAGATCATTTTACCGGAGACCATTGCAAAGGCCATGATCTGGTTGGCCAATAACCCCTATAACAAAAAACGTGTACCTTCAGAAACCTTAAAAGAATTGGCAGCTTATGGAACACCTTGAAATTGAACGGAAATTTTTGGTCAAATCCAACAATTATAAAGCCGCTGCCATTTCAAAAAATAGGATTGTCCAGGGGTTTTTAAATACCCATCCGGAGCGTACGGTGAGGGTAAGGATTACTGAAGAAAAAGGGTTTTTGACCGTAAAAGGCATGGGCAATGATTCGGGGACCACACGATTTGAATGGGAAACCGAGATTTCATTCGCCGAGGCCACCAATTTGATTGACCTATGTGAACCCGTTATTTTGGAAAAAGTACGGTTTAAGGTACCCGTGGATGGAGCGATGTTTGAAGTTGATGAATTTTTAGGGGAGAACAAAGGATTGGTCATTGCAGAAATAGAACTCCAACACGAAGACCAACCCTTTCAAAAGCCGGATTGGTTGGGGAAAGAAGTAACCGGAAACATCAAATACTACAACGCTCAATTGAGCATAACACCTTTTAACCAATGGAAAGACTACGAATAGTGATTTTTTTGATGGCAATTGTCTTTATGGGATGTAAAGAAGTGGAAAAACCACATGTTCAGCAGCAAGGGACCGAAGCCAAAAAAAGTACTGCGGACGTAAAACAAGAATTGATTGATAAAGGGTTTCAGGTCTTCGATTATGTGGATGGGAAAACCAAGGATACCGTTTTGATGCAACAGTATTTTGTCGCCTTTTTAAAAAGTGGACCAAAACGCTCACAAAGCAAGGAAGAAGCGGATAGCTTACAGACCTTACATTTGGCCCATTTAGGCCGAATGTACGAGGCAGGCTATGCCGATATTTCCGGACCTTTTGGTGATGATGGTGATATCCGCGGTATTACCATTTATAATGTGCCCAGCTTACAAATGGCAGATAGCTTGGCCAATCTAGATCCGGCCGTACAGGCGGGAAGATTGGAGATAGAGGTACACCCTTGGTGGGCCGCCAAGGGATTTCCACTGCGATAACATGTGATTTCCCGTGAAGGACAGTAACATTCGCATACTGTTGAATACCCTCATTTTTTTGAGTGCCTGTATTTCCATTGTCCTGAACTATTTTAATGGCCCGTACTATGGGTTGGGAAAATCCTTGACTACCATTTTGGTGATTCTTCTACCCGTTTTGGTGAGGGGAAAACACAGGGTTTTTAAGCGAATTTTAATTGTGGCCCTTTGCTTTTGCCTATTGGGGGACATACTCCTGTTGAATCCCAGCTATTTTGTTTATGGCCTAGCCGCATTTTTAGTGGCCCATTTGTTATTTGTAAAAGGATTTATTGGATTAATTGGATGGCAAAAGAATCCTACGGTAGCTTTGATCTTGTTGGTCATAGGCATTGCTTTGTACACTTGGTTATATCCCGATCTTGGCGGGTTGGTTTGGCCCGTGGCACTTTATGTCTTGGTCATTTTATGTATGGCCTGGCAGGGGATTGCCCTGTACCTCAAGGAAAAAACCAAGGCACATGGCCTCATAGCATTGGGGGTATTGTTCTTTTTGTTGTCTGATAGTATGATTGCCGTAAGCAAATTCAAAAATCCCTTTGAACTTTCCGGTCTTGTTGTCCTATCAACCTATTGGTTGGCAATTGCCTTGATTGCAAATGCCGGGTATTTGATTATTGGGGCTGGGGATAAATGACCGCTGCAAAGCAGGGGTAAGCCCAATGATTATCAGGTCCATCATGAATAGGATAGGACCTGCGACAGAATAACTAATCTTCACTCGATTTTTCTTCCGTTAACCTGACAATGTTGGTTATTAACTCCAATATTCCTTCATCTTCAACACTTTGTATGTTGTTTGCCAAAGATCCTGTACGAACAATAGTATAATTCTGCTGTCTTGGGCTAAATACGTTCGGTGGAGGCAGAATCCAACCCTGTCTTTGAAAACCGAATGGCCATGGATTTTTTTGAGAAAAACTTGAATAGGGATTGCAAGGTACCTATCCCCAATAGTACAAAACCGGCGAAAAAGATATTGATTGAAGAGGAAAACAAGGTGCCACTGTTCAAAACTCCCAATATCAAAAGTGTCGAAAGGGGAAAAGAAAGGGCAAGAATATTTATGGCATAACCATTGTCAAAGGTTTTGGATTTCTTTTCCATTTCCAAACTATCTACCAATGAAATATGTGCATAAGGCCAAAAACTGCAAGCGCTTAGCCCAAAGGCCAGGAGCAATAGAATTTCTTTGGGCATCTGGAGACTGGTGGTGACCACAAACACACCAATAACCAAGAATACCACACCTGCCCTGATACAAAGCAGTGAAAAAATCTGATAGAACTGTTTTCTTTTGATCCTTACGGCCAAACCAATGAACAAAAGGACCAAAGGGGTCATCATTAGACTCAATTTGGTAAGGGCTTCACTGATAAAGAAAGGAAGCGCCTCCATGTTTATACCCAAAAGCAATAGCAATAGGGCCAAACCTATAAAAAGATTGACCGGCTCCGTAACGAGGGTTTTAAGCAAGGCGATGATTTTGCTTTTTCGGCCATCACTCCTTACTTGGTGTCGGGTATAGTGCCATTGCATGGCGATGAGGTACAAAACAATAAGTACAAATACCTTATTGCCCAAATCGGCCATGGCCGCCTTGGCCAGATAGGAACTCCCCAAGAACTCCACGATAAAGGGGAAACAGGACAATCCAGGGGCCAATGAAGGGACCAATACTCTTGCCGTTCTAAACTCAGGGGTATTTTTCACGATTCCCAAAAGGGGCAGCAGAAAAGGAATCACCAAAAACAAAAGCAGGTTAAGAGCGAGGGCAAGTAAGGGCAACAACAACAAATTTAATTGTACTTGTATGCCTAAAAGGGCAATAAAAATGGTAGCGGGCAGCGCTAGGTTTAAAATGATCTTTTTTAATCCAATTAACTCATCATGGGAGGTAAACTTAACCTTGAGCAAAAACCCAATACAAATAAAAAAAATAAAAACTATTGTTTTTTGAAGGCCAATTTCCATTTGTCTAAACGAATACCTTACGTAATGCAGCAGTAAATAATTTCATCTCTTCCATTGTGCCCATGCTCACACGGCACCAGTTTTTATCCATGAACTGGAAAGCCCTGACCCCTACTTTTTGTTCGGTCATTTTTTGAAGAAATCCCTTGCCTTCCATGTCTATGGGGAATATCATAAAACTTGTATGTGAGGCAACGGGTTCAAAACCCATTTCCTGTAAGCTTTTGAAGACATAATCCCGGGCCTCGGCATTCAATTTTCTGGACTTGTCAAGGAATTCATGGTCCTCCATTGCCGCCATCGCTGCATAGACCGATGGGTAGCTGATTCCCATGCCGGCACGGGTAATTCTTTGCAATTTGTCCAAAGTGGCCTCTTGTGCCAGGGCATAGCCTACACGAAGTCCTGCCATGCCATGGATTTTTGAGAACGTACGTGCAACGATGATGTCCTTCTCTTCTTTGATCAGGGAAACCATACTTTGTTTGGCACCGTCTTCCAAAAACCACAAGTAGGCCTCATCAACAAAAACGGGTACTTTTTCAGAGACCCTTGAACAAAAGTCCAATAACTTTTTAGCATCCGTAATGGTCCCGGTAGGATTGTTGGGGTTACAGATATAGACCAATTTGGTTTCAGAATCTATGGCCTTTTCCATGGCCTCCAGATCATGGGACCAATCTTCGTTCAGTGGAACAGGTTTCCATGTCCCGCCTGCAGCCTCCGCAACACGGATCAATGACATATATGCCGGATCTGCAGATACGACATTACCACCGTTCATAAAAAGCACCATGGCCGTTTTCTCCAAAAGATCGGAAGATCCGGGACCCATCATAATATTTTTTGGGGTTACCCCTTCAAAATCCGCAATCTTATCCCTGAGCTGGAATAACTCCTTCCATGCGTATCTGTTTCCCCCCGAAGCGGATTTTTTTAATGCTTCCAAAGCCATGGGAGATGGGCCATACGGGTTTTCATTGGCATTTAACTTAGCTTCAAGGATTGGGAATTCCCTTGAACTTTCCAGAAGATATTCCTTAAAGAAAGGACTATAGAGGGCATTACCTTCGGCATCCAGTTCCAAGGGTAAGGAAAGGTTTTTCGAAAATCCAAGATACGGGGAGGCCATCAATCCACCTGCGGTCAAAGCAGAGGTTTTTAGCCAGTTTCTACGGTTGATTTTAATCGAGGTCACGAGGTATAAGTATTTAGAATTAGCATCACCTCAAGTTATGGGCTTGTCTCTATATTTCCTATGGTAAAACCATAAAAATCAATAGATTAAAATTCTGAAATCTTATTTTTGATATGGTAGAATTATCGATTTCAAAAAGTTCAACAGTTGGTTTTAAGGCTTATCGACCTAAAATCCCATCTTTATCGAGTACGGGGATTGGCACCAGTTGTTGTTGGTTAACACTGTTCTTTTCAAAAAAGAAGCGTTTTTCGTAGAGCTTATTGTCCGCATAATAGGTCACAAAAAACTCGTTGTTAAGTGTGAGTACATCTTCCGTGACCATTTCAATCTTTTCGTACCCCTTGGCGGCCACCATCCCAAAGGCATAGCGCATGGTCGTGGTCTTTTTATCGCCATCATATCCCTTGGAAACCACTAGGGCCATTTCTATAGGGGTAGCCCGGTTGTTAACAAGGTAAGCGTTCCAATCCCGGGCCAAAAACTCCTTGTTCCATTCCAGGACCATGACCACATACACGTCCCTGGAAATGGGAATCTCAATGTCTTTTCTCATAAAAGTTGCACTTGAAAGGTGGGAGCCTCCATTAAGACCGCAATGTTTGTGATACCCAAGGAAAACTATCCTTGATATGACCAAATATTTGTTGTTCAGGCACTAAATCCGGAATAATGTCAATGGACATTAATAAGTGTTGTGGCTGCTTTTGAAGCCCTGTTAAGACCACTTTAATTTCCTTTTGTGAGAGTTCTAGAATGGCATATTCCAGGGCATATAATCCGGACTGGTCCATGTAGGGGACACGGTCCATTCTAATGATCAATACTTTGATGTCCTCATTGATTTTTTTGACCTCCTCCTTAAAATGGGACGTAAATCCAAAAAACAACGGACCGTACAGGTGTTTGATATAAACATTGTTCTGATAGCGCTTAAAAAAGTCGCCTTCGTCATCCCAGGGTTTTTCGCCATCAAAACCGGCCAAGGTTCCAACTCGCATACCCTCTTCGCCAATATCACTGGAACGCTTCATAAACAAAAGCGCAGCCAAGGTCACTCCAATACTCACGGCATGAACAAGACTTCCGAAGGTGGTCCAGAAGAGAACAATAAGAAGTACAATAGCGTCTGCCCTGGGTACGGTCCTTAGATGCTTCAATCCTTTTTTGTCTATGATCTTGAATCCTATGGGAATCAAGATACCGGCCAAAACGGCCAGGGGAATATATGTTGCCAAGGAACTCAATCCCAATAGGACGGCCAACAAAAAAGCGCCGTGCAAGGTTCCCGACAGTTTGGTCTTGCCACCATTGTTGATGTTGACCACGGTGCCTTTGGTAGCTCCTGCTCCGGGAATGCCCCCTATTAGGGCGGAGGCCATATTACCAATTCCCTGACCTATCAATTCCCGATTGCTATTGTGCTTGGTCTTGGTCATGTTGTCTGCAATCACTGAGGTAAGTAAGGAATCAATGGAACCAAGGACGGCCAGTACCATACCGTATTCCAGGACCAGAAAATAAGCACTACTGTCCACGGAAAACAGTCCTTCCAAACGCAGTGAAGGAAGCCCCGAAGGTATTTCCCCAATAATAGGTACGTTCCATTGAATGAAGAATGCAAAAATGGAAACGGTGATCAAAGCAACCAAAGCACTGGGAACGGCTTTGGTTATTTTTGGGAATACATAGTAGATGATTACGGTCAATACCCCCAATACGAATGCCTGCCAGTTGAGTTCCCCAAACAGTCTGGGCAAATCCATAATGACCTTTAGGGTGGATTTTGGTGAATCCAAGCCTACAAAAGGGAATAATTGCAGGATTACAATGATCAAACCAACCCCGCTCATGAATCCTGAGATTACGGGATAAGGAAAGTACTTGATGTATCCTGCAATATTGATCAGGCCAAAGATGATTTGTAATGCCCCGCCTACAAGAAAACTCAACAAGATGATGCCCATGGCATCTTGAAGACTTCCGGCTACATCAATGGCGTTGGCCACCAATGCTGCGGAAACTACGGTCATAGGTCCTGTGGGGCCACTTGCTTGGGTATTGGTCCCACCAAAAAGTGCGGCCAAAATTCCTACGGCGATGGCTCCGTACAATCCGGCAATGGCACCTAACCCGGACTGTACACCAAAGGCAAGGGCCAAGGGTAGGGCGACAACACCGGCCACAAGACCTCCGGTAATATCCCCCTTCAAATATTTGGAGTCGTAAAAAGAACGCATGATTTATAAGGTTGGTTACTAAAAAGGAAAAAGAAGCCTACAGGAAATCAACTTTCCCGGTATCCATATCATAAACCCCTCCAATGATCTTTATGGCTCCGGAATCTTCCATTTCCTTAAGAATAGGGCTGTTTTTTCGAATTTGTTCCATGGTATTGCGTACATTGTTCACACATACCAAATGCACATATTCTGGATTGGAAGAGGTTTTGTCACCACTGTAATCGCTGGATTCCACAACGGGTCTTATTTTGGTGAGCATGGCGGTAATATTGCCCAGTTTAACATTATCTATGGCCGCTTTGACCGCCCCGCAATGTTCATGTCCCAAAACCATGATTACCTTGGAACTCGCTACTTTGCAGCCAAATTCCATACTGCCTAAAATATCCTCGTTTACAAAATTACCGGCAACGCGTGCTACAAAAAGGTCTCCAATACCTTTATCAAACACGTCCTCAACAGGTACGCGGCTGTCCAAACAGGATAGTATTACTGCCTTGGGATATTGGCCATTGGTACTTTTTCGGATTTGTTCCGTATGATCACGGGCAGTAAGGTCATTGGTAACATAACGTTCATTGCCTGCTTTAAGACTTGCAATAACCGCATCCGGGGATAGTGCTTTTTGCTGTTCAGCGGTCAACACCTCCTCTACCAAGGGTTTAATTTCCACCGAAGTATCATTCTCATCAAGAATGATGACTTTTTTAATTTTTCCCATTGGGGTCGTGTTTAGTTTCCGTCATCTCAAATTTAAACAGCAGGGAAGTCAAGACCAACAAGGAATGAGAGCAAGAATGTTATAATTGTCTTAAAGTTTTACGCCCGTAACCAATAGTAAAGCTATTGATTTGATGGCTTACCAACTACTTCTAAATTGATTTAGAAACCGTACATCATTCTCGCTTAACGTACGGATGTCGGAGATTTGATATTGCAAAAGGGCAATACGGTCAATTCCCATTCCAAAGGCAAAGCCGGAATAAATATCTGGATCAATTCCACAGTTCTTTAGGACATTGGGATCGACCATTCCACAGCCCATAATTTCCAACCAACCTGTACCCTTGGTCATTTTATGATCGGTTTCGGTTTCCAGTCCCCAGTACACATCCACTTCGGCGCTGGGTTCCGTGAAAGGGAAATAAGATGGACGCAGCCGGATTTTGGATTTCCCAAACATTTCCGAAGTGAAATATTGCAGGGTCTGTTTTAAATCGGCAAAAGAAACGTCCTTATCCACATACAATCCTTCCACCTGATGGAAAAAACAGTGGGAGCGGGCCGAAATGGCCTCATTTCTGTATACCCTTCCGGGGGAAATGGTTCGAATGGGAGGTTTATTTTCTTCCATATACCTTACCTGTACCGATGAGGTATGGGTACGAAGGAGGATGTCCGGATTGGTCTGGATAAAAAAAGTATCCTGCATATCCCTGGCCGGGTGATGTTCCGGGAGGTTCAGGGCAGTGAAGTTATGCCAATCATCCTCAATTTCGGGGCCTTCGGAAACATTGAACCCAATGCGCGAAAAAATATCGATGATTTGATTTTTTACAATACTGATGGGATGCCTTGCTCCAAGGGGAATAGGATTACCGGGACGGGTAAGGTCACCAAATTTTCCTTCGAAAACCGTGTTGGATTCCAAACTCTCCTTTAGGGCGTTTACCTTATCGGTTGCCCTTGTTTTTAGTTGATTGATAACCTGGCCATATTCTTTTTTCTGGTCGCTGGCCACATTTTTGAACTCGGCAAAGAACTGGTTCAAAAGGCCTTTCTTTCCTAAATATGTAATACGGAAATTCTCAATTTCATCCTTTGAAGTTGCCGTGAATTGTTCAACTTTAGTGATGTGGTCCTTTATGGTTTCAATCATGGCCAGAAGCTTTGTAAGAAGGCAAATTTAAGGAATTGTCCCTGAAATGGAATCCAATCCATGAAATACAATTCCCATTTATATTGATGTTCAAGCTTAGACAAAAAAGGGGCCGTTTTATGAAATAACGTGAGTTCGATACAGGAAAATTAAGTCATTTTGAGTGTTTTTGAGATAGCAAAAATGTATCGGAAACTTGTCTGGTCGGCAAGGCGGGCAAACAATTTTTTTGCAAAATCCTAATTTCGATACAATTTTTCTTCATTTCATTGCGAAAAACCACTCAATTTGACGGATTTTGATTGATAAAAAATAAGTCGAAACCCACGTTAAACAGGGCCATACGTTTCAAAAACCGTGGCATAGGAAAAATACGATTATGGAGATCAGTATTTATCCTCAACATTGGCCACAACCCATTGTAAACAGCTCTTGAAATCGTCAAAAAGGTGTTCCCTTGGAATTAAATCAGGAATAATATCTATCCGTTCCATCATGTATTTGGGCTGGTCCAATACATTGACGAACAAAACGGAAATCCCGTTTCGTTTTAAATCCTGTAGAACATCCTCCATGGCATAAAGTCCGGACTGGTCCATGTATTGCATACGCCCCATCCGAATGATAACGGTGGAAGCGGTGCTGGGAATCTGTTCGGCCAATTGTTGAAAATCGCTGGTGGACCCAAAAAACAAAGGGCCTTTTAAGTGTTTGATAAAAACTTCCTCTTTGAACCTTACCGGGAAATTTTTCTCATCGGGCCAGGCTTTTTCATCCAGGGGCTTTACTTCCGATCGTTTCCCCGTGAGGTCGCCAATTTTTTTCATAAACATTAGGGAAGCGATTACCAAACCAATGCCTACCGCATAGACCAGGTTCCAAACCGAGGAAAGCACCAAAACAGTAAGCATAATAATTACCTCTGAACTGAGCTTTAAAGGGCCCAATTTGATGTCCTTGGGTAAATAAGGAATTGCTTTTAGGCCTTTATAATCCATGACGCCAATCCCTACCGTAACCAAAATACCTGCTAAGACGGCAGCTGGTATTTGGGAGGCTACCGGTCCCAGGGCCAGTAAAATGAGCAGTAATAGCAAACCGGCAATCATGCCTGAGAGGCGGGTCTTGCCCCCAGAATTAATATTGACCACGGTTCTAATAGTGGCTCCTGCTCCGGGAATTCCCCCAAAAATGGCCGCAATACTATTCCCAATCCCCTGACCCACCAATTCTTTGTTGGGTTTGTGCTTGGTATTGGTCATGTTGTCGGCAACCACAGAGGTAAGCAGCGAATCAATGGCACCTAGTAACGCCAAAGTAAGGGCCGTAAAGATATAGGGAGAAATGGCACTCAACTTAAATTCTGAAAGAATCCCCATCTGCGGTATCGGTAATCCTTCCGGTATTTTTTCAATGGGGCGATAGTCCAATCCAAAGCCATAGGCAACGCCAGAAACCACAATTAACGCAACCAAGGTGCTTGGGACAACCTTCGTAATTCTTTTAAAACCGTATATAATAGCTATGGTGGACAGGGCCAAGGCCAACTCCAACCAATTGATGTTTCTAAGGGCATTGGGCAGTACCTTAAAAGTTCCCAACACCCCTGAAGCTTCTTTTGCGCCTAAAGTCTGTGCTTCTTTGAGCATCTCTACCTCGGTGATTTTTGAGGCACGTTTAATGGTTTCCTCAAAGTCCTCCAGGACCAAAATCCCTTCACCGGCCTCTTCCTTTAAAATATTTTCCAGGATTTCCTCTTCTGCCGCCGGCATAAATTGGGTTACATAGGATTCGTCTTCCTTGGGATAATAACCTACGGCAGGTAAGATCTGTGTTACCAGGATAATTACTCCAATAGCGGTCATAAATCCTGATACAACTGGATAGGGAATGTATTTAATGTACATTCCCAGTCCAATGGCCCCCAAGCCAATTTGCATGAGTCCGGCCAAAAGGAATACGGTGAGGATAATGGGAAGGGCTTTGTTGACATCCCCGTCATGAACGGCCAAAATACCAGCAATCACCACCATACTAACGGCGGTCATGGGAGCTGTTGGGCCGGATATCTGTGTATTGGTACCACCAAATAGGGCCGCAAAAAAACTGATAAAAATAGCTCCATACAAACCTGCGCTTGGTCCAAGTCCGGAACTGACCCCAAATGCCAACGCCAGGGGAAGTGCAACTATACCGGCTGTAATACCCCCAAATAAATCACCCCGAAAATGGGCAAAAAAGTTCTTCATAAAATCATGGATTTCTTGGTATACCTAATGGCGGATATAGGTCATACGTGAATGTGGTAAATTTCGTCCAAGGCAGAAGTATTGTTCATACTGATATCCATATCATTGGCAATACCATTTTTAATATCATACACCCATCCATGGATGTGTAAAAACTGTCCTTCCTGCCAGGCATGTTGGACAATGGAGGTTTTTGCCAAATCATATACCTGCTCCTTCACGTTTAATTCCACCAAATGGTCCCAACGTTTATCCTCATCCGCTATGGCCTCCAATTCTGGTTTGTACTTTGCGTATATATCCTTGATATGGCGTATCCATTTCCCTACAAAACCAACGGTACTATGTCCCATGGCTGCCTTTACACCACCGCAACCATAATGCCCACAAACGATAATATGCCTTACTTTGAGGGCGGCTACGGCATATTCCAGCACGCTGAGCATATTAATATCGGTATGGATGACCATATTGGCAATATTCCTATGTGTAAACACTTCGCCAGGCTCGGCCCCAATTACATCACTCGAAGGCACCCTACTATCTGCACAACCGATCCATAAAAGTGGAGGATGCTGACCCTTGGCCATTTCATCAAAGTAGGTTGGGTTCTCCGCCAATTTTTTCGCTGCCCATTTTTTGTTTTTTTCGAGGATATCTTTGTAGTAGAGCATAGTAATAGTGTTTAGCTGCGCACAAAAACACAGAATTAAAAGTATTGCTATTGATAGGAAAGGTACGGATTTTTTAAAAATCCTTCAATAACCGAAGACTATTTGAAGGCAACCAACCCGTTTGGCCATCGGCAATCCTTATTTTATGCCAATCTTCCAGGGATTCCAGTACATTGACCTTGGTGCCCTCATGTAAGGCGAAGACTTTTTCGCTACGTTCATTGGGTTCCGAAGTCACTACAATTTCACGCTCAAAAATTATCCCTGGATTTTTTGCCATATAGTTCTTGTGGGCCAGATAGCCCATTGCCACGGAAAAAAAAGAGATGAAAAGGGCCGTATTGGCCCCAATAAAGGCAATCCGTTTTTTGGTAGCGGAATACAGGATGTAATAAGTAATGAACCCTAAAACAAAGAGGAATATCATGGCTATGGACAAATAGGCCCATTGGTCTGCGGAAAGTGACAAAACGATGGTATCGTGCAATCGGGACATCGCCGTTTTGGGCATTTCCTCAACAGCATCCAATCGCATGTTCTGGGCAAAGCCAAGATTGTTCTTTATTTCAGAATCATTGGGCTTGAGCAATAGGGCTTTTTCGTAATAATAGATACTGGGACCAATTTCATCCAGCTTGTAATGGCAGTTGCCCAAATTGAAATAGAGTTCGGCCGAATGCTTGCCATTTTCCAAAATATTCTCGTAAAAACCAATGGCTTTTTGGTATTCCCCTTCATTGTATGCATCCGTGGCCTTTTGGAACAAGACCTCGTTTTGGGCATAGGCTCCCGATACCAGGAAAAAAAACGCTATGATACCTACATATGTCTTTTTCATAGCTGCTTGTCCATTTTGGAGATTACTTCACTTGCCTTTACATAGTCTTCATTCATCTGTACAGTGGTAATGGGACTGTAACGTGCCATTTCACAACTTTGCAATAGCGCTATAAATTGCGATGTAGTGGCTTCATCCACTTTTCTGTCATTGAGCAGATCAACTATTTTTTCCTTACTGAATTCCGAAGTTTCAATCTTAAGTTTTGCTTTGAGATAATTGTGCAAAGCTTTCTCCAGGGCAACATAAAAACCATCCGGATTACCCAATTGCTTTTTGGCGGTGGAAAGGTATTTTTTGGCCAACCGGTTGGCCATTTTTAAGCGATTACCTTCTACGTCCGCATCACTTTCCTGTTTTTTCTTTCTAATGAAAAGAACCAGGGGAATAAGGGCCAAGGGTCCGAACAATAACCAAAGGAATTTTTGGGAACCAAAAAAGCGTTCCGTGCTTGCGGAAATCAAGTTTGGTTGTGTTTTGATGAAATGGAACTGACTTCCGGTAGCCACGGCAATTTGCGGTCTACCGACCAAACCAGGGGTGCTTTGTACATCATCCGTTGGGCCTTCCATAACATTGATCGTAATTTCATCAGAATTCAATGTGCGGTAAGCCCTTGCTTTGGGATCAAAGTAACTGAAGGAAATACTGGGAATGGGATACCTTCCCCTAAAGGAGGGAACTATGGTGTAGTTATTGGTCACCTTCCCTTGCATCCCGGAAATCGTAGTACGGACCTTTTCATCAAATTCGGGTTCATAAACTTCCAGTGCACTGGGCAGTTCAGGTTCCGGTAACTGGAAGAGTTTAAGGTTTCCCTTGCCATTTACCTCAACCTTGGCCTGTAGGGATTCTGAAGCATTAAGACTGGTTTTGCTGGTCGTAACGGTAAAATCGAATTGTCCCACGGCACCACTGAACCCCTCGGGTTTTCCTTGTTCCGGCAATGGGAGCACATTAAGTTTACGCTTGCCTGCCGAGACCGTTTTACTGGTTTGCGTATAGATTCGACTACCAAAGAAATCCCTTCTACTGGTGGGGACATCTACATATATTTCCAAGGCCAGTGGTTCAATTTCCAATTTCCCTGACTTTTGGGGATAAAGGACTACCCGTTTTAATATTACACTTCGGTAAGGTTTGCCGTTATAGGTTTCATTTACCGTATTATACTTGGTAACAGGGATATCCTGACTCCAGAAATTATTGTATTTGGGACTGTCCAACGGCCTAAAATTGGTAACGGATATGTTGGAACTAATGTATAGCTTGTACACTACGGTCACCGCTTCATTCAAATAAGGGCTTCCCTTGGAAACCTCCGCTATCAAATGCAGGTTTTCATCGGCGACATCTTCTGCCGTCTTTGGCGCATTGGGATTTGCCACGGCCTGTGTAATCTGTACCATTTTTGGTATGGTCTTATAGATTTCCCCATCAATTTCTATAGCGGCCTGCCCTATGGTAAAACTACCTTGTGCCGTAGGTTTTAGGATGTAGGAATAGGATTTGGAAAAGGTTCGTTTTCCATTGATCCAGGATGAGGAAATGGACTGTGAAGGTCCCATGATCACCTGGAACCCATCAAAAGTGGGGGGATTAAAATTATCGCCATCCTTATTCATTGCAAATTCCACCCGTAATCGTTCATTGATGCCCAATTTTTCCTTGCTCAACTTTATTTCAAAAGTCACTTCATCGGCATCTTGTGCGGACAAGGTTCCTGCCCAAAGCAAGAAAAGGACAACTAAATAACGATATGTCAATTGCCAAGCGTACACTACCAGTCTTTCTCGTTTTTGATTTTCTTCCCCTTTACTTTTTTGGCATCAATCTTCTCTTGTACTTTTTTCTCTTCGTTCTGCATGGCCTCTAAAAGGTTCTGGATTTGCTGTTTGGAAAGTTGATTGGGCCTTGGCCTGGGTTGCTTCTCGGGTTCTTCTCCCTGATTGGGCTGTTTTTTCTGCTCCTCTTTTTCTTCGCCATCCCCCTTTTTATTCTCTTCGGGCTTTTGGTCGCCCTTATCCCCTTCATCACCTTTATCCTTGTTCTGATCGTCTTTTTGGTCTCCTTCCTGGTCTTTGTTTTGGTCCCCCTCGTTATTTTGATCTTGGTTCTTTTCCTTGTTATCCTTGTTCTGGTCCTTATTTTGGTCGTCCTTGTTTTGGTCGTTGTTTTGTTGGTCCTGTTGTTTTTTTAACAACTCTTTGGCCAAAGCTAGATTGTATCGGGTTTCATCGTCCTTAGGGTTGCTTCTTAAAGCCTCTTTGTAGGCCTCCACGGCTTTATCATATTCCTTATTGTTCATGAATACATTTCCCATATTATGAAAAGCCTTGTGTTTGGTAGGCTTTTCATTGGCCTTTTCACCGGCTTCCTTAAAACGTGCAAAAGCTTCCGGTAATTTTTCCCTATTGTAGTATGCCCTGCCCAGATTGTAAGGGGCAGCGGTGTTTTCACTACTTTTGGAAATGGCCTTTCTGTATTCGCCCTCTGCTCGGATAAAATCGTTCTGGACCAGTTCCTCATTGGCGTCATAGGTTTTGTTGATGGATTCTTTGAAGGCCTTGTCCGAAGCTTTGCGCGCTTCCTCATCATTTTGGGCCAAAACAGGGCTTGCTGAACATAACAGCAATCCTATAGCAACTAAAAATCTAACTATTGTCATGTTCATTAAAAAGGTTTAGTTTTTTCAACCATTTTGTCTTGCGATCAAGCAGGAAAATATCCAAAAACAGAAAGAAGATGGCAATGCCCAGGAACCATTGGAATTGATCTTTGTACTCAGCAAATTGCTTTGCTTCAAACTCCTTTTTATCCATTTTGTCCAGTTCTTCCTTTATAAAAGTTACGGCATCTTCGGTATTGGCTCCGTTTACATAGGAGCCATTTCCGGTAGCTGCAATCTGGGTAAGTACGGATTCGTTCAATCTGCTGATAACCACTTCCCCCTCTTGATTTTTCTTGAGACTTTCCACAACACCGTTGCGCTTTATGGGAATTGGGGCCCCTTTTATCTTTCCAACACCAATGGTATATACTTTTATGCCCTGGCTGACCGCCTTTTCCAAGGCTTCCAAGGTATTCCCCTCTGAATGGTCCTCACCATCGGAAACAATGAACAATACCCTATTGGTCTGTTCTTCATCGTTGTAATACGTTGAGGCTAAATCTATGGCGGAATTAATTGCGGTTCCTTGTGAGGAAAGCATATCGGTATTCATGCTCTGCAGGAACATTTTTGCAGCACTGTAATCCGTGGTGATGGGCAATTGGGGGAACGCCTGTCCGGCATAAGCTATAATTCCAATACGGTCGCTGGCCAGTTGGTTGATGATTTGGGAAACCAACCGCTTGGCTTTCTCCAAACGGTTTGGCGCTATATCCTCCGCAAGCATGCTTTTGGATACGTCCACGGCAAAAACGATGTCTACCCCCTCACGTTTAACGGTTTCGAGTTTGGTTCCAATTTTGGGGTTTACCAACGCCAGAACCAAAAAGGTAATACCTGAAAGGAGCATGATAAGTTTTAAACTTGCTTTAAACCTGGACTTTTCGGGCGCTAACCTTTTAAGCATACGTGCATTGGCAAATTCCCTTTGCTTACTTCTTTTCCAAACCTGGACCAAAAGGAAAAGCAGGAACAGGACTGGAATAAGTCCCAGCAGGTAGAAATATAATTTTTCATCGAACTGCACCATTGCCTATATAAAACTTTTAAATACGGTGTTCCTTAAACCCCATTCGACCAATAAAAGTAATCCCGCCAAAAACACCCATGACCGAAACTTTTCCTCATATCGATAATATTTGAATTCCTCAATTTCCGTCTTCTCCAACTTATTGATCTCGTTGTAGATTTCTTCGAGCTTTTCATTATCTGTGGCCCTAAAGTACTCGCCTCCGGTAACATCTGCAATTTCCTGTAGCAGGTCCTCGTCAATTTCTACTTCCCGCATGCCGTATTGGAACGAACCGTCTCTTTTATACCCGATGGGGGTAATGGCATTGCCATTGGTCCCAAGGCCAATGGTATAGGTTTTAATATCATATTCCACTGCCAAATCCGCTGCGGTTTGGGGTTCAATAAATCCAGAGTTATTGACACCGTCAGTCAATAGGATAATGACCTTACTTATGGCCTTGCTCTCTTTTAAACGATTGACAGATGTTGCCAACCCCATTCCAATGGCAGTACCATCCTCCAACTGACCATGGATGATGTCGCTTAAGGCCCTCAAGACAATGGATTTATCACTTGTAATGGGTGTTTTGGTATAGCTCTCCCCAGCATAGGCTACCAGTCCTATACGGTCATTGGGTCTTTTTTTGATGAAATCTGCAGCGACTTCCTTTAGGGCAGATAATCTATTGGGCTCTAAATCCTGCGCCAACATACTGGAAGAAACGTCAATGGCCATGACGATATCAATTCCTTTGGTAGTTTTGGTACGTGTTGAAATGTCCTCAATCTGTGGTCTGGCCAAAGCCGTGATTACCGATGCCAAGGCCAAAAGCCTTAAAACGAAGAGCAACGGTTTTAATTTGGTGAGCCAACTGGAGGAGGAAAAGGCCTTGGAACTGGATAATTTTACAAAAGCCATTTGTTCCTTACGCGTAAGGACATACCACAGAATTGCGATTGGTATGAGCAATAGCAACCAAAAGAATTCCGGATTTGCAAATTGTACGTTGTCCAACATTAGGCTTGGGTTTTTACATCTATGGAAGCGGCAATCCGCTGCACGATCTGTTCCGCATATTCATCACCATCCAACCAGGTCAACATAATTTGCTGTTGGAACCCGACCCCTCCATAGAGGAAAACAGTATACTTGGTCCGTATGTTCTTATTGGAATCCGGCATTTTCATTTGGTATGAACCAAATGTCTTTAATCCCTGGACCCCGGTTTTGGTAAAGGCCTCTTCATTTTTTGCAATTAGGTTTTTTGCCCCGCGTTCCTCCAATTTTAGTAAGACAGCTTCCACTGCCTTCTCAAAATCCAAAGGCTTTCCATTACTATAGGAAAGGGAAGATACTGAAATGGAGAAAAGGCCGGCTTCATTGGTCATGCCAAAGGCTTGGGCACTTTGTATACTGTCCGCAGGGTTGAATTCCCCAAGTTCCTTTCGTAAAAGGACTTCCGGAGTTTCTACTTCAACGGGGGGGTAGCCATAGGAACTCATGATCCATTCTCCTTCCAATAACCGTTTTGTGGGATGTCTTAGGACGGTGTCCTTTACATCTTTGAATCCATAAATTCCTATGGATGTCCCAATGCCCAAAACGATCAGTCCTGCAAACACTGCGGCCGCGGTCCAAATTCGTTTTTTTAACCTTTTTCTTTCCAGTTCCTCCAGGTAGCTTTCATCCTGAAGCCTGTCCTCCTCTTCCGGTTCCGGTAATGCTTCCTTGGTTTTTACCACAACAAATTCCACGGACCTTCTATTCTCTTCGGCTACGGAAACCGCTGGTTTGGATTTTGCAAACTTCACCAAATCCGCGGTTTGCAGTACTTTTTTGAACTGGGAAATGGTTTCATCTTCCAATTGGAGTTCCCCTGCGTCCTTTAATAGCTCCAAACGCTCTATCAATTGGTCCGTGGTACTTTCCATTGCTGAGATATGCACCTCTTCTTCCAGATAGGAACGTACAATATTGGTCAATTCCGAATAGTACTTTTTAAATTCATCCTGAATAAGGTATCTGGACTTTTCCAGTTCCTGCAGCTGCAGTAATGCGCGGTCATATGGTGGCAATAAGGCCACTTTTTCCTCCTCGGTCAAGGGTTTTGGCCTAAAGAAAAACCAATATACCAATCCACCAATGATAACCAATGCAAAAAGAATGGCAATGATCCATTGCCAAATCTTGGCATAATTGCGTTCAACTTGGATCAATGGTTTGATGTCATAAAGTTTTTGCTTGGTGGTATCAACGGCAACATCGGCTACCCTGATTTTAAAGGAGTCGGTCAAAAAAGGTTCTTCGTTGATGGCAATACGCTGGGGAGGGATGGTATAGGAACCACTATCAAACTGTGTCAGCGCATATATCCTTTGTAGGGTGATCCTGTCCTTTTTTTTGGTGGTATCTATTTTAAGGGCCTCTACCATTTCCATTGGTGAAAAAGTCTGATCTTCGGGAAAATAGACCAGGTTTAAAGAATCTGTTTCCACCGTAATCTTGTATTGGACCTGTTCGCCGATTTTTATCTGGAACGTATCAATTTCAACAGCTACGGTAGATGTCCCCTGGGCCGTAACTGTAGGTGTGATAAAAACTGTTAGAACAAGGCAAAGGCAAAGGAAGAACCAAGAATGTGGGTTCCTCTGTAATGTGGACTTCATATTTTTTGCCTTGAACTTCATTTATCCCCTTCTTTTAAAATAGCCCAACAATTTTTTAACGTAGCTTTCGTCCACCCTGCAATTGATGATGCCACTGCCCGATTTTGTAAAGGCATTGTTGTAATAATCCACTCGTTCCATGTGGTATCGCCAATAATTGTGACGTACCTGTTTGGAGCTTGTGTTGACCAATCGAATACTACCGTCCTCCGCATCCTGTACCTGAATTACCCCAAGATTGGGGATGTACTCCTCCTTTTCATCATATACCCGTATACCGGTAACATCATGTTTGTTCCCAACAATCCTTAGGGTATCCGCGTAACCTTCCGCAATGAAATCCGAAAGGACAAAGACAATGGCTTTCTTTTTCATTACATTGGTAAGGAACTTCAATGCCTCCGCGATATTGGTTTTGTTGCTTTCGGGCTCAAACTCCAGCAGTTCCCTAATAATTCGGAGGATATGGCTCTTTCCCTTTTTTGGAGGGATAAACAGTTCCACTTCGTCCGAGAATAGAATAAGTCCCACCTTGTCATTATTCTGCATTGCAGAGAATGCCAGTGTTGCGGAAATCTCCGTGACCACCTCTTTTTTAAATTGGTCCACGGTACCAAAAAGTTCCGATCCACTCACATCTACCAATAGCATCATGGTGAGTTCCCGTTCCTCCTCAAAGACCTTCACATAGGGTTCATTGTAGCGCGCGGTGACGTTCCAATCTATGGACCGTACATCGTCACCAAATTGGTATTGGCGCACTTCGCTGAAGGTCATACCCCTTCCTTTGAAGGTGGAATGGTATTCCCCGCCGAAGAGATGGTCGGACAACCTCCTCGTTTTAATTTCTATTTTCCGTACTTTTTTTAAAAGTTCTTTTGTGTCCATTTATTTCAGTCAACAGCGGTTCGTATTTAGTAATCAGTGTAAAAGTGCAATGAGTTTTGTTTGTGACCAACAACCCATCGTTTACTGACAACTGTAAACTGAGTTATGGTACTTCTACCTGGTTTACGATTTTGTTGATTATTTCTTCCGAGGTAATGTTTTCGGCTTCAGCTTCATAGGTTATACCAATTCTGTGGCGCAATACATCATGAACTACGGCACGTACGTCCTCGGGAATAACATAGCCACGCTGTTTTATAAAGGCGTAACATTTTGAGGCCGTTGCCAGATTAATACTTCCCCTTGGAGAAGCACCAAAACTAATTAGTGGTTTAAGGTTTTCAAGATTGTACTTTTCTGGATAGCGGGTGGCGAAGATCAAATCAAGAATGTACTTTTCAATTTTTTCATCCATGTACACTTCCCTTGCCGCTTTCTGGGCACTTAAAATTTGGTTCAGGCTTACCACGGGCTTAACGGGTTCCATTCCCCCCTTAAGATTTAGCCTTATGATCAATTGCTCCTCGGTCAGTTTTGGATAATCTATGATCGTTTTCAGCATAAATCGGTCTACCTGTGCTTCGGGAAGTGGATAGGTACCTTCCTGTTCGACCGGGTTTTGCGTGGCCATAACCAAAAAGGGCTTATCCAGAATAAAGGTTTCGTCCCCAATGGTTACCTGTTTCTCCTGCATCGCCTCCAGAAGTGCCGATTGCACTTTGGCCGGGGCCCTATTGATCTCATCCGCCAAAACAAAATTGGCGAATATGGGACCTTTTTTTATGGAGAAATCGTTCTCTTTAATGTTATAAATAAGCGTTCCGATAACGTCCGCTGGAAGTAGGTCCGGAGTAAACTGGATACGGCTAAAACTTCCCTTTACCGCTCTGGCCAGGGTGTTGATGGCCAAGGTTTTTGCCAATCCGGGAACTCCCTCCAATAAAATATGCCCCTGTCCCAAGAGACCGATCAATAGACGCTCCACCATTTGCTTCTGACCTACAATGGCCTTGTCCATTTCTTGTTTTAACAACCCTATGAATGCACTTTCTTGAGCGATTTTTTCATTTACAGCTGCAATATCAATAGTAGTATTTTCCTCCATAAAGACTTGATGTTCAGGTCTGGTTTATATCAAAGTGCAAAATGAAAATTTATTTAAAATTGCTCTGTTAATTATTGGTTAAAAAAACTTGCGAGCCCCAAGTTTTATGACCCTTTTAAGGGATTTATGTTTATTTTCACGCGCATGTCCAAAACTGATTTTTACTCGAGAATAATTGCCGGAACAATGACTTGGGGAAGCTGGGGGAAACAGCTTTCCAGAAAAGGCATGGCAGAGTTGATGAACTTTTGTTTGACCCATGGAATTTCCACATTTGACCATGCCGATATTTATGGCGAATATGGAAATGAAGAGGCTTTTGGTGATGCATTTTTGGATTCGGGAATTGATCGGGAAAACATTCAATTGATTACCAAATGTGGCATTCAGATGACCCGGGGCCGTACTAATTCGGTGAAGCATTATCAATATGATGCGGCGTATATTGTGTGGTCCGCGGAACGGTCCCTCAAAAAATTACGAACGGATTATTTGGATTTCTTTTTATTGCATAGGCCCAGCCCTTTAATGGTTCCTGAAGAAATCGCCAAAGCGGTTGAGCAGCTAAAGAGGGAAGGTAAGATAAGACAGTTTGGGGTTTCCAATTTCACGCCATCGCAAATTGCCCTTTTGGAAAAATATGTCAACGTAGAGGGAAATCAGGTGGAATATTCCTTGACCCATGTCAATCCCATGGAAGATGGTACTTTTGATGATTGCATGGGCCATGGTAGGATGGTAATGTCATGGAGTCCCCTGGGGAGCTTTTTTCGGGAAGAAGATGAAGTGAAACAAAGGGTTGAACCCGTTTTGAAGCAATTATCGGAAAAGTATAATGCCGAAGCCAGCCAATTGCTGCTTGCTTTTATTCTAAAACACCCGGCCAAGGTTTTTCCCGTTGTCGGTACTACCAATAAGGAAAGGTTGTCCGGTTCCATTGAAGCCCTTAAAATTGAGCTGGAATTACAGGACTGGTTCACCATGCTGGAGGCTTCAAAGGGCAGAAGGGTTCCTTAAAAAATTGTAATTATGAAGAAAACTGCGCTAATTACCGGTGCAACCAGTGGCATAGGAAAAGCCACCGCAGCGTTGTTCTCAGAACAAGGGTTTACGTTGATTTTGTGTGGGAGAAGACAAGAACGTCTGGACGCCTTAAAGGGGAAACTTTCAAAAAAAACGGAAATCCATACCTTGAACTTTGATGTAAGGAACCGGGAAGAGGTGTTCAAAGCCATTGCATCACTTCCGGAAGCGTTTTCCCAAATAGATGTCCTTGTCAATAATGCAGGAAATGCCCATGGATTGGATCCAATTCAAAATGGCAGCTTGGACGATTGGGATGCGATGTTGGATATTAATGTAAAAGGACTTTTGTATGTTTCCAAGGCGGTGATTCCGGATATGGTAAAAAGACAGGCCGGACATATTATCAATATTGGTTCCTTGGCAGGAAAGGAAGTCTATCCCAAGGGCAATGTGTACTGTGCGAGCAAACATGCCGTAGACGCCTTGAACCAAGGAATGCGAAAGGACCTCAATGCCTATGGCATCCGTGTGGGGGCCATTAATCCAGGGCTGGTGGAAACCGAGTTCAGTGATGTACGCTTCAAGGGGGATACCGAACGTGCCAGTACCGTCTATCAGGGGTATGATGCGCTTAAGGCTGAAGATATTGCGGAAATTATCCATTTTGTGGTGACTCGTCCTTATCACGTCAATATCGCCGATTTGCTGGTGCTGCCTACCGCGCAGGCCAGTTCCACTATTCTGAAGAAGGAGTTATGATCAATAAACGTCTCCTCATTAAAAACCTTTTGGCGCATAATGATGAGAACAGCTTTTACGATAAAAAACGTTTTGTCTCCATTGGGGAAAAAGAGGGCAAGGCCAAGTTCTTGAAGCATGTCTGTGCATTGGCCAACAGCAATCCAAAGAACAATTCCTTTATTGTGGTTGGGGTAGAGGATGAGGACAATAAGATTGTTGGGGTGGATTTTTTTGACGATAGTAAAATCCAGAACCTTGTAAACGCTTATTTGGACAATCCTCCATTGATTTCGTATGAGAATATTCCATTTCCCCATCTTTTGGAAGGAAAGGTGGTTGGTTTGGTGACCATAAAGTCCAACGGAAAGGTTTGTGCACTTCGCAAGAATATTTGGAAATACTATGGAGGTGCCGTTTTTTTTAGGGAAGGGAGTATAAGCCTTCCCAAAGCTTTTGGTATTGAACTCAAGGACATCAATTCCAAAAAAGTAGCTACCATTGAACACCATGCCCGGAACAACATAGAACTTACCTTGGATGGCGTTATTGATTTTATCAATCATCGCCATGCCGATCTAACCAGTCATTACAAAGTCTTTAAGGAACAGTTTGTAGTTTGTTGGGCCGGCCATGCCAAAAAGGTGAAAGGGGAAACATACTATTCACGGGTAGATATTGAACTTATCAATGAGCAAGTGAAATTGTTCTACTCGGCTTTGGACGAGGTTTCCGTATATTATGACGAATCGAGTTTTACGACCTTGGAGTATGTGCAATTGGGCCTGGGAAAGCAACAGAAATATTACCCTTTGGAAAAGGTTACCATCACTTTTATGGAAAATGGGAATTATCAAATGAACAGTGAACTTGTCTTTGAACCACCGCAGTACGACAAAAAGACCCTTCACCATATCTATAACAGTAATAGTGCCTTACTACAAAAGCTAAAGAACAGGATAAATCTTACCCCAGCGGAGAAAAAGGATTTACACTTTTTACCGGACACCTACCTTATTTGCTATTTAAATGGGTTTGAGGAGGCAAAGGACCAGATGGAATTGGCGCGTACAATTATAAAGGAACAGGACAGGGGACTCTATGAGACCCTAAAACTGTCCTTACGCATTCTAAGAAAGGTCAAATACAACTAAAGGATTTCCTTAGGCTATTTCTTCCCAAGTTGGCAAGGCCACAATGGCCCCATATTTTGTAGTCGTTAAAGCTCCCGCCTTATTGGCCTTTTCTATCATTTGTACCAAAAGGTCATTGTCCCGGAATATGGTGTTGAAATCATTCAATTCCGCAATCTGATAGAGAAGACATCCAATAAAGGCATCCCCCGCTCCAGTGGTATCCACGGGAGAAACTTTAATGCTCGGTACCAAGGTGGAAAATCCATCCATACTTAAATACGTACCGTCCTTACCAAGGGTAATGACTATGATTTTTGCCCCTACCTCATGAAGGTACCCACTTGCTTCCTTAAGGTCTTCTTTCCCGGACAATAACTGGGCTTCCTCCAAGCTAAACTTACACAAATGTGATTTTTCCACATAGGGAAGGCATTTTTTGATAAAATGGGATTCATTGTCCTTCCAGAGATCCCCTCTAAAATTGGGGTCAAAACTTATGAAGGAATTTTGGGTAAGGGCATCAAAAAGATAGTGGTTATAGGCTATTTCCAAAGAACCACCAAGTAGTGCCGTAGCCGCCCCAAAATGAACCAAATTTTTATGGAATATTTTTTTGATACTCGAATCGTACTTGAGTTCCTTATCGGCCCCACGGCTAAAAACAAAATCGCGTTCACCATCTTCGGCCAAGGAGACAAAAGCCAGGGTGGTAAATGTTTTGGAACGTTGGGCCATGGAAATATCCACATTTCCATCTTTAAGGACGTTTAGAAGAAAAGAACCAAAAGGGTCCTTGCCCACACAACCAATAAAACAACTTTTTCCGCCTAGTTTGGAAATGGCGCAGGCCACATTGGCGGGGGCCCCTCCCGCTTTTTTGGTAAAATCATTTGCTTTTGACAAATCACTTCCTTGGTTTTCACCCACAAAGTCGATCAGGAGTTCCCCTATACAAAAAACCTTAGTCATTGCTTCCGTAAAATTAATAAGGAAAGGTACATAGAAATTTAAAGGGATCGGAGTTGGATAAAACTTTACTTTAAATTAGGGTAGAAAGCCGGATAAGTTCCTATAATTGCCAAAAATTTGACATGAGGAGATTTGTTATTGGAGACTTGCATTCTGGACTTAGGGCTTTGAAACAGCTTTTGCACAAAGCCAATGTATCCCCGAAAGACCATCTTATTTTTTTGGGGGACTATGTGGATTCATGGAGTGAGGCCTTTGAAACCGTTGAATTTTTAATAGCATTGAATAAAAGTCATCATTGTACTTTCATAAGGGGAAACCATGATGAGCTTTGCAAGGAATGGATGATTAGCGGTGAAGAAAATCCCCAATGGTTGGCCCATGGAGGTCAAGCAACACGCGAATCCTATTTGAAAGCTGGACGGGAAAAGTGGGATATGCATCTGGAGTTTTTTGAAAATATGGAAAACTACTTTTTGGATGAAAATAACCGGCTCTATTTACATGCGGGTTTCACTAATTTAAAAGGGGTTGCATACGAGTATTTTGAACAGCTTTTCTATTGGGACCGAACACTCTGGGAGTTGGCTAAAGCACTAAACCCCAAATTGTCCCCTGGTGATACGAATTATCCTATGCGGTTTACCCACTATGCGGAAATATTCATTGGTCATACCCCCTTGTCCAAAACAGGACATGCCATTCCCAAAAATGCGGCCAATGTCTGGAATGTGGACACTGGTGCGGCATTTAAGGGACCGTTGACCATAATGGATGTGGATACCAAGGAATATTGGCAAAGTGACCCCGTCCATACGTTTTATGCGGGGGAGCGAGGTAGAAACTGAAGGCGGTATTTGCCGGTTTCCAAGGGATGAAAGGCTTTAAAACTTTCCGGACTTATGTTCGTCCTGCCATCTCATCAATTCTTTCCATTTGCCCTCATGGGCCATTCTAGCTTGCATTGGCCATGAGGATGGATCATGGATCCGATAGCGTTTGCCCCCGGAATTCAATACTTCCTGACATTTGTTTACGGTGACTTCGGACAATGCTTTCCATGTCTTTATGCCAAAATTGTGGAACAGCCCTTCAATTTTTGGACCAATGCCCTCCACAATTTTTAAGTCATCTTGTTTAATACGTTTACCGAAAACTGCTTTGGCGGCAGTAGCATCAAAGGGAAATTCGTGGGTAGCTGCGGTAAGGGATGACCTTTCCATTTTTGCCCTTGGTGTCTCCGATATCCTTTTGTTACAGGCCTCCAAATCGGCCTTTAATTTTTTGTTTTCATCCTCCAAAGCCTTTATCGCTTTGGAACTGTCAATTACATCTCTTTTTCTTTTGCCCAATGCATATCCTATAAAGGCACATAGGACACCAATTACAATGGCAATCAACCAGTACCAGATCGTATCAAAGTTCATTTTTCCATGTTTTTTGTTAGCAGTGATTTGTTGGAAAGCGATGCTTCCTCGACACTCTTATGTTACACACGTATTAACGGTAATTACTACAAAGCCCGAAATAAGGAAATACCCCTATCAATAAGGGAATGGCAACCCCAATGGCATGGGATAGCTTTCACGTCATCGTTAATGGAATAGGTGTTTAAATCTACAATTTATTAAAAAAGCAGCGGAGAATGTTAATTTTTTCTAAGGAAAAACTTAAAAAACAGCATTGTATCAACCAGTTAGCATTATTGTACCGTATGTACATAAAGCTAAAAACGGAACAAATTTTACCAATTATACAGTATTATGTGCAAGCGATAAGGTTGCGTATTGAGGTAAAACAAAATAATGGGAAATTTGAAGCATAGAACTAGGTAAGTACCCTATTTCTCCCGACAAGGTTCCGGCATTGAAATAGGGTTTACGATATTTAAGTTTGAGTTAGTTAAGTTGGTTTAAAACCGTTGCACTTCTTTAGGCAGCGGTTTTTTTATAGGTCGAACTTTATTCCTTGCGCCAAAGGAAGTGCTGTGGTATAATTTATGGTATTGGTCTGTCTTCTCATGTAAATCTTCCAAGCATCCGAACCACTTTCACGACCACCTCCAGTTTCCTTCTCCCCACCAAAGGCCCCTCCAATTTCGGCTCCCGAGGTTCCTATGTTAACGTTGGCGATTCCACAATCACTACCGGCCACCGATAGAAAACGTTCCGCTTCCCTTAAATTGTTGGTCATAATGGCGGAAGAAAGTCCTTGGACCACATCATTTTGTTGGGCAATGGCATTTTCAACTTCCCCGGAATACTTTAATAAGTATAATATGGGAGCAAAGGTTTCCTCCTGAACAATGTCAAAAGCGTTGTTGGCTTCTACGATTGCCGGTTTTACATAACACCCACTTTCGTAGCCATCACCTGTTAAAACGCCACCTTCCATCAATAGCCTGCCCCCTTCGGACCGTGCTTTTTCCAAAGCCTTTTCATAAAGGGAAACGGCAGCGGTGTCTATTAAGGGGCCAACATGGTTGTTCTCGTCCAATGGATTGCCTATCCTCAGTTGTTGGTAAGCATCGACCAAAGCGTTTTTAACTTGCTCATAAATGGACTCATGGACGATTAACCGCCTTGTGGAAGTACAACGTTGTCCGGCGGTTCCTACCGCCCCGAAAACAGCACCAATGATTGTCATTTTGATGTCCGCATCCGGAGTAACTATAATGGCATTGTTGCCTCCCAGTTCCAAAAGTGACTTTCCCAGTCTTGCCGCCACGGCCTGGGCCACTATTTTGCCCATACGAATGGAGCCCGTTGCGGAAATCAAGGGAATTCTTTTATCATGGGTCATGAACTCCCCAACGCGGTAATCTCCGTTGATCAAACAGGAAATCCCTTCTGGCAGGTTATTGGTCTTAAGTACTTCTGCAATAATATTTTGACAGGCAATACCGCACAAGGGGGTCTTTTCAGAAGGCTTCCATACACAGACATCCCCACAAATCCATGCAAGGGCCGTATTCCAGGACCATACGGCAACGGGGAAATTAAAGGCCGAAATAATGCCCACTATTCCCAGGGGGTGGTATTGTTCGTACATTCGGTGTCCGGGACGTTCGGAATGCATGGTCAACCCATGCAATTGCCTGGACAGGCCAACTGCGAAGTCACAAATGTCTATCATCTCCTGTACCTCTCCCAATCCTTCTTGATAGGATTTGCCCATTTCAAAGGAAACCAGCTTTCCCAAGGGTTCCTTTACTTCCCGCAACTTATCTCCAAATTGTCGGACTATTTCACCTCTTTGGGGCGCAGGAAGTAATCGCCAACTTCTAAAGGCGGCACCTGCAGCTTCCATTACTTTTTCATAATCCGCTTCCGTGGTAGTGGTGACCTTTCCAATGATGGAACCATCAACGGGAGAGAATGAAGCGATGGTTTCTCCTGAACCAAAAGCCTCCATTCCAGTCGAAGTTCCCTGATTGATTTCCTTTACCCCTAGGATTTCCAATGCCTCATGAATACCAAAGGCCGTAGCTGTTTCTGCCATTTGTAACTTTTTAGTGCGATTTTGTTGAAATTCCAACAAAATTACAAAGATTAAAAGTGTTCATCCTTAAACGGAAAGCAAAAATGCGACTATACCCAGTAGGGCGGGTAATCCTTGGATATAGAATATTTTTTTGGATACGCTTAGGGCACCATAAATCCCGGCTACGACAACACAGCCCAAAAAAAAGAGCGCTATGTTCCTGGACCAATCGGGGTCTTCAATAAGGAGTGACCAAACAAGACCGGCAACAAGGAAACCATTGTACAGCCCTTGGTTGGCGGCCATGGATTTTGTAGGTTCAAAGAGTTCCTTCGGAAATTTTTTAAACACTTTTGGGCCCCTGGTGGTCCAAGCGAACATTTCCAACCAAAGGAAATAAAAATGTAGCAAGGCTACTACAACTACAATAATCTTTGCAACAAGTACCATTATCCTTCTTCTATAAAGCGTTTATCCGTGGGCATTACCGTACCACAATTGTCACAGGTTCTAAGTTCCTTGGACCCATAAAAATGTTTGAAATGTTTCAAAAAGTCCTTTTCAATATCATGTAAGGTAAAATAGGCCTCGTAGAGTTTGTGATTGCAGTTGTCACAGAACCATAGGAGTCCATCGTCTACCTGCATATGGTCCCTTTTTCGTTCTATGACCAAACCAATGGAACCTTCATGCCGTACCGGGGAATGGGGAACTTTGGCAGGATGTAGGTACATATCGCCAGGTCCAAGTTCCATGGTTTTCTTTTTTCCGTCTTCCTGAATATGAACTTCAATGGTACCTTCCAACTGATAAAAAAGTTCTTCGGTTTCATTGTAATGATAATCCTTTCGGGCATTTGGTCCCGCAACTACCATAACAATATAATCTCCGGCATCCTTATAAAGATTTTTATTGCCTACCGGTGGTTTTAGGGTATCCTTGTTATCCTCAAGCCATTGGTTCAAGTTAAATGGAGGTCGTATGGCCATGACTTATTTTTTGGAAAGTTACAAAACCTTGTCCAAGAAATGAAAAGGCCCGCCATAGCTAGCGGACCTTTTCAAACCATTAAAACACGTAATATAAACCTAAATCTAAATTTATTTTCTTAAGAAGATCTGAGTATAATAGGGATTGCCCCCGGTATCCAGTTCAATACTCAAAGCGGTATGCGTAAAGTTCCCTTCAATAGTTTCTTTATGGGGAGCGCTATCCAACCATCCCTCTAAGGCCATTTCCGCCAATGGATAATTTCTGGCCACATTTTCGGCAACATGCTCCGCAGCGGTTTCCTCGGCTATTTCGGCGGCCCGGGAACTAAAGTTATCATGGCTCAATTCCCCTTTCCCGATCATGTGTTCATTATGTTCCAATGCATACTTATAAGCTTCTTCGCTAAACTCAAGGGTGCCCATACCCATTGCTGTTCTGTGTTGGTTTACCAAATTAAAGAGTTCCTGTTCCTGGGCAGATAGTTCTATGGTAATTTCTTCTAAGGATTTGGCTTGGTTTTCAAACAATTCTTCTTCCCCTGAAACCGAAGTGGTACTGCAAGAAGCCAAGGAAATGGAAAAAAGAAGAATAAATGCGTAACGTAAATTCATGCTCTCAACTAATTATCAATTCTTTCATATTCGTTACTAAAGTAGGTATGTGCGTGGCAGTACCCAGAAAATCTCTTTGTCTGAACTTATTTTTTCGTTAATGTGCAAAATGTTTCAGAATAAGGGCTAATCGATGAATTGCACTGAATATTTCATCGATGAAAATGGGTATTTCATACTATTTTCCCCCACTCGCCGAAGCAGTACTGCCATTGGTCGAACATCAGCTTTTATGAAGTAGGATGAATGTTGAAAAACGATCGTCAAAAGGAATTCCGAATGGGTATCATTCCTGCTCGGCGGTAGTATCGTCCTTTAAGACCTTACTGAAGACAAAAGCACCAATATCCCTGACGGGACGGTAAAAAATGGAATCTTTTTGGGTCTCTTCGTTAATAAAGGAAAAAGAAGCGGTTGCCTTTTCAAGGAAAATCAAAAGCGCTCCTACTATAACGGCAACTTTTAGGGTTCCAAAAATGCCTCCAGCAATTTTATTGAGCAATCCCAACATGGCAAAATCCGCAATCTTGGTCAAGAGTTTTCCCGCCAGGTGAACCAATAGGACAATGGCGATAAACGTGACAATAAACGATGTGATTTTAATATAACGATCATTCCAGGCCATGTTCTGGGAAAGGTAGTCTCCAGTGATGTAGGAAAAATGAATGGCCCCGTAAATTCCGGCAATTAAGGCGATAAGGGAAGCAAGTTCCACAAAAAGGCCATTTGTAAGACCCTTGTATAGGCCCCAAACCAATAAAAGTCCCAAAACAATGTCCAAAAAGCTCATGAGTGTGGTTTGCGCAAATATAATTCATTGGTTTTAAGTCCAATGATAGGCTGCTATGGGACATCAAAAGAAAAAGCCTATGCGGATGCATGGTAGCCCTGGAAATCGGAGAAGGGGGACTACAAAGTGACCATGTAATGGTTTTTGAACGGATTTTTCACTGAAACCTTTTTATGGCACACCGCACTAAAGTAACTTTGCACCTATGGCAAGGGACATGCGCTTAAAATCACGTTGGGAGCTTTTGGTCAATAAATTATCCGCTAAGTTTTCGGATGGGGACCCATTGGAACTGGATGGAATTATCTATTTGGTCGGGATACAGGAATTGGGCCAGGTACATCGAAAATTCAAGAAAGATGAAAAGGTCAACCTCATGCACATTGCCATTTGTCGTTTGTTGGAACCTTATGGGTATTATGAATTCGATTTTTATGATGAGGAAGGCTGGCCCCACTATAAAGTGAAGGAAACCCTTCCTTCCTTAAAGTCTGGGGAACAAACGGTTCTTATGAAGGAAGCTTTGGTCAATTATTTTTTAGAAAGGGAGTATATCTTTTAATGGAGTTGCAACAACCGTATTATGCCGTAATTTTCACCAACACCCGAACCGAGGGTGATTTTGGATATGCCGAAATGGCCGAACAAATGGAACGTTTGGCCAAACAGCAAAAAGGGTATCTTGGTTTTGAGAGCGCCCGTTCCAATTTGGGAATTGCAGTGAGTTATTGGGAAAGCCTGGAGGCCATTGCCAACTGGAAGGCCAACCTGGAACACCTATACGCCCAGGAGAGGGGCAAATCCGATTGGTATAGCTGGTATAAAGTGCGAATTTGCAGGGTGGAACGTGAATACGAATTTAAAAGCACTTAGCGGGCCGTATTTTTTTGATTTGCTGAGCTTACCCCTTAATTTTGAATTTCAAACAATTGCTGCAAAATGAAGGACCCCATTTACTTTTCCAACCTTAATAGAAAAGCTACCTTAAAAAAACTGGAGAATGAATCGTTTGACCTCGTGATCATCGGCGGTGGCATCACCGGCGGTGGCATTGCCCTGGATGCCGCTTCCAGAGGGTTAAAAGTAGCGCTTCTTGAAAAGGACGACTTTGCCTCTGGAACTAGTAGCAAGTCCACAAAACTGATTCATGGCGGGCTGCGGTACTTAAAACAATTTGATTTTTGGCTGGTCAAGGAGGTAGGTTCGGAACGGGCCATTGTGCATAAGCTTGCCCCCCATTTGGTGCTGCCCGAAAAAATGTTGTTGCCCCTTATCGAAGGAGGCTCCTACGGAAAGTGGTTGACCAGTATTGGACTTAAGGTATATGATATTTTGGCCCAGGTAACCGGGGATGACAAAAGGCAGATGTTGGACAAAAAGCAGGCCCTAAAGTTGGAACCCCTGCTTCCCAAGAAAATACTCAATGGAGCGGGCTATTATGCGGAATATAGGACCGATGATTCCAGGTTGACGATAGAAAATATAAAGGCGAGCCTAAACTATGGGGCCGTTGCCCTGAATTATGCAAAGGTGACCGACTTTATATACGAAGAAAATCAGGTGGCCGGGGTTGTTGTAAAAGATGTCCTATCCAAGGAGGGGGATGGGATTACGATAAAATCCAAATACGTTATCAGTGCCGCCGGGCCCTGGGTAGATGAACTCCGTACCATAAACCAATCCAAAAAGGGGAAACGATTGCACTTGACCAAGGGGGTCCATTTGGTATTTCCACATGACAAATTGCCCGTAAAACAATCCGTCTATTTTGATATTCCCGATGGGCGCATGATGTTCGCCATCCCCAGGGGCAAGATTACCTATGTTGGGACTACGGACACCAATTACAATTTGGATAAGGACGATATCCGCACGGATTTGGCCGATGCCATTTATTTGATTTCCGCCGTTAACAATATGTTTCCCGATATCAATTTGGAAATGGAGGATATCATTTCTTCCTGGGCTGGCCTAAGGCCACTCATTCATGAAGAAGGTAAATCCGCTTCCGAACTTTCCCGAAAAGATGAAATCTTCACTTCGGATACTGGTCTTATCAGTATTGCAGGAGGGAAACTTACAGGTTATCGTAAGATGGCGGAACGGGTGGTCAACCGCATTACCAAAAAGTTGGAGGAGGACCATAACATAGAGGTGAAGGAATGCCATACCGATACCATTCCCCTATGTGGCAATGATTTTAAAAAGTATAAGCAGGTAAAAAAATACATCGATGAGGTCTATGGTCGAATCAAGGAAGATGGTTTGTCAAAATACGATGCATGGTACCTGGTGACCAATTACGGCAAACAGACCGAACGGATTTTAAGCGATTACGCAAGTTTTAAAAACAAGGACGCCACATTGCGGATGATACGTGCGGAACTCAAGTTTGGTATGGAACATGAAATGGTGACCAGCCCCATGGATTTCTTTATCCGCCGGACAGGACGACTGTATTTTGACATTGACAGTGTTCGTGGATACTTAAAACCCGTTTTGGAAGACCTTAGGAAAGCCTATGCCTATGACGATACCCAGATTTTGGCCTTTACCGAAAAAATGGAGGAAGAGTTGGAACTGCATTCCAACTTTTCATTGGAACGGGAATAGCCTTAATCCAACCGTTCAGTCAACTTTTTAAACGTCCTTTTCGGGTCTTTTCCGGCGTAAAGGATTTCGTAAACGGCATTGATGATGGGTGTTTTGGTCTTATGGGCCAATTCCTGCATGAGTAGGCGGGCACTTTTGGTGGCATAATAGCCTTCGGCCACCATATTCATTTCCATCATGGCACTTTTTACGGTGTAGCCCTTCCCAATCATGTTCCCGAACATCCGATTACGACTAAAAGTGGAATAACCGGTGACCAGGAGATCGCCCAAGTAGGCAGAGTTATTGATGTTTCGTTTCATTTTATGGACTTTGCCAATAAACCGCTTCATTTCACGAATGGCATTGCTCATCAAAACACTTTGAAAATTGTCGCCATAGCCCAGTCCATGGGCAATTCCCGCAGCAATGGCATAGATGTTTTTGAGCATGGCCGCATATTCCGTTCCGATAATATCGTCAGAAATCTTGGTGCGGATATAATGGCTTTTTAGATGTTGGGCCATAAGATTGGCCTTTTCCCCATCGGAGCAGGCAATGGTCAAATAGGAAAGGCGTTCCAAAGCCACTTCCTCTGCATGGCAAGGCCCCGTAATGACACCGATATTATCGTATGGAATTTGATACTTGTGGTGAAAATGTTCACCCACAATACGTCCGGTTTCCGGCACAATGCCCTTTATGGCAGAGAAAAGGGTTTTGCCATCCAGGGAAACGGTCAATTTTTCCAGTTCCTGTTCCAAAAAGGCCGAAGGGATTACAAATACAAGTAGATCCGCTGCAGTAACGGCTTCGTCGATGGTATTGGTCAGTTTTAAGTAATCTGTATTCAATTGGACCGAACTTAGGTAATTGGGGTTTTGTCCTTCCCGCTTTATATGCTCCACAGCATAAATACTGCGCATGTACCAATGCACCTCTTCCAAGTTTTCGGTCAACATTTTTACCAAAGCCGTGGCCCAACTTCCGCCACCCAATACCGCTATTTTCAATTTAAGAGTACAATAGAATTATGCCCCCAAAAATAAATGAAAAGATATTGTGAATGTTAAGTATTGATTATCAAAAGATTACATTTTTTGGCACGATGCTTGGTTTCTATAAGGCATGAACTATTAAACCCAGGACCCATGAAAGCAAAAAAACTACTATTCGGAATATTCGGGATTGGACTGTTGGCAAGTTCTTGCTATACCGAAGTTATTTTAGAGGACGATATTATCGTGGGGTCGCCTTTCAATACGGACCAGGCCTTGCAATCCTATGATTTATGGTATGTGGACATAAATGCCACCCAAGGGAATGGTGAGATTCCTTTTTTGCAACGCGCCTTTACCCTTTCTTTTGTCAATGGTGTTGTTTTTGCCAACAACAATATTGCAGGGATTGGAAAAACCGGTAATGGTTTGGGGATAGATGTGGGGAGTTATGGCACTCTAAGTGGTATAGTGGACATTGCCCACGATTTGGACGGGTCTTGGACTTTTGATGTTTATGCAGTAAACAACGGTACATTGGAACTTTATAACCGAAGGACCAATACCTCGTATTTCCTGGATGGGTATCAGCGTAGAAGTTTTGATTATGACCGTCTTTTTTATGAGAACATCGATTACTTATTGCAGGAGTTTGAAGCATGGGAAAAAACCTTTACGAGTGAAGTGGGTGCCGTAAATGAATTTGATGAAGAGAATTTCCTAAGATTTTTTCCTGACAGTGGGGGGTATTTCCAGTCTTCCGTGGACACGCCGGGGACCCCCATTCCAAATTTGCAATGGGATTACGAAGGGCAGTATCGGGTTTATGATACAAACGATGAAACGCTCAAAACTTTAACACTCGATTATGACTACTTGGGCAATGATTACTTTGAGCTTTACGTTATTGATGATAGTACTGTGGAGCTCTACCATGTAGCAAGTGAAACGGTGTACGAGTTTACCGGAAGGGGATTTGTACAGTATTTAAAGTCCAATGGAAAGTTGGGGAAAATGCGCACAAAATCCACTAGGGAGAAGATGAATGTGGAACGTAAACGAAAAATGTAAGGAATCGTGTTGGTCCACGACTATACAAATAAGTTTTTTGGTTGGTTATTTAGTTAGAAATCGCCCTGAGGAATTTTCCCGGGGCGATTTTTCTTTCTGAACACGCTCTAAAAGGAATGGGCAAAATTCATTTTTACCGGTCAAAGGACTTTTTCCCAATCCCATTCAATAGTTAGGGGACCTCTGTTGTTCGGTTCCTCACCCTTTTTTTGAAAGCCGAAGGATTTTCCCCGGTAACCTTTTTAAAAACCCGGTTAAAGTAGGACAGGCTTTCAAAGCCCGACTCATGAAAGGCTTCGTTAATGTTTTTCCCGGATAATAGGAGCCGCTTGGCCTGGGTTACACGGTATTGGTTTAGAAAGCGGGTAAACGTGGTACCGGAGACCTTTTTAAAATACCGACAAAAAGCTTCGTTTCCCAGATTCAATAGGTCGGACGCCTCGGCAACACTTATTTTTCGTTGATAATTCACACTAATAAACTCATATACCTTTTGTAAACGCAATTGTTTGCTTTTGACTTTATTGGAGAGGACGGGATGGTCGTGCAAGAGTTCAAACTCATCGCTTTCCGAAAGTGATGCCAGGATTTTAAATACCTCAAGGAGCTGTGCAAAACTATCGAGGGGGTACATTTGCTTCATTCGTAGCCCAATTTCAATCTTGGTCTTCCCGTAGAATGCCATTCCCCGTTGGGACCGTTCCAAAAGCTTTGGAACCTTGGGAAGCTCAATGATTTTGGAAAGCACATTGCCACAAAAATCGGCATCGAAATGCAACACCTCTTTTTGGTATTCCGTTTTAATGCCATAGTCAAAATTTAGATGGGGAACGTACGATCCAATGAGCACCAGATCACTATCCACAAAATTGGAAATATGCTCCCCAACATGTCGGGTACCGCTGGCACCCTCAATGTAGACCAATTCATATTCCGGATGAAAATGCCAAAAAAAGAGATCGTTCATTTTGGGGTTGTGCAATAACCTAAAGGAGCAGGCTTCGTCCGGTCTAATATTTTCTAATTGAACCTTCATTTTTAATTAAAATAGCAAAAAAAGATATTAATAAGACCAAAAAAGTCAATAAAATGAAAATTTTGGTCAAAATACTTCTTGAAACCACTCCCATGGAAAAGTAGTTTTGGACAAGAAATAATTAAATACAAAGGGTATGAAGCAAGATGTAAACTTAGAAATGGCAAATAAGGGCCATGAAGAGATTCCTGGAAATCCTTCAACGGCCACAAGTAGCAAACAAAAATTGAACGATCGTAGCAATGGAAAACCGTTAAGGGTCCTTTCTGAAGAAGATTGGAAGTTTTGGGTGGAAAATGGATATATCGTTATCAAGAATGCGATACCCAGGGAGCAGGCCCAAACCACTGCGGACTTTCTTTGGGAATTTGACGAAAAGGATCCGAACGACCCAGAGACCTGGTACGCTGCACCGAGGGCCGAAATGAAGATGAAGGAGTTGACAGGTACGGGAATGGTGGAGGCGTACAATAACCAACACCTTTGGAACAATAGGCAGGCGCAGCGGGTGTATGATGCCTTTGTGGATATTTGGGGCACGGAGAAATTATGGGTGACCATTGATCGGGCCAATCTTAATTTTCCACAACGGCCCGGGGAAAACAAAAAAGGCTTTATTCATTGGGATTATGATCCAGAGACCAGACCTCAAAATGTACAGGGGGTTTTGGCCTTGGCAGACCAGACCGATGAAAATATGGGTGGCTTTCAATGTATTCCGTGGTTGTACCGCAATTATGATACCTGGAAATTAACGCAACCGGAAGACCGCGACCATTTTCAGCCGGATACGACAGGTTTGGAGGACAAAATCGTTAAAGTAAAAATGGAAGCGGGAGATCTGCTCATTTTCAACAGTACCCAACCCCATGGTATCCGTCCCAATAAATCAGGGAACAAAGTGCGTATTGCGCAATACATTTCCATGATGCCTGCCGAAGAGGACAATCAAGCCATGAGGGACTGGCGCATCCACTCCTGGAAGAACAGGGTGGCCCCGGAAGGATATGCTTTTACGGGAGATCCACGGAACTGGGAACAGACCAAATACGATACGGCCAAATTAACCCCCCTTGGAGAAAGGTTACTGGGGTCGACCGCGTGGTAGATTATCAAATATTTAAAAGTAAAACAGTTCCTAGCCTATTAAACGAATAATGGTATTTTTGCCGGCTTCAATGAAGAAACAATGCGCAAATACCTGAATTTATTCGATTTTAAACAAAAGGTAGACTACAAAACAGAAATGCTTTCCGGACTAACGGTCGCCCTGGCCTTAGTCCCGGAAGCTATTGCGTTTGCCTTAATTCCCGGTTTTTCACCCTTGACCGGGCTGTATGCTGCTTTTGTTTTGGCATTGGTTACCTCCATCTTAGGGGGCCGACCCGGTATGATATCGGGAGCCACCGGGGCAGTGGCCGTGATTTTTGTGGGTTTGATCCTGGAACTAAAGGAAACCTTTCCAGGAATTGACCCAACCACTATCCTACATTATGTTTTTGCGACTGTTATCCTGGCGGGGGTATTACAAATAGGTGCAGGGTTATTGCGATTGGGGAAATTTATACGATTGGTCCCCCATCCTGTCATGTTCGGTTTTGTAAACGGTCTGGCCATTATCATCTTCATGGCCCAATTTCCCAACTTTTATGACAAAACTACTGGGGAACTGATGAGCGGTTCCAGTTTATACGTGATGTTGGGCCTAACGCTATTGACCATGTTGATCATTTGGGGATTCCCAAAGTTGACCAAGGCCATCCCTTCCTCATTATTGGCCATTGTGGTGGTCTCTGCCGTTGTCCTGGGTTTTGGGATTGACACCTTGACCGTTGCAGATACCATGCGGGAAGGGGAAAGTATAAAGGGTGGCTTTCCACCATTGTCCATTCCGCAGTTACCCTTTACCTGGGAAACGTTTAGGATTATAGTCCCCTACGCTGGGATAGTAGCAGGGGTAGGACTTATTGAAAGCCTGTTGACCTTGAACATTATTGATGAAATTACCGAAACAAGGGGCAGTGGTAACAAGGAATGTGTGGCCCAGGGGACGGCGAACATCCTTTCTGGATTTCTTTCGGGAATGGGGGGCTGTGCCATGATCGGCCAGAGTTTGATCAATACTTCCTCTGGGGCAAGGGCTAGGCTCTCAGGAATTACCGCCGCAGTAATGTTACTGGTTTTTATCATGTTTGGGAGCCGCTTAATTGAGCGTTTGCCCATGGCCGCTTTAGTGGGATTGATGTTTATGGTGGCCATAGGCACTTTTGAGTGGGCCAGTTTTAAGACCTTTCGGAAAATGCCCAATTCCGATGTCATTGTGATGGTTTTGGTGACCTTAATAACCGCTATTACCCATAATTTGGCAGTCGCCGTATTGTTGGGGGTCATCATTTCTGCCTTGGCCTATTCCTGGGAAAATGCAAAGCGCATTAGGGCGAGAAAGTATCTTGATGAAAGCGGGGTGAAGCATTACGAGATATATGGACCACTCTTCTTTGGTTCCACTACCTTGTTTGCAGAGAAGTTTGATGTGCAAAACGACCCCCAGGAAGTCATTATCGACTTTCAGGAAAGCCGGGTTGCCGATATGTCCGGTATTGAGGCCTTGAACAAAATTACGGAGCGTTACCGTAAGGCGGGCAAAAATGTACATCTAAGGCATTTGAGTAAGGATTGTAGACGGTTGCTGCAAAATGCCGATGATATTATTGAGGTGAACGTATTGGAAGATCCCACCTACAAAGTCGTGGTCGATAAAATATAGGACAGCTCCGATCAACAAAAAGTCTTGCAGGGGTAAACGGAATCCAATTAAAATGGGATTGTCCATTATTTAAAACAATTCCCGTCAATTCAAGACATTTTTACCATCAACAATTTTGTCCTGATTTATAGGGCAAGTCTTATACGGCATATCACCATTCTACATTTGCTTCGAGAGATGGGGTCAACCCTATTCATCACGAAATAACGAAGCAAATGACGTATCAATTTCGCCCTTTGCCCTTTTGGGTTTTTTGTGTCATCGTATGGATGTTTTTCCCATTGCATTCCCAGGAAATGGATTTGCAATCCTATATCGAATTGGTAAAAAAAGACAATATCGATTTGAAGCAGAGTGCAAAGCAGGTCCTGATAGCAAAGGAGGAAACCAAGATGGCCAAATCCGCACTCTTGCCAGAGGTGAGTGTCAATGGGTTTTATCAACGGGACTTCAATAGAAATTTTCTTTTTATCAACGATTTTGATGGAAGCATAACACGGTTAAGGACCAATTTTAACAACAGTGTCAGTGCCAATGCCGCATTGAACCAGACCCTATTTGATCCCGCCATTTTTTCCGCAGCCAAAATTACGAAGCTTGCTGAGGAAATCAGTGGGTTACATGACGAACACCTTCAAAATGAACTTACTGCCCAGGCTTCCGCTTTGTATTGGCAAGCCATATTTACCAGGGCCAGTGTGGCCATACTTGTGGAAAACTCGAGTTTGGCAAAAGCGCAATTGGCCCAGATCAAAAAGCTGCACGGTAAGGGTACGGTGAGTGACCTACAGCTACAACAAGCTGAGGTTTTCTATAAAAAAACGCTCCCACCGCTTAAAAATGCCAAAAATCAATTTGGAAAATTAAAGAACGACCTTAAAGTATTGGCCAACATACCCATTACCGAACGTATCGTTCTAACGGATGATCTTGAAACCATAAGCCTCAACAATGTCATCTATACCGATGAGGGGGATCTAGAAGGACAGCCGAGGCTCAAGACCTTAAAAAAGGAGGTTGAGATTGCCAAAAGGCAAATCAGTCTCCACAAGAAATTTTGGTACCCCAAATTGAATCTGACCGCAGCATATAATTACGATGCCCAGGCCAATGATTTTAATTTCAGTGCCAACGAAAACAAATTGTTCTTGGTGCAACTGGGGGTCAATATGCCCATTTTTTCCGGGGGCAGCAACAGGGCCAAAATCGCCAAGGCCTCCATTGAAAGGGAAACGGCAGAGCTCGACCTTGTGAAGACCAAACAACATTTGCTCAATGAACTTCGAACGGCCGAAAGCAACTATAATACTGCCATAGCCCATATTGAAACCTATAGGGAGACCATCTTGCTGAATGAAAGTGAAATGGAAATTTTCAAAAAGCAATTGAACCTGGGTATTGTCACTACCGTCGAATTCAAGGAAAGTCGATTGCAACTCATGCAATCCCGGTTAGGGCTGTTAAACTCCTATCTGGATTTACATATAGCACACCTTCAAATGTTAAGGATCACGGGACGAATACACTAAATGCGCCCAAAAAATAAGTATCAAAAAATGAAGACAATAAAACGTTTATTGATGTTCGCTGTTTCAGGCATACCCTTGTCGGCTTGTTATTGGCCGGAAACCCCACAGGAAACCACTAAGGAAGCACAGATCAAGGTAAAGGCAATCACCTTAAAAAAGGAGCCTTACAATGAAACCAAGATCTATCATGGGGAACTGCAATTTTCCAAATCGGCAAGTTTTGTAGCACAGCAGTCAGGAATAGTGACGAAGTTAAATGCCAGGCCCGGTCAAAAAGTACGACGCGGTGAGGTTATTGCGGCATACCCTCCATTAAACCATCAATTGCAGGCGGATCAAGCAAGGATTGAACAGGACAAGTTGGCCCAGGATTATACACGGCAGCAAGAACTGTTTAAAGCTGGTGCCGTTTCAAAGGTATCTGTTGATACCTATAAAACCCAATTGGATGTTCTGGTCAAAACCACTCAGCAATTGCAGAATATGAACACCATCAGGGCACCTTTTTCAGGAATCATTACACAGGTGCCGATTAAGATTGGTGAGGAAGTGCACATGGGACAAGCCCTATTCAGCATGGCGGAGACAGCTGCCGTAGAGGTAAATTTTTATGTAACACCACAAGATATTGCCCATATGGCAATAGGGGCAAGGACCTATTTGAACCTCTCCCATAAAAAAATCGAAGGGAAGATCACAAGGACGTCCATCCAAATGGATTCAAAACGAAAGGCATTTCCGGTTACCGCCTCATTTAAGAACGAAGGGGTAGCGTTTGCAGGCACCCACGTTGCAATTGCGTTGGAAACCGGAGCATCACTTTCAAGTATTTGGATTCCTGTGGAGTCATTAAAACAAATCGGAAACAGGCATTATGTATTCGTCATCGAAGATGGTAAGGCCATTGAAACCGACGTGAAGATAGGGCAGCGAAATGAAACTTCGGTACAGATCATTGAGGGATTGGAAGTCGGGCAGCATTTGATTACCGCCGGTTCAGAAAAAGTGGAAGGAAATAGTCCGGTGATAACCGTTCAGTAAATAGAATAGCTATGAAAGTCACCAATTTCGCTGTATCCAGACCAATTACCACGTCAATGGTCTTTTTGGCACTATTGCTCTTCGGATTTATGTCTTATGTAAAACTACCGGTAAACCTGATGCCCGAGGTGAATCTGCCCGCCATGGTCATCATAACGGACTATCCTGGGGCGACCCCTGGGGAAGTGGAAACCGAGATTACCAATCTACTTGAAAAAGAAGTGGCTACCATCAACGGGTTAAAACTCATGCAGTCCTACTCTATGCCCAATATGTCCATGATTATTGTTCAATTCGAATTGGACAAAGACCAGGACAAGGCCATGGCCGAGCTGCGCAACAAGATAGATTTGGTGGTTTCCTTTTTGCCCAAAGAGGCCAAATTGCCTTTCGTTCGCAAACGATCTAAACCCCTATTGGCCCCTTTTAGTATGAACAGTGGTTCTGTGGTGGATCTGATCATCACCGGAAATGTGGATGCCAACAAACTTTACCAACTATCGAGACGGGAAATCAAGGATAAAATCTCGCGTATCGATGGGGTGACCAAAATTGAGTTCAATGGTGGAAAATTACGTGAAATCCATGTGGAGGTCGATAAGAACAATCTTTATGGTTTGGGTATGGACATAACAGAGGTCGCCACGCAATTAAAGGAGAACAATGTGGATATGTCCGGAGGAGATATCGTACGGGAGGATCGGGAATCCATCATAAAGACCGGGAGCAAATACAACTCCGTTGGATCCGTTAAGAACACCTTCATCGCCACCCCTTACGGGGAAAGGAAACTGACCGATTTTGCTGCGGTAAAGGACACCTTCCAATCCGCAAAAAAAGATGCCTTTTTTTATGATGGCATTGAAAAAAAGGAACTGAACAATATTGTGGGCATAGGCGTGCAGAAGAGCAGTACGGCAAATGCGGTGGCCATAGCCAAGGAAGTAAAGGAACTGGTTCCCGAAATTCAAAAAAGCCTGCCCGAAGGGGTAACCCTGAGCTTGCCATTTGACTCTTCGGAATATATTGAAAGCTCGGTGAACGATGCCATGATAAATGTTATTCTGGGTATCCTCGTTACAGGGCTGATCTTGTTTCTATTTGTAAACAATATCAAGGCCACGGTAATCGTAAGTATCTCCATTCCCGTATCGCTCATTATCAATTTTTTGGCCATGAGGCTCTTTGATGGATCGCTCAATATGCTGTCATTGATGAGCTTTGCGGTGGCCATTGGGGCCCTGGTTTCCAACTCCATTGTGGTCTTGGAGAACATTCTTCGCCTTAAAAAGGAGGGCTTGCCCATAAAAGAGGCCTGCGTTACCGGTACCCAGGAAGTGTTTACGGCGGTCTTGGCATCCACGGGAACCAACCTGGTGGTATTTTTACCCATTGCTTCCATGAATTCCATAGTCGGTGCATTCTTTAGGGAATACGCTTTGACCATTTCATTTGCGACCATTTTTTCGCTCCTGGTCTCCATTACCTTGACCCCGATGCTCGCATCAATTTTATTGAGGAACGACCCAAAACCCTCCAAGTTTTCCAATTGGATCATCAAATCATTTGAAAGACTTCAAGAGATGTATGAAAAATCATTACGAAGGTTGATGTCCAGAAAACGCAACCCCATCATTCTGTTTGCCGTGATGTTCTTCTTTTTCATTATGAGTATGGGTTTGCTGGGGGAAATCGGATTTGAATTCGAACCGGAATCGGACAACGGGGATTTGTTTGTGGAACTCGAAATGCAACCGGGCACGTCCATCGAAAAGAACAGGGAATTGACCAAACTGGTCGAACAAAAGATTGCTGCCTACCCCGAAGTAAAGGCGGTATTGAGTATGCTGGGCAGTAAAAACTCCTTTACCACCGGATCCAATTACACCAACATCTCATTGAAGCTCAACAAAAGCGTGGAACGCGAGCTGTCCAATGGCCAAATTGGCGAGAAAATATTAAATGACCTCAAGGGGATTCCAGAGATAAAACCTGTAGTGGCCACGGTGAATTCTGAGGAAAGCGGCGATCTGGGGTTTTCCTTAAAGTCCAATGATGCCGCGCAATTGTCCAAGGCAAACGATCAGGTCATGGATTTTTTAAAGGATGTGGAAGGCCTGATTTCGTATGAATCGAGTCTGCGAAATGGCCCACCCTTGGTCCAGTTCAGGCCCAGGAAGCGTTTGTTGGCCGAACTGGGCATCTCGGTCAATGAACTGGCATTGGTCATTCGCAGTGCCATTACAGGAATCAAGGCCACGGTGATGAGTGAAAACGATGTGGAGTACAACATCAACATCAAGGTACCCGTTTCACAGGCGAACTCGGTTGAAGATATCAAACAGCTCCCTGTCCATACGGCGACGGGGATGTTTACCGTTGGGCAGTTGGCCGAGGTGTTCTATGAAACTGCCCCTGCCCAAATCCTCCATAAGGAAAAGTCAAAAACCGCCGAGTTCAGTGCTACCTTGGCCCCTGGCTATATATTGGGAGATGTTAGGGCGGCCATCGATTCCAAGTTTAACGAGATAAACCTGCCCACGGGTGTGGATTTCCAATGGAGCGGTAATGTGGAGGAATTGGACAATACCGTAGCCGATATGACGGTCACTTTTATATTGGCACTGGTATTGATGTACATGTTGTTGGCCTCGCTAATGGAAAGCCTATGGCAACCCTTGGTCATTTTTACCACGGTTCCCATGGCGTTGATAGGTGTTTTTGTCATCATGTATTTTGCCGGCACCACTATGAATATCATGTCCTTGATGGCCATCATTACCCTATTGGGTTTGGTGGTCAATGACGATATTTTGATCCACGACTATACCGAACAATTGATGCACAAAAAGAAAATGGATATCTATAATGCGACCATTGTTTCGGGCAAGACCAAAATGAAGGCCGTTATTATGACCACGGTTGCCATCATCGTTGGAATGCTGCCCAATGCCATTGGGCTGGGGGATGCGGGAGCGGAATATAGAATACCCATGGCCATCGTCACCATTGGCGGGATGATCACCTCCACTGTGTTGACCCTGTATTTGATTCCCTCCCTGTTTTATGTCATTAGAAGCAGAGGACGTAAAAGACCCTTACATGAAACCATCAAAAATTGACATCGTAAAGTTTTCGGCTGTTATGATTGTTTTTTTGATAGGAATGATCGTCATGCTGCTACATAAAATAGAAAACACATGGATTTGGATTGGGTACATCAGTGTTTGGTGGTGGGCAGAAGTGAGAATCGCCAGGAATCTTCATATCAAACTTTGGGTCTGGGTGCTTCTATTGGCACTTATCCTTACGATAAATGCCCTGGTAATTCTGTACTTTGTTTAATAATGGATGTACATGATTCAGGAAAATGATTCAAACGTCCTATGTTTTTTCATTCTTTTTCAACCTTTTTTAACCTGTAAATCAATATATAAAGTGACATACATGCCATAACGATTGAAGGGAACACTCCATTTTTTAAGGGCTTTAATGCTACATTTGCCCTATGGATATCTTAAACATAACCCCCTTATTGAGCCTAGCCGTAGGGGTGTTATTGTTGGTTTTTGTCTTGTTCCGAAAGTCCGGTCTGGGCAGGGATAAAAGGCTTCGCTATATTTTGGCGACACTTGTATTTTATTTTGCTTTCGTATCATTTGATTACTACACTACGTTGAGCGAGAGCGGAAGCAATTGGTATTTTGGAATATCCTATATGTTCCATCATCTGGTAGGACTTGTGTTCTATTACTTTATTGCCCTATTGATAAAATTACCGGTGGCCTTTAAAAAATGGCTGTTTATCGTTATCGGTCTTACCTTGTTACGGTGGTTCTTCTTTTATCCCCTTTTTGAACATGAAAATATAGATACGTTCTTTGCATCACTACAAACCTCAGGGTATGATGAGTGGTTGTTCGTGGAATACCTCTTGGTCACCTTACTCAATATTTTCTTCTTTTTCCTGGCATTCTATCGGTTTAGAAAGGCCCCCATGGCATTGGTCCTTACCAGGGAAGAAAGGCTCAAGTACAGATGGGCCAAATTGATATTGATTGCACTTGTCATTTTACAACTGGGAATGTTCATCAACCTATCCGTAAACGGTTATACCTTGGACACCTATCAAATCTCCATGAAGTTTGAATCGTTGTTGATCGCTATTTTCTTTTTCATTTTTGCCTATTCCATCATGCATTTTCCCGTATTTGCCTTTTCGGGGGACTTTGAGGATTTACCGGAGGAAACCAAAAATAAATATGCAAAGTCCTCCTTGAAGGATTCGTCCGAACTCTTTGCTCAAATAAGCAACTTGGTCAGGGAAGAACAATTGTATCTGGATTTCGACTTAAAATTGAATACCCTATCTGAAAAGTTGGGAAGCTCCATTCACCATGTTTCACAGGCCATTAATCAAAATTCGGGCATGAGCTTTCCCGATTTCATCAATGGTTTTCGAATTGAGGAAGCCAAAAAACGACTGCTTATGCCAAAACCGGACACCATTTTTGCCATATCGCTGGATGTGGGGTTCAATAGTAAAGCGGCATTTTATACGGCCTTCAAAAAAGTGACCTCCCTAACCCCTACAGAATTTAAAAAGGCCTCTAAAAGGTAGCTCCAATATAAATCCCACGGATGCCCAAATTGCCTTGCCCATGGTTCAGGACATTTTTATGTTCAGTATTATAGGGAGCGCCATTCCTGTATATCGCCGGGGTTACTTTTGACCACAATTCCATAAAAGATAGTTGTATGCAAGCGTTAAAAATTGTTACTGCCTTGGTGGTGGCATTCGTATCAATCACAAATTTGACCGCCCAAAACAATCCATTGTCCGGACAATGGGAAGCGGAGTATGAAGAGAACAACGAGAAATCGTATGTAACGTATGAATTTAGAAATGAAAATGGGAGACCCATTTGTTATACCACTTACATTAAAGACGATAAAGGTCGTGGTGCAGCACATGAATCATTGGCGATAAAGGACATCTCATTTGAAAGGGAAAAAGGCACGGGAAAGTTCATTTTTACCCATGAAGGGAAAAACTATGAAGTAAGGGCCCACCTTACATTAAGGGATAGCAATACCCTGGTCATAAGCTATTCGGCATGGGGCTATTCCGATAGCGAAACCTGGAAACGGTTAAAATAACGTCCCATGTTAAACGGACGGCATATGGTTGATAAGGAAAGAATTTGGAAAGGGATCAGAAAACGACTCGATTCCGAAAATGTGACCATACGGTCCGTGCTCTTGGAGTTTAAGTGGAAACTTATCTTCATATTCTTCCTGATTTTGGTCGAATCCGCTATCGAGTTGCTGATTCCCCTGTTCATTGGTTTTGCGATAGACAATGCGCTAGGGGGGAACTATGGGCATGCCCTTCAACTTGGCGTTTTGGGCACCCTGATCATTCTGATCGGGGGTGGGCGCAGATTTTTCGATTCAAGAATTTATGCCAGGATATATCGCAGGCTGGGCAGTGCAGTGCTTTTGGGAATTGAGGAAAACCGATCTTCCGTCAAAACGGCACGATTGGGCATGATCAATGAGATTGTCGAGTTTTTGGAAAATTCCCTTCCCCTGTTGATATCCACCATTGTGGGAATGGTTGGAGTGGTCATCATTATTGCGAGCCTGAATCTCCATGTATTTCTTGTAGGCCTTGGCGCCACATTTTTAGTTTTTCTCATTTATTTTTTGACCAGAAAGAGAACTACCTATTTCAATGGCGCCTATAACAATGAGTTTGAAAAGCAGGTAGATGTTATATCGACAAACAACGGCACACTGTTGGCCTCCCATCTAAAAAAAATGATGAAATGGAACATTAAACTATCGGATTTGGAGGTGTTCAATTTTTCAATGTCATGGATGGTCTTAATGGGCTTTTTGGTACTCTCCATAGTTTTCTCGGTAAGCGCGGGAAAAATCGCATATGGGGCCTTGTTTTCCCTGATTATCTATGTTTTTCAGTATATAGAAAGTGTAATGGCCTTACCGGTGTTTTACCAAAATTGGTTGCGGTTAAAAGAAATAAAAGAGCGATTGGAAAAGCTATAGGTATAGCGGAGGTTTAAGATAGGTTTAGCAGTAAAGACAGCACTAAAACGGACAAAAACCAAAGGAACCGATTGGCGCCGTGGATTTTGAATTTTGGCCTTATTTCTAGTCCAGCTTTTGGCTTATATGTGCGTTTTCGTCCCAGATGACGATTTTTCCCTCACTGCTTGATGTTACCACAAATTTGCCGTCCGGACTCCAATCCACACCCCATAAATAATCTTTCGTTGATTTTGATTCGGCCAATAGTTTACCTTCTTTGGACCAGATTCTAAGGGCGTCACTTGCACTGGCCAATTTTTCTCCATCAGGACGCCACCTTATATTTCTATACTCCCCAATGCTTCCTTTGATTTCATTGCGCTTTACACCTTCCATGCTCCAAAACTGAAGTAATTTGTTCGCTGCATTTTTTAAGTCGCCATAGTCTCCTACCACAAAAAAATCCCCGGATTCATGCCATTCCACGCATAGCAAAAAAGTTTCTTCAGTCCTGGGTTCAAAGGTTTTAATGGTATCGCCCTGTTGGGTATAGATTCCTATCTGTGTGCCTACGGTTACCATGATGTCTTTGGATGGATGCCAATCCAGATCGGCAACCCCTTTTGGGTCTGCCAAAAACCTACTCACGAAAACACCATCAACGGTATATACCGATACCGCATCTTCAAGCTCGGAAACGGCCAGGAGGTCGCCTGAATAATTCCAGTCCAAGGCTCGAAAACCGGATTTCAAGCCCTGTAGATCCGTCCATGTTTCTGTGTCAAGATCAAGAATCCTTGCTTTTATGGTCGTGCTCTGTGTTATAATGGCCAAGATGTTTTTAAAGGGATGCCATTTTAACCTGCTTAACTGTACATTTTGGACGGGATAGGTTTTGATCAATTCCAATGTATTTGCATCAAATAGTTGTAGTTCATCCTGATCACCACCGGCCGCAATATATTTTCCGTTGGGACTCCAAGCCACCGTCCAAACCGTTTTTTTGTCCAGCTTGGGTTGACAGGACAAATGGAAAGCCATTAAAAACATAAGCGTAATTACAATGCGCCTTTTGTTTACAAATTGATAGCTGATTTTCATGGAGCTTATTTGGTATAAACAATGACCTCGAACGCAATGGCATCGGAAATGATGTCATCCTTAAGGCTGCTTAGCAAACTTTTGGATTCATAGGTAATGGCCCATCGGGTCCTGTCGATAATGAATTTTGATTTTAGAACCAGTTTATCGTTTGCATTTTCCAGGGTAGCCCCAAATGCAATGGGCTCGGTATCGATTTTAATTTCGTTCTGGCCGCTCACCATGGAGGTGGCATAAAGGAGGACAAGCAATATGACACTTTTCTTCATAAAGGATGGTTTTTGTAAAACTATTACTGGACGCCTCAGGCCATGTCAAAAAAATGCAAAACAAGTGTAAAAAGTGGTAACTTTTTGCTTACTTGACTTTTGAACAATAGCCACATGATGAAGCAGCGAAAGAGTTTAATTCTACTATCCTTTGCGATTTTAATTTCCTTTGCTTTGTTGGGTTATATAGGAATCGACGAAAACGACAATTTTTCGGAGCGGGTAAAAATTGCGCTTAGGGATTCTGGCAATAGGTTGCTCTTGTCCAACAATGATTCCATTTCACTGGTATTGCCCGTAGTTGAATTGGATGGGAATAGCTTTGAAGTGTCCTTTCAAAAAAAGCTATCCGTTGTGCCGGATAGTCTGGTCAAAATTGTGGCCCAAAGTTTGGAAGCTTCAAATTTGCCCAATAGTTATATTGTTGAAGTTATCCATCGTGATAGTGGAGAGGTCTCTTATAGCTACGAAATCAAAAAGGATGTTGAAAAGAATATCATCCCGTGCATTGGTCGGAATTTACCTAGTGACAATTATAAAATAAAAATACTTTTTACACAGCAACCATCAGCTTTGCCGTTGGATACGAATTACTCCTTAATGTCTTTGGTGGCGATAGGTTTCCTGGGATTTGGATTGCTCTATTGGAAGAAGGGGAAATCAAATACTTCCGAAGTTGAAATCCCGAGGTTTCGGAAGATTGGGAGCTATGAATTCCACAAAGAGCAGAATAAACTGGTCAAGGGCAATATCACCATTGAACTTACTTCAAAAGAATGTCAATTGATTGCCATATTTAGCGAAAAACCGAACCAGATCATAAAACGGGAATTACTCCTTAAGGAAGTGTGGGAGGACAACGGTGTTTTTGTGGGCAGAAGCTTAGATACCTTTATATCCAAGATCAGGAAAAAATTCAAGCATGACGATTCGGTTAATCTCGTGAATGTACATGGGGTGGGCTATAGGCTTGAGATCTCTTAAAACCGGACTTACTATAAAACGAAGGGTAAAATCGCTGCCACTCCGCATGGTGGACACGTTTTGTAAGGAAAATGAAGTTCTGTCCAAGAGCATGGCGTTAGTATTTTTCTTACATTTAAGAATGTAAACGTTTTAGTTCTCCCCAGATATTACGTATCGAAAATAAGCACGCCATGAAAAAAATCTTTCCATTATCCCTACTAATTCTTTTTCAAATTTCAATGTCATGCAGTAATGGGGATGACGGGACAACGCCCGACCCAATAACCTCTTCCAACATTCTAGGGTCAGTAGTTCTATATGATAGCGGAACCTCCCTTTTGGACAATGCCGGTATGACCGTGACCGTTGAAAACGCAACTCCTACAAAGTCTGCAATTACGGATTCCGGGGGGAACTTTATCATTAACGACGTTGCCTTTGGAACTTACAACCTCACTTATACCAAGACCGGTTACGGAACGTTCAAGATATTTGATTTGGCACATAACAATCCTGTGGACACCAATATTTCGGAATCCCCTTCATTGGGACAGGTTTCCACTACAGAAATAACCGACCTTTCCGTAAACGTATCCGCGGATAATGTAATTATTGAAGTTTCCACTTCTCCTGCCTCCAATAATAGCAATCCGGTGTACATTCGAGCGTTTTATCATACCGATGCATCCGTGAGCAACACGGTGTTCACATCCTTTAGCGAGGTCCTGGAGGCGAGGATTGATCCCAATCAATTCACTATATCGGCCGCAGAGCTCATATCACTTGGATTTCAGTCGGGGACCAATGTCTATGTGAAGGTCTATGGTGACTCCTTTTTCAGCAATGACTATGAGGACACTGATGTCGGCAGAAGGATTTTTCCAAACCTAAATACAGTGTCCGCAGATGCGGTAACCTTTACGGTACCCTAGTCGCCATTTGCCGGTCCGTGTCATAGCCGGAGGTATGGTGATCATACGCTTGATCCATACTTTTTGGGGGTCATCTGGAAGTACTTTTTAAAGGTTTTGGTAAAATGGCTCTGATCCGCAAAGCCGGAAATATAGGCCACTTACGCTACAGCAACTACATCGGTTTATTGAACCCTTGTAGAATATAATTTTTTTTCACTCCCAAAAAGTTGATTTAGTCCATATGCATAGGATGCCTTTGCCCGAATAGGCCATAGATGCCAATAAGGAAGAACAAGGCCATTGTAATTTGTGCGGATAGGAATGGTGTCCTACAATTAAAACTGAACAACGAAAAATTGATTTGTTTACTGCCAAACACGAAAAGCACATATCCAAAAATGAGCATGCCAACAATCAACGCAATCATTTGGGACAAAGGAATCTGTTTTCGACTTGTTTCAAGCTTTATTTTTTCCATAACGTCATCCGAAAAACCTTTGGACGTTTTCAGAGAACTTTCCCTTATCA